>NZ_LT984884.1:2400000-2736162 GCF_900258515.1 Lentibacillus sp. Marseille-P4043 | reverse complement strand
TTATCGATCGGCCTCTTGCCATAATACTTTCGCTTTTTTCTCTATGTAAGTCCAATTCCCGCCAATCAGGGCCCCATTTTGCTACCCGTTCTTCCTCTGTCGTTCCTTCGATCAGCCCACCACCATTTTCACGTAGTCTGGAATCGAAATGAATCGTTCTATTTTCTAGTTTATTTCCAATTATCTCAGCGGTTTGCTTTGCCCTTGCTAGATTACTAGAATAAATCACGTCCCAATCTTCAACCTGCAAACGATCCGCAAGTTTTTCCGCTTGTAAAAGCCCTTCCTTGTTAAGTGGCACATCAGTACTTCCTTGTGCCCTTCTTTCTATATTCCAATTCGTTATCCCGTGACGCACGAATCCGATTTTAATCATCTCTTCACCCCTAATTACTCTATAAAGTTCCTCGGCATTTCTAGCTTTTATTGTAACATAATAATAAATAATGAAGATTGGAAAAACTCGATCCGAAAAATTTCCTAATCCACGATTGTAACTTCTACTGTTCTTCTGCCCCAGTTATATGCTTGCTTCTTCGTCGGGAGGTGTACGTCGATTGCATTCCCATTTATGGCGCCGCCTGTATCAGCTGCCACAGCATAGCCGTAGCCTTCTACATAAACTTTTGAGCCAAGCGGGATAACGTTAGGATCAACAGCAATTACTTTTGCATTGGGATTCTCATGCAAATTCACACCTGTTGCGGTTATTCCCGAACATCCCGAACAATAAGCTGTGTAAGCTGTTGCTTCAACAGATAATGTCCTTCCTTCTGCTTTTGTTAGCTGTTTCCCGACCTGTTTACTTGCTTCCTTGCTTCCCTGCGTCTCCGATTTTTGGGAATGGGCCTCTATATTAGCCGCTGCTTCCACTTGTTTTGATTCTGGTCGAAGTTCCGGTCCATTTACTACCAGCTTTTGTCCAACAATAATTAAATCAGAAGAAAGGTCATTCCATGCTTTCAGATTCGCAACCGTTACTTCATCACCATATGCTTCACTGATCTCACTTAGCGTATCTCCCTTCTGTACGGTATAATACTCTTTTTTAAGTTTTAATGTTTGTTTCGAATATATCAACGTTGATTTTAATCCATTTACCTCCATCAGTTCGTCCACGGTTGTATGATGGTTAATAGCTATATCCCAAAGCGTGTCACCCTTACGCACTTCATATTCAGCCTCAGCTGCAGAAACGGTCATTGTAGAAATGAACAACATGATTAAACCAAGACACAAAGATACTAACTTTTTCATTTTGTTGTCCCCCTAAGGTTGTTCAAAAAATAACCAAATAATAAGCGGCGAATCTCTTCGTTGGCTTGCTTTTCCCCTCCTCGTGTACCTATTTATGTTACATTCCGGGGCTCAGGAGCTACGCCGCCTTGACCTTCTTGCTTCTAATTTGGCAATTTTTTGAACACGCACTTTTAATTACTGACAAGCTCATCGTATCATGGTAACCTTCCCTCTGCGGTTACAGCCTGTTTAAAAAAGAGTGACATGCTTTACAAATGAAATAAGTTATGATTAATCGGTTCTATTCCCTTTTTTCCCCGCATAAAATTCGCCTGGGTATCTGTTTTTTGTGTAAAAGTAGCCGTTGATTCAAATAATTACCATTGCATAAAGAACGTGTATTCGCATATAATAAAAATATAGGTACAGAACACTAGTTTCCTCAAAAGGAGTCTTAGGAATGAAACGGGTTATTTTTCTGGTTGATATGCAAACGTTCTATGCTTCCGTGGAAAAGGCGGAGAACCCAAAACTGAAAGACAAACCAGTGATTGTGTCAGGCGATCCGGAACGACGGAGTGGGATTATTCTGGCTGCCTGTCCCATTGCTAAAAAATACGGAGTAAAAACGGCTGAAGCATTATGGGAGGCAAAAAATAAATGTCCAGAAGCCGTCGTTATACGGCCACGCATGCAACGGTATATTGACGTGTCATGCCAAATCACCGAAATATTGGAGCACTATACCAATCTTGTGGAAGTATTTTCGATCGATGAACAATTTTTGGACATCACCGGAAGCCAAAAGCTGTTCGGAGACCCATTTACCATTGCCAAAAAGATACAGCAGGAAGTCATGGAGGTAACAGGCATCTATGCGCGGGTTGGCATTGGACCAAATAAAGTATTAGCAAAAATAGCTTGTGATGCATTCGCCAAGAAAAATCGGACTGGGATTTTTCAATTAGATAAATCCAACATGAAAGAAACGATGTGGGAGCTTCCAATCGGTAAAATGTTTGGTATTGGCAGCCGAATGAGGCATCACCTGCAACGAATGGGCATTCGGAAAATTGGACAGCTGGCGAATTTTTCTGTAGATGCATTAACCAAACGTTGGGGTATTAATGGGCAAGTCCTATGGCAAACGGCAAACGGAATCGATTACGCCCCGGTAACAACAAAGACACATGATGGACAAAAGGCAGTTGGACACCGCATGACATTACCTCGGGATTATGAAACGTTTGATGAGATAAAAGTGATCTTATTGGAATTAAGCGAAGAAGTTGCTAGACGTGCACGGGCCGATGGTTATCGAGGCAATACCGTGTCAATCAGTGTCGGAGGTGCGGATTTTTCCTTCAAAACCGGATTTCACCGGCAGATAAAGCTGGCATCACCGACCAATTTTGGCATGGATATTTTCCGGTCAGCATTGCATTTATTCCGGATGCACTGGGACCGACAACCCATTCGAAGTTCTGGGATAACATTGTCACAGCTGCAGCCAGCCGATCCTTATCAATTAAGCCTTTTCGATTTGTCATTAAAAAAAGAACGCCTTTCTCAAGCGATGGATGATATCTATACAAAATATGGACCAACCGCCATCGTCCGGGCATCATCGCTAACAAATGCCGGGCAAGTGTTCAGTCGAGCTGAAAAAATTGGTGGGCATTACAAATAAGGGATGTTCAAGCGGCGAATATCCTCGTTAGCTTTACTGAGCCGCCTCAACGTCAACAACTTTTGAACATGCAATAAAAGGAGTGGAAAATGAAATGAACCCTAATAAACTAACACCAGGCCGTAATTTGATGTGGGAATCCAGTCGCATGATGCTACCGGAGCATAAAGCGCGGATCCGTCAACACCAAAAAGAACTGACGAAACGAACAAAACCGATACTGGATGAACAGCAAATCGAATTGTTTTCTGGAATGATTTCTGATGCGATGCAACAAGGGTTGGATCTGAGAATTCAAATCTTCCACCCCTATCAGGACCATTACGTTACAGGAAAAGTGCAAAAAATAACCCCCGAACAAAAACTTAAACTAGTTACATTGGATGGAAGCGAATGGGTTTCTTTTGATGAAATTATGGATGTTTCTGTTTGCTGAATGGATTATGACGAAAGTTACGAGGATCCCTATACTTAAAAGTAGTGGGCAATCCCTAACAAGGAAAAGCCCACGTAGAAAAAGCACCGGATTACTCATTCCCCTTTCCCCTCTCCAGCTAATTCAATCGTCCCGCCAATTTTGCTTTATTAGGCTTTTTGGCCAACAGCGAACAAACAATTCCAATGATCGGGAAAATAAGTGAAAAAACGAGTACCAACGTATAGCTATGGAATGTGTCAAATCCAACACCAAATGGTAAAGGTCCAAATGCTGATCCTAATACGATAATGGTCATGCCGACACCATTAATGCTGCCAATATACCTTCTGCCAAAATAATCCGGCCAAATCACATTCATGCCAATCCGTTCAAAACCATTGGCCATTCCCCATAGGATGCCGAATAGAATTGCTATAGGTAGACTTGTTGTGACCAGAAGCAATAAAAGCATCGCCATTTCGATAATGAAAACAACGGCTAGGATATAATTCGTCTTTATCAAGGTAAGGTAACAATTGGCGAACTGAAAGAAATTATTCAATTGCAAGCGAACATCATGCACGTACACGTTAAGGTTATGTTAGCGTTGATCAATCCTCATCACCATGATTATGTCGAGGTTCCAAATTTAGACACTTATTATATGAGAAGATACCATCCGCACGAGATTAATAGGTATAGAGCTGAAACCGGCAACAAGTGGATTGCATTGGAAGCTCATACGACAGCTAAAGTTATGAATGATGAAAGACCAAAACGTTAGACATGCACACGTGGAAATGGCCTTGCAGCAATTAACTTTGATGGAGATGTATGAAGCATTGATGAAACGAATGGGCTGGTCTTTTACTCCTCGTGTATCGACCCAGGACCAAGTTAACACCTATCAGCATTTTTACCAAACGTTCAACCGTTGACCCGATTATCAAAAATCATAAATACAAATTAATGTAAGCATCCCCACACTCAGTCCAACTAGCCACTCTTTAACATATTAAGTGGCTAATTTGCAAAAACATCCTTGAGATCAGCGTGAAAACCAGGTAGAAATTTAGAGGTAATTATTCCCACGTCTGTTTTTACATCATGCTGTTCATACATACCTTGATCATTTAGCGCGTAGACCATTATCGAATCAAGTGACGGGTTGACAATCCAATATTCCTGAACACCATAATCCATATATAGATTCAGTTTTGTAACTAAATCATGGGACTGATTGGAAGGACTAAGGATTTCCACGACAAGATCTGGAACACCAACATACCTTGCATCCGTAAAACCACTTTTATCACAGATAATGCTGATATCTGGAATAACAATTTTCGTGCCATCGATTTTTTCATTCATTAATTCAATGTCGTACGGTGCAGGAAATACCTCACAAGGTCTACCCTTAAGAAAATTCCCAAATTCAATCTGTAGCTTACTAGATATGCGTTGATGCTTTGTCGATGGTGATGGTGACATATATACGAATCCATCAATATATTCCAATAATGCATCATTACTTTCGCGAATTTGAAAATACTCTGCAACTGAGACTGTCCTATTTTGATAAAGTACCATGATGAACTCCCCCATTCTTAAACTACTTTTGTGACACATCACATTCTCTGGAAAGGAAGTATATTTTCACCCTTTTTTATGTTGTAATAATGCCCTTCGTTGCACAACCCGCAATGTAGGCAGCTAATTTGCGAAAACATCTTTGAGATCAGCATACAAACTTGGGAACAACTTAGAAATAATCGTTCCTGTATCTGTTTTTACATCATACTGTTCATACATACCTCGATCATTTAGAGCGTAGACCATTATTGAATGAAGTATCGGGTTGACAATCCAATATTCCTGAACACTATAATCCATATATAGATTCAGTTTTGTAACCAAAGCATGGGACTGATTAGACGGGCTAAGGATTTCGACGACAAGATCTGGAACACCTACATACCTGGCATCAGTAAAGCCGCTTTTATCACAAATAATGCTAATGTCCGGAATAACAATTTTTGTGCCATCTATTTTTTCGTTTTTCAATTCAATATCATATGGTGCATGGAATAACTCACATGACTTATCATCCAGAAATGCTTCAAACGTACGCTCAAGTTTACGTGATATGCGTTGATGCCTTGTCGATGGCGATGGTGACATATAAACAAATCCATCGATATATTCCAGTAATGCATCGTTACTTTCGCGAATTTGAAAATACTCCTCAACTGAGACTGTCCTATTTTGATATAGTACCATGGTGAGTTCCCCTCCATTCTAAAATACTTGTTCTCACTTTTAATATGATACAGGCCTTTTGTTTCGGTGGATAAAGATAGAGAACGATTTAATATTTTCCGTACTCCATCGCTATTCCGTTTTCGAAACATGACCTTTATATTCATTTTCCTGAAAAACTGGTGTATTTTCATCCTTCCAATGATCAATTGTCTTTTGATAAGAATAACCACAACGGTAACACCAAATGAGCGTTTCATCTGTGCTGTAATAATAATCTTCCGTTGCACAACACCCACAATGTGGACATACTATCGCAGAATAAGTAGATGCCATTGAAATTCCGCTCCTTTTATCCAATTTTTATTATAGGCTGTTTTCGTAAACTTTGTTGCTTTTAATTTCGTGGTTGAAGGATTATGCGTAATAGTGAATATTACAAGGACTTCAATTGTTCTAATTAACAGAGGTGCTTGAATACGCTCCGCCAGAATACTTCGCTTTCCGCGGGCACGGCTTCAGCCTCCTCGAGAAAACCACTCTGCGGGGTCTTCAGCTCGTGCTGGGGCTGCGCTAACTCGCCCCACCGAAAACCATTGTTCCCGCAGGAGTCTTCGTATTCTGTCTCCGCTGATAAGAATTTTCTGGATTGTGAGTAGCTGTTAATGATTTTAATATTAAGTGGCTTTCTTCTCCCACGGACAGAAAATCAGACTTAGGCTTGGGGGAAATGAAACTCCTGTGGGAAAGGAACTGTCTGAAGACCCCGCAGTGAGCGGTTTTTGCTCGCGAGGAGGCTAAAGCGTTCCCCACGGAAAGCGAGTATTTCCCCCAAGCCGCGATTTCCACTCATCTTGTAAAGAATGAGAGGAAGTCACATAAAAGTTACTGCGCATTATATAGCTTATGTGTCATAAACAACAAATGTTTTCGGTGGGACGAGTAATCGCAGTCCCAATCCTTTAGAAAACAGCCTTATTATAAGACAATTTGAGAAACGGTGCAGACAGAGGAAATTCTGCTACCTGAGAAGAGTTCCTGAAGATTTAATATAAGAAGGTTACGGAGTTGATTTTATAGTATAACAACCAGAAAAATTAGCAAGTGTTAAATGTCTGAATAATTTAGTTCATCATATATTGCTTGCAGTTGGGTAAAATGAATCCTGAAAGGGTGTATGAGATGAATCATGATAAAGAGAACAAAAAAGATTCCAAACAACAATTTGGCAAAGTAAAACCCTACCAAGAGATTAACGATGTAATTTCCCAAAATGAAGAATTAAAACAAAGACAACCAACCCCGCAACCAGAAGATTTTGAGGAAATTGATTATTAACTCCATCACAGCAATCTACTCACACCGTGTATCCCGCGGTGTTTTTTTAACAGAAATACAATAGGGGTTACCCCGGGATTTCATCTGCACAAATTCATTTATCATTCAACGCTTCAATTGTTAAGAACAAACCTTTATCGTAAAAATCTACATGCTGAATCGACATATTTGCTTGCCTTACTAATTCCAGTGTATCGCGATTCAAATGGCACCCATCACAAATTTTCTTCCAAAACGGGGTTAATACATCCTGTGTTTTGCCTAACATTTCCTGGTCCATGCGAACATGTTCAAAAAATAATATTCGAGCTTCATGCTTACTCACCCGTTCGACTTCGCGGAGTGCTTGGACAGGATCAGGAATGGTACAGAAAACAAGTGTTGCGATGACAGAATCAAATGTATCATCAGCAAATGGAAGTTTTCCTGCTTCAACCTGGTGAATATGGATCGGAACAAGTGCAGCATGTTTTCGCTTCATCGATTTCTCCACCATCAAAGCATTCGGTTCAACCGCATCAACCTGTGAAATTTGATGATAAAATGGAAAATTCAACCCTGTACCTGAGCCAATTTCCAACACCCGTCCTTCTGCTTTGCCAATAAGTTCTTTTCTAATTTTTTTAAAGTGAAATCGCTCAAATGGTCGCATTGCTGGATCATAAATTCGTGGAAACCACTTCCCCATTTTTTCTTACCTCCGATGTATCGACGTTTATTATATTATTGTATCTAAGAGGTGTGGTTAATACAATCGATTTACCTTATCATATACATCTTTTTCTGTTCGATTTTCTTCATCTTTTTGAATGTAAGGAAGGATAGAAAGACCAACAATAACAAACCTACCACTAAAATGATTATTTCTAAAATTGTGGATTGATTTCACCCATAACTCCCTACTTTCTTTACTTATTTAGTTTCTTATCGCGAAACAGCATCCTTTTTTCCAATAACAAAAGATATAAGGGCGAAGATAGTTAAAAAGAAGGCGAGAATACCATAAACACCACCTTCAAATCCTCTAATTTGAACAAACCCAATATAAAAGATAATAGCAGCAGTAATAATTGTGATGATTCCAGGCAGCATTTTTACTAAGAAAGGAAAGCCTTTTTTACGAAACCACCACGTAACTATCAATACAACAATCCCTGGTATAAGGGCCATCAGCAAAGGTCCAGAAAACATCATTATCATCCCCCTCTCTATTTTCAAACAAAACCCCAACTACCTAAGACGTCTAAAAACATAATATTCTGAAAAAAACACTTATATCTCCCCTACATTTTATTTGTGTTTAACCAGAAATGATAGCCCCGGTAAATTTGGCATAATAAATAAAGCCCAGCAAGACTGAAAAATGATACCTCGTTCATGTATCCGAACATCGCTAACGCTAAGAGACCAAATGAAAATAAAACAGTCATCAAATCAAAGGCTTTCGCTTTCGCATTTTGATTGATTGTAATATTTCGTTCATCATTTTCCTCAATGCGTTGTTCTTTTGTCTTATATTTTTCGTGTATGATTGCTGAACCGCTCGAAAACAATAGTAAAACACCACAAAATCCAATTGCTATTGGTACTAAGTCCATTCGAACAAACGGAATCTGCAAAACTTCTGCACCAACAACTCCCAAAAGAATGCCTGACAGTAATAGTAAAACACCAATAGTTACTAAAGACCACAATAACTTATTGTTCATTATTCGCTTCCCCCTCATAGATAAAAATTTCTTCAATACTCAATCCAAAGTAACGTGCAATTTTAAATGCCAAAATAATTGATGGGTTATATCTTCCATTTTCGAGAGAACCAATTGTTTGTCTGGTTACTTCTAAAGCTGAAGCAAGTTCTTCTTGATTTATTCCGCATTTTTTTCGTATTTCTTCCAATCTGTTCTTCATATTATAATTCCTTCCTCATCACGGAAAGTTAACTTTCCATCATTATAAAGTTACTTCGTCTTTTTGTAAAGTCCACTTTCCATTTTTCATAAAAAAATTTGCAGATTTATATACCACCTGCAAAAATCTTTAAAATTGCTTATCTCATATCGTGTTGCATAAGGAAAGAGTTTTCCCAACAACCCCTTACTTAACTCTCATTCATTTAACCGTTGATCAATATGAAAAATGACAAAGTTGCATTCTTCAATCTCAAATTCATTCCGATATTTCAAATAGAAATCCAAGCACTTAACAGCATGCTTTCGCCACGCTTCTAATTCATCTATTGTGCAATTTTTTATCTGCTGCTTTACTAAATTCCGATTAATATTGCATCACCTCTTTCGTTGTGCGTTAGTTCCTCGGAATCCGCATATTGAGATTTTTCCATGGGGGCACGAGTAACCAAATGGAATTAGGTGACAATAAGGAAAAAAGGATGTGGCCCAATGGATACGTTTATTTTCTTCCTCCTTGGATTCGGTTATTTTTGTCTATTCATATGGGGGCTAGTTCTTTCTAGAAATTATGGCTTGTTAAACCTCACCAATGTGGTTCTGCTCGTTATTATCGGACTTATATACGATAACCTCATCATAGCATTTGGAAGATTTATCGGTGAAGGGAAATTGCTGGAAAATTTAAGCTATGCTCGATTTTGGTTACATGCACTGTTCACTCCCACCCTAATTCTTTTCGCTTGGAGCATTTGTTTCAGGACTGGTTTACCATGGGCTAAAAAAACGTTCTGGAAGGCTGTAGCATGGCTGATGACTATCGGGGGCATTCTTTATGAACTGCTAGCCTCGATAAAGGGACTTAAGCTTAAGCCAAAATGGAAAAATGACGTATTGACCTATGAAAGTGCAGCTCCGTCAGATAGTCTTATCATGGTAATCATCATCACCCTAGTTCTCGGTATTGTTGGGTTTATTTTAATGAGGAAATTCCGCTTTCCTTGGCTTTTTATCGGCACACTCGTCATGATTTTAGGCGGTATTTTAGCCATTTGGATCAAAAATTTTCCGATCATGAATGTATTGGAGTTTATTTTGATAATTTCTTTGCTTATGACAAGGCAATTTTCAAATCAAAAGTCAAAAAGCAGCTAACAGGGGTGAACCGCGCCCCATTTGGGAAGACTATTCTTATTCCATTACTGCGCCCTTTTCTTGAATATTAGCCAATAACAGAACAATGATTTGTACTAAAGTTGTTCAGCTATGCTCAATTTAATAAAGGATAAATATTTTCTTAGTATTACAGTATAAACTTAAATCCTGTTTTTCCGTGCTTTGTTTGGACTGTATTAAAGATTAGATAGTTTTACAATGAACAGTTGATCATGCTGTCATTATAGTATTTCCTCTTAAATGGTATGAATAGGGATTTCTATGAAGTGGATATTTGAAGAAATAAGAGCATAATCGCTCCTTATTGATTTTTAACTGTACTCCGAAAGAAGTCTCCCTCCTCAAGGAATGTGAAGGGCTATAGCCCAATGAGTAGGTGGGAGAAGAATTTCGGTTGGCGTTAGCCAAATGCTTTGTATTCAAACTGCCAATTGTTANTCATGCTGTCATTATAGTATTTCCTCTTAAATGGTATGAATAGGGATTTCTATGAAGTGGATATTTGAAGAAATAAGAGCATAATCGCTCCTTATTGATTTTTAACTGTACTCCGAAAGAAGTCTCCCTCCTCAAGGAATGTGAAGGGCTATAGCCCAATGAGTAGGTGGGAGAAGAATTTCGGTTGGCGTTAGCCAAATGCTTTGTATTCAAACTGCCAATTGTTATGATGACTGATTTGTGTCAATTTCTTGAGACTTACTTGTTTATAGCTTTTATTTGGCATGGTGATATAATCTCCATCAATGGACTTGACATAAGCACCACTTGTTCCAGTAAAGCCTGTAATGTATCCGGTTTTCTCATATAACCTTACCTTGTCATTCAAATAAAATCCCTTAAGATATTTCTTGTTCTTTTCATTTCTTTTACTCGTGATGTTTTTAGATTTACGTCCCTTTCTTGCCGTTGCCTCGTGTAATGAACGTTTCTTTTTGCGGAATTGCTTGATTTTGAACGTTGTCTTGGCGTTTTCCTTGATGGATGAAATACCACTGATGGCAATCGCATCATTTGCATGCGTTTTTTCCAATTCTAATGCTTTACGTTTCGGTGTTGTCACTGATCCGTATGTAATTCTTGCATGAGGATACTTGGTAAATACCCTCTTACGAACAATATTCATGAACGGACCTTCTTTGTACTGGGGCAATCTTTTCCCTTCTACCATCCATTTCCAAAGAATGTTTCCTCGCTGATGGTTGTCATGTGTATGGCAGTCTGTACAAACGGTAATCAAGTTGTCTGCCCGATTGGAACCTCCGTGTGTACGGTATATAATGTGATGTGTGTTCAAAATTTTGCCTTTCTTTTTGCATACTTGGCAAGTATAGTGGTCCCTTGCCAATACAAAGTAGCGCACATCATGATAGCCATACGTTTGACCTTCTTGATAGGCCACACCTTGAATAGCTGGATCAATCATTTTTTGCACATCGAATTTGCTGACCTCCATTGTCAACTTAGGATTTGGCACAAGGTCACAAAACTTGTCAATCCAAAAGAAAGTATTCTCCACCCGGCTTTGTATACTCGGCGGCAACCATCTTTTTCCGCGGGTACGATTTTGAAAACGCGGTTTACGATAACGTGTTTTCCTGTTTCTTCTGGAACGTCTGTATGTTCTTCTGGTATCAATGGCAGATTTGACATCCTGGCGAAGCTCCACTTCCCCTTTGGCTAGCACCTTGTCTTCGCTCGTAATGGCGATGCCAACATATTTCGCTCCTAAATCAATGCCAATCTTCACTTCCTGTGTGTAACTATTGGTTTCATACAATAATTGAATTCCAAACGGATTGCGGGAAACAATTTTTGCTTTCTTTTCTTTGAGCAGCAATCTTGCTTTTCTTGGTTTGCACGGCATTAAAGGCTTGCCATGCTTATTGATAACGAACACTATCATTGTGTTCCTCCTCTCAGAGTGGTTACCCTTCGCCAATGTTGGTAAGGCTTTGCGGTAATACCGCCAAATTCCGGTTGACCGTTCCTCCCCATTCAGAACTATTACAGTGCCGGCACAGAGCAATGGACTAGGGTATCATCCATGGGTGTGATAACCAAACTAACGTAGTCAATGAAGACTTAGGCTAGACAACTAAAGCTTTTTCAAGCCCCCACTTCAATCAGGCCGAAAGGCCGATAAGTGGTGGGTAGTTGACGTATGCGTTTAAATTCTTTTATTTCACTTTCGTTTTTAACAGAACGAATTGCTAACGTATCAATGACTCTTTGTTGGTCATCTAAAGTGTCTTTTACTTCATCAAATCTCACATCGACGTGTTTAGCAATTTCTTCGATATATGACCCAACCCGATTAATTGTGTTGTCTTTCAATTGTTCTTGCCCAACTTTAAGTTCTTTCATGTCTTTATCTAAGTTATCAAAACGTTGTTCAAAACCAATCATGCGTTGTTCAAAACCATCCATGCGTTTCTCAAAACCAACCATGTGTTGTTCAAAACCAATCATGCGTTTCTCAAAACCAATTATGTGTTTCTCTACACCATCCATGCGTTTCTCAAAACCAACCATGCGTTGATTAGTCTTTTGAAGTTCACTGAGTATTTGTTTCAATGTTTCTTCCATTAAAATCACCCCGATTTCTTTACTATATTAAACTATATTATAACACGATTAAATTAAAAAGGGATGTTTTAATCTTTTTCATTTTCCCTCTCTTTTTTCAAAAAACACACCTAATAATTAGTGTTCGTTATTTTTTAAGTGCTTTCGATGATGAAATAACTCTCTCATATTAGCAATATTGTGGAAGTTTTAAGAAACATGCCACATTACGTATATCAATGGAAGCAAACGAAAAGCTGTGTTGTGCGACAGCTAATAAAGACCGAAAATACGTGAATATTTCCGGCCAGCAATGAATCGCTCCCCTTCAAGAGGGGTCAGCGCAAGCAAGGAATAGACCTCACTCGTTCGCTAAAACTCAGGGAGGTCTATTTTTTCTGGTCTGTAATCGTTACAACAAGTGTTGCGAAAGCGATCATTAGAACCAGTTTCTCAAAACCAGAATGGGCAACACCCCCTTTCGTTATAGCATATCGTATGACACTACAACCGACAGGAATGCGCCGCCGACCTTCCTTGAGGAAAACGCGACTATTATATTTCCATTATATTATTTGCTTAAGGAGTTTTTTAACTTTCCTTTTGCAACTATTTTCTATGTGATGATTATTGCCATTGTATATGATATGAAAGTGTTCTTAATTAAAGATAATTGTCTTTTGCTAATTTGTCATTTTGTGGAAAACCTTATCCGATACAATTCAATAGAGATTTTATATTATTCGAGCCATAATAGCACTCCGGTCATAGCAACGGAGATTAAACTAATTTCGATAAGTGATAGTTTGTAATTTTTGCGATTCCTGGAAAATTTCCATTCAACATATGTTTGAAACCCAAGTTGAATTACTGTGAAAAGGGTCGATATAAGAAGTAAGATGATTGGTTTGGCTGTGAAAATGATCGCGCTCACTATAAAAAAGATCATAAAAATGATACGTAACGTCCAATCACCTTTTTTATGAAATTCATTGATGTAGTTATACGAGAACCACATCTTTTTATCAGCCCCCATTAAACGGCGAAGAAAAGCTGGAATTACAGCTATGAGAAAAATTACTGCTCCCATAATGATCAAAAATTCCTTCCAAAACCCAGGCTGGATTCCGTAGTGTTCCATTTTAAATCAACTCCGCTTGATCTGGCTTAACCTATTCATACGATAACAAACAGGTTGAAGTTTCACGATAGTGGTTGATAGGCATATGGGCGCTGGTTTTATTCCAGAAGTAAGTCCTTTTGCCATAGTTAAGATAGCCTCTTCAAACTAAATAAAGTAACAGCGTGAACAATATATATGTACCCGTTACTAAAAACCACATAGCCATTGATAACTTCCTAAAGAAAAAAGTGCTATAAGTTCATCAACCAAATAAATAATGAACCAACCCAAAATAACTAATGGAAAAGCAAATCTATACGAATCATTTAATATGAATTGTCGTGTGAAATGGATTTGTATTTCGATGACTCTATAACCGCCTTTTATTATCATCATCAGCGATTATGAGATTAAATATATCAAGTTGCCCGCCTACACTTTGGTATTTTGACGATTGAAGCGAATGTCTGAAATTAATGTCAAATGTTCTATGTTCATTCGCATCAAGTTTTAATTGGTGGTCTTTCAGATTAATTATGTCCATTACATTGAATCTATTGTGATCATATTTTTGGTCTATTGAAACACGGAAAGTAACGGGATCGCTACTATGGTTCACAATGGAGATTTTACAATTGCCTTCAACAATACCTGAATCATTTGTATCATATTCACAATTGCTTGCGTCCTGTTGGAATTCTAACGCATAAATACCATTTGCAAAGTTTGATTGATACACGTTTGCAAACAAGTTAGTGGGTATGAGTATCATCGCAAGAAAGAAAACAAAAATCAATTTACCGCTGTATCGTTTGGCCAGAAAAAACAGACCTATAATTAATAGTATAAGAGAAATAATTCCTGTGAAATGAAAACCACTATTACCATTAGACCACGCAGTTACGCCAATCAAACCAAGCAACCGATCGACAACAGGTTCGCTATATATAAATTCCCACTTGAATAAAAAAGCGAAGGCGAGCAACACAAAACCTATGATAACAAATGGTTCTGTTTGCTTTTTTTGATCCATCCTCATCCCTCCTTTTTCTTACTCAATTAAATGATCCTTATGTGTACAAGCGCCAAGTCTTATTTCGAATATGCGCCCGATTGCAGAACACTGACTTACTTAGACCGAATTGTAGAAATAAGCGTTACCTATTACTAATCCGATTACACTAAGACTGTAAAATAACCAAGCAAGTCTCCTATTACTTTTCGGTGCTTCTTCGCTTTTGAGTATCACTACAAGTTTATAAGTAAAAAATATTACAGCCAAAACTGAGATAAAAAAACCTTACTCATATTCATTTCCTCCTTCCGTTTTTATAAGTAACAATCTGGCCCGATTCAGGAATTATTTTATTCGTTTTCGCTTTGAACGAGATGGCAAAATGTTAATGACATCAATATCTTCTTCATTTTCATAAACCACATAATTTAGCATTCGATGGCGGCGATTTCCGTATGTAAGGCAACGCAAATCTTTGAAGGCCCCTTGATCAACCATCTTTTTGGCATATGGAAAAGAAGATAACAGACGATCAATTTCATCAATCATGTTATCTTCTTTGGTCATACCGCAGCTCCTTTAATTCTTTTGCGGTATACCTTTTCATGTCAGGATTATCAAGAAAACGCTGGAGCGAGTCTTTTAATTCCGGGTATGATTCAATTTCCTGTTCCAAATTGCCAAGACTTTCATCTCCTGATTCCGTATTATACACTTCAAGGGAGAACAGTTTTCCATCGGCCACAAACATAGCCTCATTTCTATCGTCCAATGCATTTGCGAGTTCTTGTTTTACATTTTTACTTAACGCACTCATTTTGATCACCTCAAAGGATTCTTCCTACTTCACAGTTTAAAGTCGCTCTGGATATCGTTGCATCATTTCACTTTAGGAAAACTCTATTTAAAAGTACTTTTGCGACACAGCCATTCAAAACATACTCTAACACGCCTAATTGCTTTTTAGATTTTCTAGACATGCTATTTTCACATGTAAATCGAAATAGTCATTTAAAAATTGTTGATAGTTGCCCTTTGTTACAGGTGTTCTACTCTTTTCCCCTTGTCGCGTGATTGTTAAGTCATTCTCGGACATGGTTACACGACCATAAGTCTTAGGTATCGAGATTACAAGTTTCTTTACAAAAATTGAGTTTTCATTATACTGGTTAAAGGCTAATGGCTCGTTAAACTCGGCAATGCTTCGTGATGTTAATGTACCTTCATATGACGTACGCCAATGATCACCCAACCACTTTTGTACATGAAACTTGTCATTATCTATATAAATTGCACGATAGGATCCATTAATATCGTTTACAATATCAAGCTCATCTTCGTAATCCAATGGCATCGCATGCAAAGGCAAATCGCCAAAACCAACATCTGCTACATACGGTTTATCTAAATAAACAATGAGAGACATATGAGACCCTGGCCTGCTCCAGCCTCCATTTGGTGTATGAACGGTTGCTGATACAAGATGCGCATCGAATCCTTTTTCTAATAAATAATGCCGAAATAATGTATTCATTTCATAACAAAAACCGCCACGTTTATGATGAACTATTTTGTTATATAAATGGTCCACATCAACTGAAATTGGCTTTTGATTTTGCACATCAATATTTTCAAATGGGACAGTCAACATATAACGCTCAAGATAATGATTCAGCGTCTTTACATTTACTTCATGAAATTGTTCGGTATCAATTTTTAGATACGATTCGAATTGGAATATATCCATAACTTCTTTCCTCCCAAATTCTACTGCAACGATTCTAAATTACATCGGGCACCACTTTTCCCGATTTAGATAATTACGTATTCTTTTCAGTTTTTTCCTCAGTTATGTCCTTAAATGACAGAAGATGCTTCCCCTTTTATACTGTTGTATTTAATTCCTCGTCTTGGCTATCATCTTCCCGGTAAAAAAGCTTTTTATTTGGCATCAAAACTAAAAATGAAAAAATAAACGATGCTAGCAACATGACAAGTGCTAATGTGACGATCGTGAGTCGTAAGGAAACAAGATCCGCCACGAACCCAATTGCCAGAATAAATACTACTTGAACAGCGCTTTGGATGAGCTGGTAAATGCTTGTGACTCTACCCATTATGTCTACAGGAACATTGTTCTGATAGAAAGTCATCATCCCAGCATTTAGGAACACATTAAAGAAACCTAAAATTACAAATCCAACAACTATCGATGCAAAAGACCAGGAAAATGCATAGATCACATAACCTATTATCATCATGGTTAACCCGATGACAATCATATATCTAAGTGAAAATTTATTTGAAAAAAGAGACAGTAAAACTGCACCTACCACCGAACCAATTCCGGTTATACTAATCAACAAGCTATAGTCCATTTCGGAAAGCCCAATGACTTGTTGGGTGAAAACTACTTCCTGTGCATCCATAGCAAATGAAAAAATCATAACCATAATAAAACCGAGGTAAATAAACGAAACATATTTATTGCTAGCCATAAATTTCTGAACGATCGTAAAGTCACGGACTACTTGTGAAAAAGTCAATGTCGGAATCGTTTCTTTATCAATATTTTCTTTATCGGGAAGCAATAGTAATAAAATTGCAGCGATTACAAAGAATGATGCATTAAGCCATAATGTTGCTTCAACAGATGTTAATAAAATAAGTGAACCCCCGATTGCAGGACCAATAATAAATGCACCGGAACTTGCAAATGAGCGGATTGAGTTAAACCGCTTTCTTTTTTCTTTTGGCACAAGAATGGCAACATACGTCATGGATGATGGATTGAAAAAAGCCCCTGCTACACTTAAGACAACTAGGATCGCATAGATAACAATCATATTTGGTGCTAAGGGGATGAAACAGATGAACACTGCTCTCATTATATATGTTACGATCATTACGCTTCTTTTACTTCGATAGTCTATAAAACTACCAGTCCAGAATTTTGTTACGATATTCGTTAATGGTCCGATGATCCAAAGCCCTGCAACAGCTGCTGCTGAACCCGTAATTTGATATACGATAATATTAATCGCAACTAAGTAAATAAAGTCACCTATGCTAGAAATTCCAACCGAACACAATAATACCGCTGGGTTTTTCCAACTTTTCAACGTATTTTTCATACAAAAGGCTCCTATTAAGTTTAATCAACTTTCCAATTTTTACGCCAAGTCCACCTCAGAATGGAACGATCTGTGTCTTATCTTGGAGTATGAAAAAAATAAAGTTCGCGACATTACTAGTTTGAAAATATCCCATTTTTCAAATTTATCTTACCATTTATTTTACCATATTATTGTTCATAACTATACGCTTTCCCTAAAGTTATTTACCTTCTCATTATGTGTGATATTTACTTTTATTGCTTCCTTTCTCCTAGCACATTATCCTTTTAAAATGTTCGGTGCCACCTTATAGTAAGATTGATTATTTTGCCAACATGACAACTGAAGTTACATACTTTGCATTTTAAAATCGTTGCGTTAAACTAAATAAATGCATGAAATGGGTTTGAAATAACAGTGGAGGCACAAAAAATGACGTTAGATATACAGCAAAGAAAAACGAAAGAGCAGGGGGCGTTTTTATTACTAGCCGCGATACTGTTATTCGCTGCTAATTTACGTGCTCCTTTAACATCTGTCGGTTCGTTAGTTCCCACAATTCGCGATAGTTTAGGAGTAAGTAATGCAGCAATTGGAATCATTACTACGTTACCACTCCTCGCTTTTGCATTCATTTCTCCTTTTGCACCTAAAATAGCCAACCGCTTCGGAATGGAAAAAACTATTTTCCTATCGATGATCATACTGTTCATTGGAATGATCATTCGTTCCATTACTGGTGTTGGGACATTGTTTGTCGGTACTGCTCTAATAGGAATTGCAATTGCTTTTGGAAACGTATTATTGCCAGGTTTTATCAAAATGAGCTTTCCATTGAAAATTGGTATCATTACGGGGCTTTATACTGTTGTCATGAATATATTCGGCGGATTAGCATCGGGATTTAGTGTACCGTTATCAAATATAGGTGGTTTCGGATGGCAAGGGGCGCTAGGAGCTTGGGCGATATTAGTGATAATTGCGCTGATTCTATGGTTTCCACAATTGCATCATTCTACAGAAACATCCACATCTGATTCAACAAAGAAAAGCAAGAAAACAAATATGTGGACTTCTTTTACAGCTTGGCAAGTAACCATTTTTATGGGATTCCAGTCACTTATGTTTTATACACCGATGACGTGGCTACCAGAAATATTACAAGCAAATGGGTATTCTCCGAGTGAAGCAGGTTGGATGTTATCACTGATGCAATTCTCTCTAATCCCTACAACATTTGTTATGCCAATTATCGCTGATAAAATGAACAAGCAAAAAGTATTGGGTGCCTTGACAGGGATTATTTTTATTTTAGGTGTACTCGGTTTACTAAGCGGGCATCCAAGCTTGATCATTATTTCCGTTATCATGATAGGAGTTGGATGTGGTAGTGGATTTAGTTTATCGATGATGTTTTTTACATTACGAACAAAGGATGGATATGACGCCTCAGAACTATCGGGAATGGCACAATCATTCGGTTACTTACTTGCCGCACTTGGGCCAGTATTATTTGGTAGCTTACATGACTTGACAGGAAGTTGGACGGCGCCGCTATTTCTATTATTAATTATTTCTATATTTGTTCTTATAACTGGTTGGCTCAGTGGCAGACAAGTAACCATTAAGTAACCGTCAATCATTGGGCGGGTTTTCCTTGCCCACCCTAATGTATCTCGCTTTATTAGGGTGAATTTTTACGCTAGGGTTTAGATATGTCGTCTCTAGTAGAGTGAAAAATTGCATTAAAAAATGAGATGATTCCATCGATGATTAAAGCAATTCCCCAGACAACAGTTACCAAATTAAACAGTTGATATTCGTATAGCTGAATCCAATCCCAAAGGTAACTAAGGTTAGCCTCAACCCATTCTCCAAGCGGATTTAGATTGAATATAACCCAATGGGAATAATTATCAACAATGAAGAAAGCAAGTTGTGCACTAACAAAAATTAAAAGATGAATCCACCAACAATAACGTATTTTCCTTGCTCCACTAGAAACATGCTCTTTGTCCATTGTCTTTGTCATCCACTCCTTTGATAAAAATTCATATAGCCTCGTTCTTTCATGGTTACCAGTTTTCGGAAAAGCTATAACCAAAGGAACTTGCAATGAATTTCAATTCTTTAACCCGCTTTTTACTTAGTTTCCTCATATCATCAATTGTTGATCAATATGAAAAATGATAAAGTTACATTCTTCAATCTCGTATTCATTCCGATACTTCAAAAAATAATCCTTGCACTTTACTGCGTGATTTCTCCACGCTTCTAAATCATCAATTGTGCAATTTTTGATTTGTTGTTTCACTAATTTCCGATTAATTAAAATCACCTCTTTAACTATGGTGGTTTCTTAGAAAGTAATTCGCTGTTTCATTTTAGAAGGCTGTAACAAGTAGATTTTCTACTCAATTCCGAAAAAGAATCCCCCAACTATTCACTCTACTTCTTCATATACCGTTCCATCCGTATCTGTGATGACAACTTCCTTCTGCAGGCGATCTAACCCTATCATGATCATTGGATTTTTCTCTGTTGATTGATCATAAAACGTCCTTATTTTTACATGAGTCGTGTATCCTTGTTCCTCGACATCCAATACTTCGATACTATTGCCAGCCATTTCTTCACCCAATGAAAGAATAATAGCTTTGGCTCCTTCAGATATGGTAACTGTTTTATATCCCCGGACATCGCTATTTTGCTGAAGGTTTTCCATATATGTGTTCGTGTTATGTTCCGATTTTTTTACTACCCAATAATCAACATTGTTTAGGTAGTCATATGTGATGGTTGAAATGACAAAAAGAATGACAATAGTATAGATAATCTTTCTCCACAATACTTTTCTTCCAAAAACAAGAAACAAAATTGCGATGGTTATCATCCCTAAAGCTAACACCCCAAATGGCATACCCGCAAAACCGCCAATGACGATAATGCTTGCTAAAAATACAAAGATCCCACTAGCAAAAACAATGACCGTCCTATTTTTATTGGTCATGGATTTGTTGAAAAAATATGTCAGCGCATAGATACCAAGTCCAATTACTATACCAATTAAAAACATATACATAAACACACCCATGTAATCCCCCCTTATAGCTTATTCTAAATATGTATCCGTTATTTTTTAGATAGAAAATGAATTCACTCAGTGATATTTATTTTAACATAATGATTTTGTTGCTTTCAAAAAAATTCAGAAATTACATACAGAAAAGCTCGCTAAGTTTTAGTATAAGCGAATTCTCATGATTAATTCCCAGCTTGAAGTAGACAAAAAATTCAGCATTAACTACAGTATAAATGATAGTAATATGTTATAATAAAGAAAAATAGACTGGCTTCGCATGAGGGGTTTGGTAGCACTGTCGATCTGCCGTTAGTCTTCGTCGGGAGGCTTCCCGGGGAGGGAGGTGCTTGCCAATGGACATTGTTAGTGCACTGACGCTGATGATATCTTTCGGGATGTTGGTGGCGTTTATTATGTCTGACAAAAACCATAAAAAATAACCCCTCATATGCGTTTCAGCGGCGCTGAGGGATTATTTTTGCCTAAAGCTGCCTAGCCCCTCTTGATGGGGTTCGGTCTATTGAGGCCGCTCCATGTAACAGCATGGGCGGTCTTTATTAATGTATGCACTTATATTCTTTCTATGTTAATTATACCACGAAATCAATGTTTGTACACATTGTTTTTTCAACATAACTTCTACTTGCTTACGATATCTTTTCTTGATTCCACAAATGCCCAATATCCGAAACGGGCACTGTCATCCATTGACACATTTTTATCATTTAGTATTTCGAGACTTTTTCATAAGATCGAGTAATAAAGGAAGGTTATTTGGCATACCCATTTTTAGTGCATCATGTAAATTTTATATTTTTCATTCATATTGTACAATCCTTTTCAATAAGATAAACACACTTAACTAATAATTAAAAAAGTTACATCCGTTGTAACACATATTGTTCACTTATATGGCCCATTAAAGCGATGATGGGCACAAATATATGCTAGATTAGCACTTGATTGTTTAATCGAATTTAAACCATTTGATTACTACATCAATCTCTAATTATCTTTTAGGAAACAGTCTTTTACAAAAAGAAGCTTTCGAAGTCAGCATAAAGAAAGGTTCAGAAAGTCTTCATGACTTCTGAACCTTGTTTGGATCTTGCTTTATTTTTTCTATGACTTCATCTTCCAATAATCCCTTTGGAAAACACTCATCATAATACAATCATGATACTCACCATTGATATAAAAGTGCTCAGTCATGACGCCTTCCGTTTGAAAGCCGACTTTTTCATAAATATGACTGGCCTTTTCATTTGCTTTGGCCACAATCAAGTAAAGTTTATGGAGATTAAGTACCGAAAATGCATAGTCCATCGCCAATTCGGTGGCTGTAGCTGCGTAACCCTTTCCTTGATGTGCGGGATCGATCATGATAGCAAATTCCGCATTCCTGTGTCGCTGTTCGATTTCATACAGACCAACAAAGCCCAGTTTGACCTGATCTTGGGTTGTTAGAATAAATTCACGTGTCTGCTCAACATCTTTATTTTTGTCAAACTTTTCCTTCATCAGTTCCAGTGACATATAAGATTCACTGAACCAAAAATTCATGATGTCCGGATTATTAAACAGTTTGTGCAAGAAGGCTAAATCATCCTTTTCTAGTGCACGTAGTTGAATCTCTTGTGTCATTTTTGTTAGGTCCCCTTTTGTGATTTGTGGATTTACATACTTCTTTGTATTTTCCTTACGCTAGTACTCCCCTGTATATGTAGTGCGTTTGTTCAGTAATCCGTTGAATATTTAAATGATCCTTTATAACATATAATATTAGGAAAAAGCGCCCTTTCTTGAGCAGTTTTCTCTGATATTAGCTAATCACAGAACAATGATTTGTACTAATGTTGTTCATTTGTCATGCCTAACTTAAAAAGGTAAGTATTTCCACAAAAATAACAGTATAAATGAAAGCAATATGTTATAATAAAATACAATAGACTGGCTTCGCATGAGGGGTTTGGTAGCACTGTCGATCTGCCGTTAGTCTTCTTTGGGAGACTTCCCAGGGAGGGAGGTGCTTGCCAATGGACATTGTTAGTGCACTAACGCTGATGATATCTTTCGGGATGTTGGTGGCGTTTATCGTTTCTGATAATAACCATAAAAAATAATCCCTCATGCACTTTAGCAGGTCTGTGAGGGATTATTTTCGCTCGCTACCTTTCCCCTCTTGACGGGGTTCGGTCTATTGCGGCCGCTTCATGTACCAGCATGGGCGGTCTTTATTATTGTATGCATTTACAATCTTCCTATGTTAATTATAGCACGAAATCAATGTTTGTACACCATTTATTTATTTCAATTTTTTGCAAACCTTGTCCTGAAATTATAAGAAAAAAACTTGCTGTCAAGAGTAAATGAACGCTCTTTCTATTACGCAGGTTGATAAGCTAATTTAGAAGCAACCTCTTTTACTTTACGTAAACCTTCTTCCACAATTTCATCTCGTTTTTCTGGCATTGCATTGTGGCCTTCAATGATTACTTCATCCAGAATTTCCATCCCAAAAATGCCACCAAATACATTGCGCATATAATTAACAGACATATCCATTGATGCTGTTTCTGGTATGGAATAAATACCGCCGCGAGAGTTTAGGAAAATTACTTTATTATCTGTCATTAATTTAATCATATTACCATCTTTATCATATTTGAAGGTGAATCCAGCTGTATATCATAGTCGATGAATGTGTGTAATTTAGCCGGAATCGTTAAGTTCCATAATGGGAATGCAACTACAACGAGATCTGCAGCAGTTAAAGCATCCATCGCTTTTTTCCTTGCAGCTAAAATGCGTTGTTCTATATCTGTTAATGCCTCACCACTTTTAACTTTACCTAGCGCATTAAATAAATCTTGTCCCATGTATGGCATGTCCTCAGCAAAAATATCATAGGTGGTCACATCCAAATTTTACGTATCATTTATCGTTTCCATAAAGGTTTCATGCATTTTACTAGAAATCCCCTCTGATGCTGGGCGATTGTTAGCTTTTATAACTAATATATTCATATAAAAATTCCTCCATCTCATTTATACATAGTTACCAATTATAAGCAAACGATAATTAACAATCAATTCATTTGTTTTAAGAGTTTCATTCACTAGAAATTCCAAAGCATCTTTCCGATCATCTACTAATCAATTTCAAGTATTTTAATCAATTCTTCAACCTTTTCATCGTCACCAGGGGCAATGGATACTTTTTTTGTATTCTCCGTCATTTTTTTATAGGTGTCCTCACCAGCGGGGTTCTTACCGTCCCAGCGTTTAGGAACATTATATACGTTTATTGTTCCATTTCCATTGCTGCTATACGTCACCACTCCATCTACTAGACGAGCGCCTGATAATTGGACAACATTTTCTGGATAATCCGTACTTGTTTCATCATCAGGGTTAAGTGGTTCACCAGCTGAGATATGTTTGGCATACAATTTTTCTATAGCTTGATTCGCACCAAGCTGTAGCCAAACGCGAGCAAATTCAATTTCATCAGAAGAATAGTCAGACAATGGATTACTCTTTTCGACATTGGATTGATCATTTGAGCCGTTATTTTCTTTTGAAGCTGTTTCATCAGAACTGTCGGTGCCTGGTTCCTCTGATTCTGATGTGGACTCCAATTTATCTCCTTGATTGTCTGTAGAGTCGTTTTCTTCCGCATTATCATGACTCTGTGCAGCTTGATTACTGTTTTTATTTTGTTCAGTATCATCATTGCAGGCCATCAGAATGAATGCCGTTGTAAATAAAATCGTTACGAGTAATCTTATTTTCATTGTTAATTCCACCTATCATCTACACATAATAGAATTTCTGTATTCATCTTGATAGAATCCACAAGTACGAACTTTGTGATCTGGGCCGTTTCCACAAGATAGGGCGCTTTATTTATGGTAAGCGTTTATTGAAAGGCCCCCAGAATTGGCAACTCTCTTTAAACTCGGGGGATTTTTCTTTACAACTAATTGCGCCCGTTACAAACGAAAGCAACTATTATGGAGATCATAAATAATGTTGATAAAGCCACCAAGTTCATAATATTACTTCTGTTTCTCTGATAAAGAGTCACCTTTAAAAGATAATAAAGTACACTCACTCCTAGTACAATGATTGTTGGAAGGATTCCTAGGTATCTAGAATTTGGGTATAAGTCTGCTAAAATTATATAAGCAAAAAGATAAATTACTATCGAAAGCATTCCTTTAAGCGCATTGCTTTCACTCCCAAAAACATATTCAACCACCTTATTATTCAACAATATTCCTCCTTAAAACAATCGATGGTTACTGCCCGTGTTTTATTATCTTTCTTGAAAAGAGTAAATTATTAGAGATTTTCTGCATACGGCTTACTCTCAAGAAAGATTACTATTCGATTGGTACTCCTGTTTGTTTAAGGAGTAAAATCACTTCTGTTTATTAACGAATATAAGAATAAGTCCATTAAAAATGGCATAAGTATCCAATGGTGTGCTTGTTTTTAAAATAACCACTGCTAATGCTAGAACTTAGGGATATCAGGACTAAACCGCAAAAAATCATTCGGTGATAATTTTGTTCATCGCTCCAGGATCCCACCGAGGACCTTCCTTACCTAATTAGCGCCTTCAAAAATGGTTGCTGTTTTCTTCTTGCATTACTACCCGCCTGTTAAAATTTTTATACAATCCAAATATACTTTCACCGGCAAACAAAATACCTAAAATTAAATAAAGCGATGCTCTTTCCATATCGTTAAAGCCGACGATTGTTGATATAATCAAACCTATTGCGAAACTCAGAATAATAAAATGAAAACTTACTTTAAATTTTCTGTACCCTTCATCCGTTTTACCCACCGTTATCCCTCTTTACTTTATATAGATCATTTCCCTGTTTAAAAAACACCATCGCAAGTTGACAGATACATTATTTTTTATACAGCAGCTTAAACCTTTCACAAACAACAGGAATCTTATAATGGAAGTCTATATTTGTATCTTTACATTCATTTTTGAAAAATGTCTCATGAACGTCACGCCAATAAGCTAATGTACGGTCGCCTTCTCCTTCCAAGTATGCATGCTCTTCTGTAACTTCATCAAAAGGAACAACTTCTACTGATGTCGTCTCTACGATTGCGACAGCCTCCTCATCCCCATTGAGAATAATATTGTGCAGACCAACGTACGGTAAATCCTCATTATCCAATTCATATAGCGAATAGTTTGATGCTGTTGCGGTTTTCGTTCCTTCTAACACTAATGCCGCAAGTTCATCAGCCATCTCTTTTGAGTCACCAAATGCCCACGCCTCATAATCCGTTGGTGCATTTAGATTATTTTTTCGATAGTCTTCCCACATTTGAATAATAGAATTATTACTCATATATATCAACCTACTTTCTAAATTTAAAAGATAGTAAAAATTATAACATTTGTATCTTTATTGTGTATCCGTCTTGTTGAACCTCTTCCTAAATATTCATGTTCTCAATACCAAGAATATAAGGTAAGACTAAAATAATAATGCCAATAATTATAATAATTGTACCAAAAAACCTTGATGATAATTTATCGCTATAGGAAACACCCTGTTTTAAGAAAAAATCAAGTAATGTTGGTGCTTTACCAGTGAAAATTAAATACCCAAAATAAATAAATACGACCCCAATTAACAGGACAAAAATCACTTGAATTGGCATTGCTATCTTCTCCTTCGAACTAAATTTCCCGTACTACTCGCTTATACGATCATTATTTGCTACTATTATTGCTTTTTGTAAATTTTTTCGAAATAAAATAAGCAATTGTAGCAGAAAGAAAGGCAAGAATTAATGTAGGTAGAAAGGAACTATTCCCTTTCATAATAACTTCTTGAGATGAATGACTGCTCATTTTCCAAGCCTCTGCTATATCTGGAGTGTATGTAAATGTCAGGATCATTCCGGATAAAACTTGGAATAATGAAAATAGCAATATAAAACTAATAGCAAAAATAATGTATCTTTTCATTGTTGGTCCCTCCTATTATTTTTACGTTTCTTCCTATAGAAAGTTTCATTTAATATCTCACCTCCCTTTAGTAGAAAGATTATACCTGGTTATGGAAATAAATAAAATCAGCTAGTCAAAGTCCACTCTTGGGTAAGTTTTTAAATGTTCATAATCAATTAACGTACCATCTGCGCGTACAACAATTACATCTTCACCATACGTAATATGAGCACGATAATAAGGGTTTACTTTCAACGTGATTTCATATGCCCCACCTACTCCATATATCTGCTTTATCTTTAAAATCTTTGTGTCATACGAAGCCCAAGTAAGTCCTTCTGGTGCATGTTTATCATTTTTATAAATTTCAGTTATGGCTTTATCAATTGGCTCCCTCAGGCTATTGATTAGTGCATATTGGAGTGTATCGCATAATTCAGTATCAGTTTCATTTATTGTTTGTGAATAAGCTGGTACATGATAGCCTATTAAAATGACTGTTAAGACAAGACTTATAATAAATTTTTTCATCGTTACCACCTCTGTATAGGTTTTAAAACTAAATGGTGCTCATTAAAGCAACACCAAAAAACAAGGGAAATAAACCGCCACCTAGCGATTTATTTCCCTTAATCAGTTTTAATCCCCATCATTCCGCTTGCTTCTCATGATTCTTCGGTCGTATAGCGATCAACGCCAGAATAGACGCGACCACACACACCGCTGCAGTCGATAAAAAGAGGATTTGATGGGACGATTTTATAATAATAGCAAACAATGGCGGCCCTAGCGCAACACCGATAAACCGCATGCTACTGTAAATCGAACTGACTGTCCCTCGCTGTTCTTTTTCGATGCCACCTGTAATAAATGTATCCAGGCATGGAAGGCATACACCGATACCAATTCCACCGAAAACTAATCCGCCAATTAATAGGTAAATTTGCTCCGAAAAGCTGATGGCAAAAACAGAACATGATAGCAATAAACAACTCGAAAATGTCAGCCACTTCATTAATGGTTTACTTTGCCCAATGTTCTTCCCGGTGATATAAGACGCGATGGATAAAGCAAGTAATGGAATTGCCAGGACTAGACCTTTAAGCAAACCGGTCAATTTATATGTTTCCTCCAGCAAGGTCGATAAATGGAACAATACCCCAAACAAGACGTACATTAAGATGCATCCGATAGCAAAAATCGCATAAAGCCACCTGCCCTTTTCTGCAAAAATTGCCTTGATCGATGCAATAAATTTCCCAAACGGAATTGGTTCTTCCTGTTGCTCTGGTGCTTTTAACAAAAAGAAAACAAGCAGAAGGGAAGCAAAACTAAATACCGGTATCGCCAAAAGTGGGACGTACCAGACGATCAACGCCAATGCTGCACCAATGATCGGACTTAATACTTTCCCAAATGTGTTGGAGGTTTCAATTAACCCCAAACTTGTACTGACTTTCCGATCATCTTTATACATATCCCCAATTAATGGAAGAACTACCGGGAAAGTTCCTGATGCACCGATCCCTTGGATAAATCTGCCTAGCAAAATTAAATAATAGGAATTATCCAAGAGCATCGCAGACAGACCACTAACAAGCCCACCAACAGCAGTAATAATCAAACTGGGAATAATAATTTTTTTCCTGCCGAATTTATCCGATAGGTACCCGGCAATTGGGATAAGGACAATTGCAATTATGGAATAGACCGTAATAATTAGGCTGGATTGAAACGAACTAATGGCAAGCTTTTTTTCAATTACAGGCAATACCGGAATGAGCATCGAATTCCCCAGCGTCATAACTAACGGAATTGAAGCAATCGAAATTAAATCCCACTTTTTTTTATCTTCCATCTACAAACTTCCTCCAGGTCAGACTTTACCCCTAGTATTTTCGGGAAGTGTAGAAACATACATTAGAACCATAAACATATGAAAAACGAATCAAACCGGCTCACTAAAAGAATTTTTCTCAGGCGTCTCAATTCATCACCTTATTATACGTATTCTCAAATCGGCCATATTCTTTATTGAAAAATAGTTCCACTGTCCCTGTTGGACCATTACGCTGTTTGGAGAGAATAACTTCAATTTTGTTTTTCCTGTCTGAATTTGTATCATAATAATCGTCACGATATAGAAAGGCAATCAAATCAGCGTCTTGCTCAATGTTTCCGGATTCACGAAGGTCAGACATTAACGGCCGTTTGTTTTGTCTTGATTCCACACCACGTGATAACTGGGAAAGCAAGACGATCGGTATGTTTAATTCCATCGCCAGTAGCTTTAATTCCCTAGTGATTTCCCCAATTTCTAAGTCGCGTCGTTCTTTTTTGCCACCAGGAGCGATTAACTGTAAATAATCAATGAACGCCACATGTTTTTCCTCCGGGCGATCCAGCGCAGTTTTTCTTATAGCGGAACGAATTTCAGTGATCGTCCGTTTTTGGTCAAAAATCGTTAACTCCCAGTTGGAAATATCACCTACTGCTCGGATAGCTCGTTCATAATCCTGTTCGGAAAAAGCCATGCTGCGCCATTTTTGGCCATCAAGTGTTCCCCCAGCGGAAATGAGTCGCTGTAGTAATTGTTTTGTCACCATTTCCAAACTAAACATGATAGACGATCCACCATTTTTGCAATGATTTGCTGCTAGATTCAAGGCAAATGCGGTTTTACCAACAGAGGGCCGTGCTGCGACAATGATTAATTCCCCACGCTGCAATCCACCAGTCATTTCATCAAATTCATCAAAGGCTGTAATGAAACCTGATTGCTCAGACTGTGGATCACACATTGCTTCGGTGATTTCAATCAAATAATCACTTGTTGTTTTTTCCATTTTTACAACACCAGCATCTCGATACGTTTGCAAACTGTTGATCAACACATCCAAACGTTGATCGGTTGGATTCTCGGCATACGCGAATGCATGTTTACTAGATTCTCTAGCTCGGTAGGAATCAAACACCAGTCGCTCATAATGCTGCAATCCCTCCATACTTGGCACAGATTCCGCCATCTGCAGCAAATAGGTTGTTCCCCCAACTTCGTCAATGTCTTTCCCTAGATACGTTGTCACCATAACCATGTCGACTAAATCATCTTGCTCAGATGCTTTCTTCATCGCACGATAGATTTTTTTATGTTTGGCAAAATGGAAATGTTCTTCCTGTACGGTTAACTCCTTAAAAACAGTTCCATCATACAAAACAGCTCCAAGAATCGCCGCCTCAGCCTCCATGTTCGTATTAGTCATCATATGATTTCTCCATAATCAATTTACGTAATTGCTCCTGAAACCTCATTTTTGTCGCTTTTGGCACCCTGGAAGCTTCATGCTGCCATTCCCGAATTTTGGATAACGCCTCATTTTTTTCTGGTGGATAGTCAGCAATTTCAGCAACGGTTGGTGGATGAGGGGATGTTGCGACATGTTGTTTCAGTCGATCCATCACACGCTGGTAATCCATTTGTTTAAATTGAGGTATGATCATCTGTGCTTTCTTCTTCGTTAACTCACTTTTCGGATATAGTTGGGTAATTGTTTCTAAGACGTCCATTGCTTCATGATGATTCATGCCCACCCCTCCTCCCGTAATTCAGCAATTACCGCTTTATTGTTTGCTTTAATTTGATCTTGGAAAGAAGCTGCACCCTTCCAAGATGACTTTCTACTAACATATTTTTCAACATCGGCAACCGTATGTAAATTTGCATCTGTCCATTCTTGCAAAATTTTCTCGATGTAACGAAATGATCGACCCCCGTGCTTTACCGCATGCTTAATGGCTGCGATCATCATATCGTTACCAAGCTTATCACACCAGTCCGTAAAAGCTTTTTTTGACGATGGATGAAGCGTGCCAAAATATTTTTGATACAAGGCAAATGGATTTTCAACGTGCGGATCTCCTCTTCTTTCTTCTCTTTGTTTCTGTTTAGGTATGGTCCTGGATGGATGCTGTGATTTATCCTGGGATTGGTACCCTGATTGGTCACAAAATGGATCATCCGATTGGTTCTGGGATTCGTCCTGGGATTCGCCTGCTTTGGGTGCAACATGCTCTTGTGACTGGTGTTGCGATTGATTTTGTAATGGCTTACTAGACGGTTCCCCAGATTGATTTCGATACTGGGGATCTGGTTCGTTCTGTAATTTGTACTGTGATTGGTCTGATGATGCATTTTGTGATTGGTTTTGTGATTCTTCCCGGAATTGATCCTGCAATCGGTCCGTTGATGGATCCCGATATTGGTATCGTGACGAGCCCATCGATTGATCATCACGCTGAAGCAGCGAAATCATGTTATAAACAGGCGCCTTACCCTTTTTGCCGTTTTCACACGTAATAAAATTTGCTTCAATCAGACGCTTTCTGGCTTCATGCAGACGACTTTTACTTAATCCAGAAAGTTTTCCCACCACTGAATTAGGTGCATTAAAATGTGGTTTCCAGCCAACGGAATTATTAAGTGCCATTAATGTATACCATAAAACAATCGCATGTGCCGGCAGATCATTCACTAATAGCCAATCCTTAAATGCTTTGAGTTCCTTCAAGTAATTCATGAAAAACAATCCTTTCAGGTAGTAGATTTTTTTCGACTAACGGACGAGTACCCCCACTGTTTGATCAAATGTGGAGGTGAACTGTCTGTTATGTCAGTTGTCTATATTTTCCCTTGCTTGACCCTGCATCCATTCGTCAATTGTCTCTTGCGTAAACAAAATACGATTTCGCAATTTCACGTGCGGAATTTGCTTAAGTTTTACCATGGTGTAGATCGTATCCGTATGAACTCCCAAATAACGTGCTACTTCCTTAACCGATAATGTGTGACATTGCATAACCCTCTCTCCCCCTTTCAACACTGCTTATAGTAAAAAGAAATCGAATTATCCAGCAGAAAAAACTTCCGATTGAATCCGATTTATTTCTCCTTTCACCGTTACAATCGTATGTCATCGTGATTAGGTGGCATGGATTTGATAATTTTTTGGTTGGTTGCTGGGAAATGGAACAAACCGCGTAGAAAGTGCAATTATCGGAGACAGCACAATTTTATCAATTTAGTTCCCGAGCCGTGCGATGAGCATCAACCCGTACGCGAGAACATCAACCCGTGCGCGAAAACATCAACCCGTACGAGGAAACATCAACCCGTGCGCGAGAATATCAACCCGTACGCGAAAACATCAACCCGTACGCGAAAACATCAACCCGTGCGCGAAAACATCAACCCGTATGCGAGAACATCAACCCGTGCGCGAAAACATCAACCCGTATGCGAGAACATCAACCCGTACGAAGAAACATCGACCCGTGCATGAAAACATCGACCCGTATGCAAAAACATCAACCCGTACGCGAAAACATCAACCCGTGAGAAGAAACATCAACTTATCAATGTCATCAACATTTTAATCCCCTTCCCTATGTTTATTAAAAATCGCCCAAGGTTGAATATACACAAGCATCGAAGCATACATTATAGGTGGAATTAAATAACTGATGAGGATAGGTGATTGCATGGATGATAAGTCATCAAGAAACCAGAAGCCTGTTAATAAAAACCCCAAACAAGAACAACTGGATCAGTACCGTAAAGTAAACACTGGAAAACCAATGACGACCAATCAAGGGAGAAAAATATCAGACGATCAAAACCAATTAAAAGCGGGTGTACGCGGCCCGACATTACATGAAGACCATCAATATTTTGAAAAAATGACCCACTTTGTAAAAGAAGAGATACCGCAAAGAGTCGTACACCCAAGAGGTTACGGAGCGCATGGGGAGTTTGAATGCTATCAGTCCATGAGGCATGTGACAAAAGCGGGATTTTTACAGGAAGCTGGAAAAAAGACTCCTGTATTTAACCGATTTTCTACCGTACAAGGGAGAGCTGGATCAAAGGATACGGCAAGGGATATGCGCTGCTGGGGCGCTAAGTTCTACACAGAAGAGGGAAATTATGATCTGACAACGATTAATAATCCTGTGCTTATTAATCAAGACGCGATGAAGTTCCCGGATGCGATGCATGCGTATTTCAATAATATACGTGATGATATGCCTACAGCTACTGGCGCACACGACACGTTTTGGGATTATGTCGCCAACAATCCGGAATCGATCCATCAGACCCTATGGATTATGTCTGACCGGGGCGTTATAAAAAACTATCGAATGATGGCATCGTGGTCAATTAATACGTACCTGTTTGTCAATGAAGAAGAGAAAGCAACTTTTGTAAGGTTTGTTTGGAAACCTGTTCTTGGAGAACATGCAATGCTTATGGATGAGGCTCAGAAAATCGGTGGCATCGATCCGGATTACCACCGGCGAGATCTGCACGATGCCATTGACCGTGGGGCTTATCCGGAATATGAATTAGGTGTCCAGTTGATTGCGATGGAAGATGAATTCAAATACGACTTTGATCCTCTCGATCCTGCAAAGTTTTGGCCGGAAGAGGTTGTCCCTGTTCAGCTTATTGGCAAGTTGACATTGAATCGAAATGTGGATAATTACTTTGCGGAAACGGAGCAATCGGCCGTTAGCCCTGGAAATGTTGTTCCGGGCATTGATTTTTCCAATGATCCCGTCCTGCAAGGAAGATTAGCTGCATACCTACCTGCACACTATCATCGGCTTGGTCCGAATTATCAGGAATTACCGATCAATAAACCGATCTGTCCGTTTCATAATAACCAGCGTAGAGGAGGTAATACCTTTTCAATCGATGTCGATAAGGTATGGTATCACAAAAATTCGCTGGCAAATAATACGCCCTACACAACGCCTCCGGAAGAAGGGGGATATGAGCATTATCCAAAGAAAGTAGATGGACACACAATTCGGAACCGAAGTGAATCGTTCAAAGATTACTTTTCCCAACCAAGGATATTTTGGAATAGCATGACACCAGTTGAAAAGCAGCATTTGATTGAATCACTTAGCTATCAGCTTGGGAGATGTAAAAGCGAATCTGTTCGTCAGCAAGCTGTTAATCTGCTTGTCAACGTTGATAAAGAGATGGCATGTATTGTTGCTGATAATGTTGGTGTAGACCGCCCAAGCGGGACGAATGTTCCTGTTTCAACAAGTTATCCTTCTCTTAGCATATTCAGTTCACCGAATTACGCATATACACAAAAAGTAGGTGTACTTATTGGCAATGGCTTTAACGGTCAAGAAGTGACAAATGTGCTTAACTACTTGCAGCAATGCGGGGTATTTATAGATATTGTAAGTGAAACGCTTGGTACGGTTACAGGAGCGGATGGTACAACGATTGAAGTTGACCAGACATTCCTGACAACTAGTCCTTACCTGCTTGACTCGCTTTATATTGTTGGTGGAAGTTCTAAAAATGAAGCAAAATTCCTTCAAGACGTTATGTATTACACAAAAGTAGCATATAAACATTTTAAACCAATTGGTGTTGCTACGACCGGGCAGTCCTTTATTCAGTCATCAGCGGAAAATAATTTAGCCGGTGTAGTCTTTGCCGGAAACAATGCTGACTTCGGGAAAGATTTTGTCGCTGCTATTGCCCAGCAACGCTTTTGGAATAGACAATAATTAAAATAAAGCAGAAAATAACGTTTCAACGGTATTTTCTGCTTTCGTATTCAATTGATTGAGGCAATATTGTCACCTACCCTCAATCTGCAAATTTTCCAGCCAATATTAATCCCTTTGGTGCTTCCCTTTCCATGATGCGGTTGCACCACGATGGCCTTCTCCCTTTTTGAAACCTTTATCCAATTTTCCGGCATTTTCAATATCGCCAGAAGTCTCATATCCTGCAATTTCCATGTTTGATGTCGTTCCATAAAGACCCATGCCACCGAGTTCAACATTAATATTTTCCTGATTTTTTTCTTTATCCTTTGCCATTTTCAAACACCTCCTACTAATAATGTAACCGAAGTGTTTGAGAATATAATTGGTAAAGAGTGACTGACTTTGCCACAAAAGTATAGAAATTTTGCGATTTGAAATAATAAAGATATGGATATAATCTAGGAGTGAAAACAATGGAAAATAACAACGCAGATAAATCAGCTAGAGATAATGACAATTTAGACGGTGGACCAGTTGAAAATCGCTTGAATAGTGATAATGCATTTAGTGATAAAGGTTTGGAAAATAGACGATCCATGCAGAATGCCGTGAAGAAAGGAAATCATAATAAATAATGAATGAGACCTCACTTGACGAGGTCTCATTTCATTGTGCCGGTTAAAATTTTACCCCATACTTTTTCTTACCTTTTCAGGAATCATAACGACTTCTGTTTTTAAATCAATTGGCAGGTAAGTTTCGTCAATACACTCATCCCAAAATTCTAAATGCCTCTGATCAACCCAATGCTCTGATTGCTCTACTTCCTGCCCGCCTTCACCTTGTACGGAATACCAATATAGAAACTCATCCCCATTTAGATGTTCTCTAAAAATAGTCTCTACGTACATCTTCTCATCTTCCAAGGTTACAAGAACATCTTTGGCATGATCATTCAAAAACTTCACCCATTCATTTACACGTTCTGATTTACCTTTTTTCACTTTAAATCTTGTTAACTCAACGTTCATGTATGTCACCCCCCATCATATATTCAACCATCTAAACAATAACTAGTTTTTTTGCGATTGGTTATGGCATGCAAAAAATGGTAAAATGAAAGCTAATTAACATCAAAAGTCGGAGGGATTATATGATCGTTGAATTTGGATTAAACTTTGCAATTGCTTTCATTATTGTCGGCATTATCGGTTTTATTTTCAGAACCTACTCCTCTAATAAAGAAGTTAGCGGGAAGAAGAATTTTCTAATATTACTGGTTGAAAGCCTGATAATTGCTTGCCTATTAACTTGGGTTGTGTAGGAACACTTACATACCTTTTTCCGTATTTTCCACCAGCCAATTAGCAATATATGGTAGTGGAACCTGCCCCTCTGCAACCAGTGTTGTAAATTCTTTCATTTCTTGATCATTTTGCTTTAGTTTAAACCCGTTTTTCTTTAAAAAAATATCAAGCACCGCAACTGCCGTTTTCGCATTTCCATCAACAAAACAATGATTTCCCGCTAATGATTCAAATAAAACGCCAGCCTTATCAAATAAAGAAGGATAAGCATCCTCCCCTAAAACAGATTGTTGCGGGAGGTGAACCGCCGATTCTAACAACCTCTCATCCTTTATTCCAGCTTGTCCCTCCTCCCCATATTTTTTCATGACGATGAAGTGTATTAAGGTTACATCTTTAGCCAATAAATAATTCATTTCATCACCTGTCTTTTAACTTTTCAAATACACGATGATGTTCCTTAAACGTTTCCGTAAGCATTTTCATCATTTCAACATCCACCTGGTCTTCTAAACGATTCTTTTTGCTTAAAATCATTCGATTGTCCTTCACGTCAAATTCGATTTCATCGCCACGTTTGATGTTTAAAGCATCAACAATATCTTTCGGCAAACCTATTCCTAAACTATTTCCCATCTGTGTTACTTTACGCGTCTTTTTATCCGCCATCATAATCACATCCATTTTTGTTTGAATGACAATACGGTGCATATGTTATAACGTAAGTACAATAAAGTTATTGAATTATAATGTACTTACATCTTAACATAACAATATTGAATTGTTAAATTAATTTAAATTTTTAGCTTATATAAACCATTTGCTTAAAAAGTCAAATTAAAAAAGTCTACATTCAATTGCAGACTTTTGCTTATCCATATTTGTTTTTATTTCATCCCTTAAATAAGCATTCGAGTAAGAAAATAATAAAAAGCTATTCCTATTGTGTGAAGCTTATCGTTAGGTAATCCCTCACTGATCCCCTTTTACCAATCGCTGAAAAACCAAATGTGTATTTGTTTTATGATTTCATTCCCTTTCATCATTTTTGCCAGTTTTTCGGACCCCAGCCGATTCAAACGCCTGGAACATAGATAAAAAGGGCCGATAGCACGCAATTCAGGGTAAAAACCCCCAAAATAAAATTTTATAAATCCATTCACTAAGCCTCATTCGGACTTATAACAGTCATTCACATCCCTCCGTTTTTTGATCTTTGTTAAAAGTGAAACTCATCAAGCCAATCAGTTTCGTTTTCACTTATGTTAAAATGATTCTCTTAATTCCGCTATTTCCCCAGTTCCTAATTCCGTGATTTCTGCTATTTCGTCATTTGTGAAACCCTTCTTTACCAGTTTCCTAGCAATCTTAATCAACGAATCCTTTCTTCCTTCCTTTCTCCCTTCTTCTCTCCCTTCCTTTATCGCTTCTTCCTTCCATTCTTTATAAACTTCAAACAATGTTGGCGATAAATCCAATTCTTCTGCACGCATTTTCTGTGCAACCTCCTTTCCTAAATATGTGATGATTTATTATCGATCATGATAATGAAAACGAAACGAATTAAGATCAAGCCAATCAGTTTCCTTTCCACTTATGCTAAAATGATTCTCTCAATTCCGCTATTTCCCCAGTTCCTAATTCCGTGATTTCTGCTATTTCGTCATTTGTGAAACCCTTCTTTACCAGTTTCCTAACAACCTTAATTAACGAATCCTTTCTTCCTTCCTTTCTTCCGTCCTCTTTCCCTTCCTTTCTCCCTTCCTCTATGCCCTCCCGCTTCATCTCTTCAAATATCTCCGCCAAAGTTTGAGATGTATCCGTTTTTTCTGCACGCATTTTCTGTGCAACCTCCTTTCCTAAATATGGAATAATATCGTTTTTCAATTGCTGACTGTATTCTTTTGGGACTTGGAGCAAATAATCAATGAAGTAAAATAATGCTGATAGGTATGTGCGAGATTTTTCTTGTTGGGAGGTGAATTTCTGCAATGTTTGGATCATTAATTTTCGTTTGAACGTATAACGTTTAGATGCATTTGTTTTTGATTTATTAGCATAAATGCCTGCGATGACAGCAGCTGCAAATGGGTTGGCTGACTGCTCAAGTTTTTCGATATTGCTTTCCTTAAAATGATATATATTATATGTGTAATCTATTTTGGTGCCATAAAAATTATAGTGAAATCCATTCGTCTGATTTTGCGCTTGTTGTTCCGTTAAAAGTGCAATTGCGTAGACTTCCCGGTCAAACCGGTCATAAATTCGGTAAAAATAGCGAAACATCCGCTTACCAAAATCGTCTTCCTCTTTACCTTGGACTTCCACATGTACTAATATCCATTTTTCTTCACCGCTTTTCAAATACACTTTCACTATTTGATCGGCAATCATTCGGCCTTTCTTTTCCTGAATAATTTCTTTGTACAGTTCCTGCTTAAGAAAATCCGGCATTTTGGAAAAGTCAATTTGCTCATATAAATCTGCTGCAAAAAATAGCATAAACTCCTCAAATAATTCTTCAATCAACTTCTTCCAGAGAGCATCATAATCCGGCCTTTTCACCTGGTAATTAGCCGGTTTCTCCAGAACTGCTTCTTGTGCCATCATTTTACCACATCCTTTCAAATTGATGAATCATCTTCATTATATACGAACGCATGTTTTATGTCTAATAAACGTATCAGGCTCTGAATTCTTCGGTTTTTACGCTGCCCTCGTTTAGCTCATATAACTTTGAGAGTTCCTGAACAGCATTAGGAAAAAGATGGGCTTTAACCCTGACTTGAATGTCTAAATCACCCTTTGTAATACTATTTGGTATAGTCGTGCTTCCTACGTGCTGAATAACTGCTTCGGACAAAATCCCCCTATCAGCCTATTTCACTAAACTCCCTCTTTAACACAAGAAGCAATTGCCTCTTTTGAACAAACGCTACCCAATAGTTTGAGTACAATATTTCACAATCTTTTACGTTAATCAAATAAAAAGGCGATACTATCTAAAGCACCGCCAACACATTTGGAGAAAAGATAACTCACTTAATTAAAGGTTTTAGTTTTAAATTGTTGCTGGTGTAAGCATACTTAATTTGAAATAACATCCAAAGTATAAATAAAACTCCGCTTACAGTAAATAATGCAATTGGGAATAAATAAAACCAACCTGAAAAATAGTGATGAACAATATAATAATTCCCAGCTTCGAATCCTTCAGTTACACGAAATCCCTCTATCCTGTGTGGCTGTCATGTCAGGGGCTACACTTGCACTAAACTGCCCAATAGTAAAATAGCGACTGCTGCTTATTCAACAATCGCACCCTATAGTTTAATAGGCAGTTCCACTGCGTAATTCCATTTATCAGCAAAAAAGAACCCTATTTTTATATAAGGTTCTTTTCAAGCGTTCATATTCATTTCAAGATTAAGCAAGTCTATATTAAATCCTGCTTTGATTAACAAATCCAACCCAAGTAATCCGTTAATGTCATCATATCCAAAGTCATTAAAATCTACTTCAACTTTTTGAACCATAAAATCACTAATTTGTATTTAATCTACTTGTTTTCTAAAGGCATGCTCTTTACCACCAACTCCAAAATAAGTGACGATTCTCGACTTGAAGACCGATATCTTCAACAATATCTTGGGCGATTAGTGTTCTAGCTGCCCCAGTATCTACCACCATATTTTCTATCACTTTACTATTTCCGTTAAATGTTAAAGTTATATCAACTAAAAGCAACCCATATTTATGCTTGATTTTCATGATAGTCAAATCTCCTTAATCCAACATCCTGACGAACTTCAAGCAAAATATTTTCATTTGTAGTATGATAAACCAATTCATCACCTTTTGATTTTAAAAGTTCCTTTGTTGCCAATTCATTTGATATAGGCTTTATAACGGCAATATCCTCAATAAATTCTTGACCATTTTCAATATGAGACGATAACACTTTTAATTTTACAAATTGATCCGGGTACAATTTTCTAACCTCTGACCATTTCATGTTTTTCACCGCCCCTTCTTTTTATATCTTTATTTTAACACACCGCTCTATCTCCTACCCATAAAATTCCATTCATTTTGCGGACAAAAGACTCGAAACAGACACACACTTCTTAAAGAAAAGCTACCCGTTACTTTAAGTTCACTACCTCACAAACATCGATGTTTTAATATAAAAAATAACATCATAGCATTTATCCCAAGCCATGATGTTAATCTTTAAAATTTCTAGCATTGTGCAGCCGTGATATCAATAGATTTATCTGTAATATTAATTTTGGATTAGTTCTAATTTCCCTAAATCTATGATAAACTTTCCATTCATTAATATATCTAGTCCTAATAGTCCATTGATTCCCCAACCATCTAAATTACCAAAGTCTAACTTCATATCTGGAATTTCATAATTGTCTAGCTTGATAAAATCAACTGGTTTACGGAAAGAATACTCCTCACCGCCAATTCCATAAGAGCTTACAAGAGGATCTCCATTTTTAAAGTATATGTCTATCTCATCAACAACGTCAGATGAAATAAGAGTATGAGCTGCACCTGTATCAACAACAAGCTTATCTATTGTTTTCATTTTTCCTTTGTAGGAAATCGTCATTTCAACTTCTAGTAAATTATTTACAAATTCTAACCTCATAATCTCATACCTCTTAAACCTATTGCTTTTCTCATCTCAATTACGATTTCTTCAGCCCCTGTATGGTAAACAATGGTATCGCGCTTAGACTTAAGTAACTCTTTAGTAGCTAATTTAGGATCTTCCATAACATTAATTAACGCAACATCAGTTACAATCTTTTTATCATCTTCTTGGTAAAAGTCTATGATGTTAAGTTTAACATATTGATTTGGGTACATTTTTCTAACCTCTGACCATTTCATAATATACACCACCTCTTTTACACTTTACAATTATTATATCATCGTTTTATACAACTATCATGTCTTATAGCACCCAATAGTACAATAATTTTAAGTAAACTTTTTCCTAGTTATTCAGGAAGAAAATAGCAACCACGAAAAGCAGAGAAACTAACATACTTTTAATTTTACTTCTTCCCCAAATATCAATTACTGCTACAATCCCACCTATTATAAATATTAAAGTTCCAATAGTATTTATTAAATTTATGGATAAGATGCTTCCTACTTGAGCTATAAACAGACCAATTGTGAGAAAACCTATTGTGAAAATAAAACGAGGTGTCTTAAAATCCTTTTTTGCATCATTTCTCTCATCTGTATCCATTTTCGCATATGCTCTAGCCATAAAAAAGATTGGGAATCCCCACATTAACAAAAAAGGAATTACTCGGTCGATATCTATATTCAAACAAACTCCCTCCAACATTTATAACCCTCTAATTTAAGTACGAATTACAAAGCAAATAGTTTCATCTTATTCGTTATTGCACAATCCTGCCCGTTTAAGTGAAAAAATACACAATCTTTGTTATTCCACCTTAAAACAAGCTCAATTTCCATCAAAAAATCTGCATTTATTGTATCAGTACTTTTTAAATGATCAATCTTTTGAAATATATCAAGACTAAATCGGAAAAAGTCATTTCTTCAACATGAAATGATATCTACTTCTAACTCTTCCTGGCTATATGTATGTCCGAAAAAATAAGATCTCCCGAGCAGAGCGTGGATACTCAGAGGGGAGGTCTTATTTCTTGTTGGAATTATTCGTCTATTATGTTTACAAGCGCCAAAACCGTGGTATTCTATACATAGAAAAAGTTTACACAGCATAACATATAAAAATCGCTTCATGGGCCACATGAAGCGGTGCAATGATCAAACCCCATCAAAAGGGTTGGCTCATTGTCCGAAGAAAAGATCTCCCGACTAGAGCTGGGTACTCAGAGGGGAGGTCTTATTTCTTGTTGGTTCCAAATATCATCCCACACTACGCTTCATTCGGCCAATCCCCATACTGCTCGACAGCTTCCTTCATAATCGCATTCGTAATAAACAACAGTTGCTGCCCCTTAATATTCTCGCGCATCAACACGTTTTTTACGGAGATTTTTACTTTGGCATAAATATTTTTACGGTGGTCGCTTGTCCAATCCTGGCTCAAGTTTTTCTTCAGCTCTTTGACCACTTTATGAATCAGATCCGCCAAGAACGCATTGTCAAAGGATTCCATTTCCAGGCCAGTTATTGCCTTATAAAATTCGGCCTCTTCATCATTCAAACCAAGCTCCCCGCGAAATTCAGCTTCCTCATCCACGTCCTTTCGCATTTCCACCATCATCCGTACAACGTCAGCCGCTTGTATTATCCGGTTATGATAATCGGTCAGCGTTTTCTCCAACAATTCACGCATCTGGCGTTCTTTTGGACTGTTCTTTTTAAAATTCACCGTAATATGACCTTCTAACAGTTTCTGCAGTAATTTCAGTCGTAAGTCTTCATGCTCCTGCTTGCTTTCGATATCTTTCAAAAACGCTTCATCCAAAATGCTAATATCAGGTTTTTCAATTCCAGCTACTTGATAAATATCGACTGGATCTTTCGTCTCCAGATGGCTATCAACTAATTGATTCAGCCGCTCCTCAATCGTTTCATTGCTTTCTGTCCCCACTTTTCTCGGTGAAATCAACTTTTTCACTTGGACACGCACCATCTGATAGAGGGTAACTTCATCTGCCAGTGGAATAATTTCCTGCAGATGTTTAATGAGCTTATATGCTTTTTCCAACTTCACACATGTCTCAACAAAGGATTCCGGATCACCATTTAACTGTTCATTCACCAAATCCGCAATCAAATCGTCCCGCTCGATCTTCGGCAAAGCCCGCCAGTCATCACGATGTTCAATCGCCCCGAATAGTCCGCGCACTTCTTTTAAATGTTTTTGAAAAATTCCAACCGCAGCATCCACGTCAATGTTTGTCTGATTGGTCGCATTGTCTCCAGTATAATTGTTCGTTGCTTCCTTTAGCGATGTGGCAATCCCGATGAAATCAACAATCAATCCGCCTTCTTTTCCAGGAAAAACACGGTTAACACGAGCAATTGCTTGGATCAGGTTGTGACCGTGCATTGGTTTGTCAACATATAAGAATGATAGATTTGGAGCATCAAAACCTGTCAGCCACATGGAAACTACGATAACTAATTTCAACGGATCTTCCGGATTTTTCAGGCGCTTTTTCACATCTTCCTGTTCTTCTTTCGTTTTAATATGCGCATACTTACTGCCAGGATTTTGCTTGCGCCAGCTATCCGGATCTTTGGCAATCTTTCCGGTCATGACGATTTCCACTTCCGGACAATCATCCCGCTGTTTCAACGCCTCGTACAAGCGAACCGCAACTTGCCTGCTCATGCAGACGATCATCCCTTTTTGATACGGATTTGCCGCGGCGTTAAAATGATCCAAAATAGACCCCGCAAGTTTGTGTAAACGTTTCGGTGTCCCAACTACCTTTTCCAGTGCTGCCCATTTCAACTTGTACGAATCAGACTCCTCATCTTCCATGCCGATTTCCGTAACAATCGATTCATACTCTTCATCAATTCCCGCCCCTGCAAAATCAAGCGGAATCATCCGACTTTCGTAATACAATGGCAAAACAGCTTTATCCTGAACAGCCTGCGCCATATCGTATCGGTGAATTACGTGACCAAAAATTTCCTCTGTATTGTTTCCAAGCAGTTGAACCGGTGTACCCGTAAACCCAACGAATGAAGCATTTGGCACCGCATACCGTAATTGTGCCGCATATCCACCATCAAAACCAGATTGGGTGCGATGGGCTTCATCGGAAATGACGATAATATTGCTGCGATCTGAAAGCACAGGGTGTTTAGCCTCCCCTTCCTTCAGCCGAAATTTCTCAATCGTGGAAAAAACAATCTGGCCACCTTCACCTTTTAATAAGTCACGCAATTGATCAGATTTTTCCGCATGGTGAATATGCCCAATCAAGCTATAGCCTTCCGAAAACGTGTCGTGCAGCTGCACATCCAAATCATTACGATCAACCTGAATAACAATTGTCGGATTATCCAATTGTTTATGCTTAGCCAAAATCGAACTATAAAACAACATACTGATCGATTTGCCGGAACCAGTCGTATGATACATCACACCAATACGGCGATCACCATCAGGACTCGTTGCCCGTACAGTCTCGTCAACTGCAAAATTCACACCAAAATATTGATGATATTTCGCACCAATCTTTATCCGCTTATCCCCTTTATCCAAAAAGACGATGAAATTGCGGATATAATTCAGCAGCCGATCTTTCGGAAACAACCCTTGAATTAACGTTCGCATCGTATTCGCCACATTATTGTCCACGCTCACACCATCAATCGTTTTCCAGGAAGCAAAAAAATCATATGCAGCAGACGGCATCCCGTGCATTGTTTCCACCCCGTCCGAAACAACGGTAAAGGCATTATATTCAAACAGCTTCGAAATATCATGCGTATAGTTGCGGATCTGGTTGTAAGCATCATGTACGGTAACATTTTCCTTGTTCGGATTTTTCAATTCAAACACAATGAGCGGAAGCCCGTTTACAAAAATAACTACATCCGGACGACGTGACATGCGCCCTTCAATCGAAAATTGATTCACAACCAGAAAGTCATTGTTCTCCGGATGTTCCCAATCAATTGGATAAACATGCTGGACTTTTTCTTCGTTATCTTCCTCATATACAAACTCCAGTCCCTTGACACATTTCTGGTGAAAGTAAAAATTCCGATCTTCCCAGCCGACACCTTCATTCAACGCAAAAACATTCGCCAATCGATCAACTTCATCAGTCGGAATCATTGGATAGGAATGCCGCAAAAAAGTTGCTAAACGTCCATGAAGCACTACTTCCTGCAGGCGGTCCCGCTCCCCGCGCTGGAATAGCTCTTGCCCATGCAAGTATTCATAGCCTAACTTCCCAAGCCGCTCAATCGTCGTTTCCTCAAAATCCGATTCACCAAGTACATTCATCGTCAAATCCCCTTTGCTAAAGCGTTTCGTCAACTATGCCCTCTGCATCTGATACATCGATTTCTCCTGAGATTAGTTTTGGGAGGAGGTAATCACGTAAACTAATTAACTCCTCTATTTCTTTTGAATTTGATAAAATTAGATCGTAATATGGCTTCAACTGTTTTTGAATTTGATCCAATAATTCTGAAGTAGGGAGAGCAATTTTTTCGTCAATTAAATGCTGTTTCGTTATATGTCCCATTGTCGTAGCTCGCCCTGCAGCAATTGATACAAATTTATTGATTACCCTTTTTAATATAAAATAAATTAATGGTTTTGTAATATTTGATTTTTCTTTAGGTTGCACATTAAAAATATGCTGATTTAATAAAGCCTTTCCTTTGGTCCACATATAGACACCCAGTGAAGCTGACCAAGCAAACAATATACCACCATCATTGATCTCATGTTTCATATCGTATTTATTCATATAAAATTTGGTATTTCTTGTGATCCCCGACTTCAACTCAGCAATTTTAATAACTGGTAAACCCTCAAAATCATTCAAGTTCTTCATTTTAAAAGCTTTTCCGTTTACGAAATCAGCAATATTATATAACGAATGAATTTCCCAATTCTTTGGAATCATCCCCCATTCCGATTCAACAAACTCCCCATCTTGAAATGGGCCAAAATCAACGAACCAATGTTTATAAAGCGTCATGGCCATTTCTTCGAGAGTTTCGTTCATTTCATGGTTTAATGATTCTTTTCTATCAATGCTCTCAATTATATCAACAATTCTTTCTTGTTCATCAATTGAAGGCAATGGTATCTCCAAACTTGATAACTCAGAAAACGTGATTTGAGGAAACGTCCCTGACCTATATTCGGCAATAGACTGCAGCTGATTTATTGTCTGATCCATAGTTAAATAATAATAAACATACTTAACTAATACCCGAGTGTCAGCTTTCACCCTTAAAACCATTAATTTAGTAGACACAACATAATCTTCAGAATCAAAATCTACAAATGCGAATCTCCTATTTTTAGGTCTTATTTCACTATACAAAATATCGCCATTGTTAATCGTTTTTTTTGCTTGTCCAGGAAATTTTGATACCTCATTATAATTATGATGCAAAATTTCACCGTTAAGTATATCTGAAGTGTTTAGAAAGACAAGTTTATCCTTATCAAACTTATGTTTTACCGAAATACTATCAACTAAATCCCCTAACCTAACCCTTTCAAACTCACTCACACCAACCCCTCCAAATCCTTCCTAATCTTCTCCTGGAGGCGATCTGATTCCTCAAATTGCTCAAATAATTTCGTGCGCAAGAACTCCATCTTTTCCTCAAACGGCACGCCATCATCCTCTATTTCTTCCGTTCCAACGTAAATTCCCGGTGTCAGCTTGTAGTCATTTTCCTTCACTTCATCCAATGTCGCAACTTTACAGAACCCTGCCACATCTTTCACAGCTTCTTCATCAAACTTGAATGTATGATAAACCTCAGCAATGCCTGCGATTTCTTCTTCAGACAATGCTTTTTGCTTCCGGCTAACGAGTGAACCCTTCTGCCGAGCATCAATAAACAATATTTCATTTTTGCGTTCGCGGTGATCCCCATCTCCATCTCGTGTCTTGCTGAGGAAGAAAAGACAAACAGGAATACCAGTTGATAGGAATAATTTTTCTGGCAATGCTACAATACAATCAATATATCCACCATCGACAAACCATTCACGGACCTGTTTTTCTTGCTTTAAGTTTGTCGTCATCGCACCATTCGCCATAACAAACCCAGCTGTTCCATGCTCATTCAAATGGGCAAAGAAATGCTGCATCCACATGTAGTTGGCATTGCTGTTCGTTACCGGTCCAACTAAACGAGGATCATCATTTGAGATGCGATCCGCTCCCCAATCGTCCTGGTTGAATGGTGGATTGGCAATGACGTAATCTGCTTTCAAATCCGGAAACTTATCATCCAACAACGAATTCCCTAGACGAATATCCGCATTCATCCCATGTAGTAGCACGTTCATTTTTCCCAACCGAACCGTCGTTGTCACGTTTTCTTGCCCGTAAAACGATAACGCATTCCGCCTTGGAGCATATTCCTCACTTTGAATGAACATACCGCCTGAGCCACACGCCGGATCAAACACGGTACCCTTAATTGGCTCCAGCATTTTTACCAAAAGAGAAACAACCGATGCTGGGGTAAAGAATTCACCACCGCGGTTTCCTTCCGTTGAGGCAAATTCACTTATAAAATACTCATACACGCGCCCGATAATATCGACACTGCGTTCATCGTTCGCACTAAACACATCTCGTGAAAAAATCTCGATTAATCCTGCAATATTTTCCGGTGGCAAGTTGCTCCCTTGGAATGTCCGCGGCAACATCCCTTCCAAATCCGGATTTTCTTCTTCTAAACGCTTCATCGCATTATCCAAAATTTCTTTAATGTTTGGCTGCTTGGCATTTTTAAGAATGTATGACCATCTTGCTTCTTCCGGCACAACGTACACATTCTCAGCCAAGTACATATCGGAATCTTCCATGATAATGTGTTGTGTATCTTCATCTGGTGCATACCAGTCACTTGATGGATCTTTTACTAAACTATGAATCTCGTCTTTTCTGATTTCATATCGATTCGATAAATATCGTAAAAATATCAACGGCAACACATAATGCTTGTAATCAGCCGGCGCCACACTACCACGCATTTTTGTCGCTGCATCAAATAAGTCTTTTTGAAAATCTATATCTGCTCTAGCTGCCATGTTTCGTTCGCTCCTTAAGTAGTTCTATATTACTAATAATAGCAGAGATAGCATAGGGAGACTAGGGTTTGTTATATGCTTGGAAAAAAGGAGGGGCAATTTTTTGTAATTTCAATACTGTGGAGACATAGTGGAGGAAACGCCTTAATGCTTATGATCTCCTTTGGTGTTAATTGTGGTTTATGATGTCTGACCATAAAAAATAACCCCTCATATGCGTTCCGGGTATCGCTGAGGGATTATTTTTTCTCTAACTGCCAACCCCCTCTTAATGGGGTTCGGACTATTGTACAATAGTCCGCAGAAATTAATCTAATTAAATCGGTCTAACTGTAATTTCGTTTACATTTATATAGTCAGGCTGCGTCACAGCATATATGACCGCTCGTGCAATATCAGTCGTTTCAAATTTTTTCCGGTCATTCTCAAATGGACTTTTTGAACTAAACGGGGTTTCCACCATGCCCTGCGAAATGGTGTTTCTTGTTTTATTGTGTACTTTCAATCCAATGCTTTCTTGTTTTTAGACTCTCTTTCTGACGATTTTTTGGGCCTATAAGGGTAGCCACCATACCAATTACTCCATAAAGTATAAACGAAGGAGCATAGCCCCATGCTCCAATAAACCAGCCAGCGAGTATGGAACCAATTACTTGCCCTACTGCCAAAAGTAAAAATGGAACGCCAATACCTAATGATGCATTTGTAATAAATACACGAATTCCCCACACAAGGAGAACACCGCTTAGAAATATATAGGAGCTACCGAAAATTCCAGCTGATAAGTAGGAAGTTGAAAAGTATTCGGGTGAAAGAGCCAGAATAATGGACGCTGAAGCAATAGACAAACTTCCTAATGTATAAGAAAAAGACAGCCCTCTCTTTTCAATTAGATAACCAGAAAAACCACCCAGCACACCAAATAATCCAATGGCGATCCAAAATCCAGAAAGTTCCCAATCACTGTAATCACCAGCCGCTTCAATAAACGATCTGGAAAATGTCCAAAAGGGTGCTGTGGAGATTCCCAGGATAAGCGATGCCAATATCAAAGGGATAGACCCTCTCACTCCTCGTATAGAGAGGTTCCCCTTTTTAAACTGCAATCCCTCCCCCATCCCGACTTTTGGAATGGCTCGGAAATTCCATATCAATATCAGAAATGTCAACATTGCATAAATCAAATACGTTAGTCTCCAATTCGGTGATAATAGAATAGCTCCAGCTCCAGACAGGATAATGCCAAAACTTGTTCCCGAATTAATCCATGTATTTGCTTTCCCCTGTTTATCCCCTCTAATCCATAGCGATATCGCCGCACCATATGGTGGAGATGCCAAGCCTGTGCTTCCTCCAGCAAGTAACACGCCCAACGCAAGCCACCATGCATTTGGAGTCATAGACATCAACAGCAATCCAGCAAAAGCTGACAGACCAGCTAAAATAATCATCCTCCTTGGTCCTTCCTTTGTCGTAATCACAGTGGATAAGACAATCGTACAGCAATAGGCCAAATAAAATAACGAGGAGATCACCCCTGATACAAACTCAGACATATTAAGTGATTCATTCATATCGGGAAGAAGCAACCCAAAGCTAAATCTCGCTAATCCATAGGTGACAGCAATCATGGTAACCCCTGGTAAAACTAACTTTGAAAATTTCATCGTATCCATTCACCCTAACTCAATAATTTATATAGAATGACCTTTCTAATTTTGTATTAAAAAATTACGATGTATGTTGGACAAGTGTCCTCGCCATCGCAATAGAGTACTCCGTTGCTTTATCTGCACCAATCAATGTCGTCATGGAGGTAGTTCCTTCAAGCAGCAACGTTAATTGATTAGCTAAATCTCGTTTGTTTTCTTTCTCTTTTATTTGAGCCAATTGCTGAAAATATTCTAGCAATCTAGATTTATGTCCCCTTGCAATATTTTCAATCTCATTATCCGTTCCTGCATAATCTTCTATCGCTCGTAAAAACATATCTCCTTTGTAGGACTGTTCTTTCAACCAGCGGCCATGAGCTTCTACAGCAAGAATAAAAGGAGAATCCGATTCTGTTTCTATGGTTGAATCCAAATAAGACCAATAACGTGCTTCACGTTGCTTAAGTACTTCTTCGACCAAATTGTCTTTGGAAGAAAAATGATTATAAAGCGTCATCGTTGCTACATTCGCTTCACTTATGATTTGCTTTAAACCTACCCCACGAAATCCGTATTCATAAAATAATCGTTCAGCCACTTCAAGTAATGTATCTTTTTTTACAGACCGACTCATGTCATCCACTTCTCCTTTATTTATATAGAACGACCTTTCTATTACAAGGGTATCAATTCCTCGAATTAACGTCAACAAATTTTTATCTCCCCAATCCATAAACTCCACAATATGGCTTAGTTCAAGAATTGTTTTATTCCGCATTAGCGTATTGTTGAAAAAACTACTACATCGGTTCATCTTTATCACTTAGTTTAATACGAAAAAGAAGAAAAGGAACAAATAAAAGACTTAGATACCCTAATGTAAATAACCTTTGGGTATCAGCGGAAATGTATTGTTTATGCCCACAGTTTCCTCCGTTCAAATGTTTACCTCTATTATATCAAAGAAGCAACAGAATTTTACAAACAGAAAAGGCTTGGTCAATTTATCATAAAAGCGTCCGTTTGTTGAAATGTGTTTATTTATTTTCAAATTTTAGGGCATCCACATACTGTTTACCTCCACCAATGAAAGCCCTAATGTTTCTCTACCTCTTTCACCGCTTTCACCATCTTTAATTAACTCTCACAACAATTGTTAATTGGATTCTCAGGAATGTTTACCTGCTTAATCCTAAAAGCGTTTTAAAAGGATTAGACCGTAAGCTATTCTGGAATCGCGCCTTATTATGGTATAAATTAATCAATTAATACTTCAATTTCTTCCTCATTCTCTTCCACCAATTCCTCTAATAAATAGTCAACTTTTTCGTGAGATTCCTCCGCCCATTTTTCATCATTAAGTTCTGCTTCCCCTAACTTTTCTTCAAGGTAAGTAGTGATATAAGCATTTTGCTCATCAATTCTTTTCGCATAATCCCGCTGAAATTCTTCTGGTTTCATATCTAATTTTTTTGCTTGTGATTCGGCAAACTTACGAATTTGTTTTCCTCCTTCATCTTTTGTGTTTTTAGGAGGCAGTTCCCTAAACCAATCATCGGCCCCTTCTAAATTGTCAGAAACATCAAGGTTCATATCCTTTACCTCTTGTTTTACCAACTCTACATTTATTGCCCATTCAAGATAATCCAACGCAGTATCATCTGGGTATAAAAACCGCAAATCACCTACTGTAATTTCTTGTCCTTTTACAATGGCTGCTACTTCGTTATCATCATAGTTTGAAATACCGTTACATCCAGCCAGAAAAATAAAGACTATCAAAATGGTAAACTGAAAGATTTTTGACATTAAAACACCTCTAATCCGCACTTCCACAATGTGACCTGATTCAGAATTTATTAGAAACGTTCCAAGTTTGCCTTAGTTAACTGTTTGATCTTATTTTATTGCCGCGAAAGTTGTGTTATTTATATGAAACTTACACCATCACGTATCAAAAAATCTAATACTTCATATTTCACCTCTTCAATAAGCTCAAGAAAATGAGCCGATTCCAGTACAATTCTTATTCCAGATTTTGCACCATTTTGCGGAAGATTGAAAATAATCTTAAAATACTTTTGACTACCTTTAATAAGAAACCCCTTTCCATAGAGGGCAATTCTGCAAACTTATTTCCTTTTCTTCCAATAAACATTTTCTCTCTTATGTTTAATACCATCAATCCAAACAACGGCACTTCTCCCATTGGGTATTTGATTTGCAGTCAAAATGCACATATAGGATAAACGTTCAAAAGTATCCAGATATTTGCGTTCTTAAACTTTTGGGGGATATGCAAGTATATTACTCAATTAATCAAGGGCGTTTGTGACCAATAAACGTTATAAGTTTTGTTCACTTTCAAATTCCCTAATTTTGTTCTGAAGATATTTTAGTTCCTGCTCTTGATTATAAATATGTCCATTTGTACGATCATCCTGACTTTTCTGTACTTGGCGGATGAGTTCTTTATCCCCCGTAAATAGGTCTAAATCAAATTGGTCAATGACTTCTCTATCCCGTTTCATGTTTAGATAACCAATAAAATCATATACTTCAGCTGCATCTTCTTCGTGAATAAAGTCAATTAACTGTTTTAGCTCTTCACGGTTAACACTCATTTTAAACACCGCCTTGTATTTACTAACACCATTATACCATTGAATGCATCATTTACTTAACTCATCCTTATGTCAAAATCTCGCTTCCCTCTGTTTAATTGTTTATCATTGTTCAACTCTTGCGCCCGTTTGTTGCATACCCACTTTTCTCATGGGAAGAGGTATCCTTTTAAAATGGCGTCCTTTTACGGAACAATGATTGATGCCATTTGTTGTTAAACTTTTTACCCAAATTTGAATAAAAATAACCTTGTAAATTAAGTATAAATGATCGTAATATGTTATAATAAAATACAATAGACTGGCTTCGCATGAGGGGTTGGCAGCACTGTCGCTCGTCGGTAGTCTTCGGTTGGGAGACTTCCCGGGGAGGGAGGTGTTGCGAATGGAAATGACACATGTACTAACGCTTATGATATCCTTCGGGATGTTAATTGCGTTTATAATGTCAGACCATAAAAAAATAACCCCTCCTATGCGTTTGACTGGCGCTGAGGGATTATTTTTCCTAGATGCTGCCTAGCCCCTCTTGATGGGGTTCGGTCTATTATGACCGTTCCATGCACCAGCATGGGCGGTCTTTATTAGTGTATGCACTTATAATCTATCTATGTTCATTATACCACGAAATCAATGTTTGTACACATTTTATTCATTTTTACTTCTTTGTTCCTTCAATTCGATTTTTAAGCAAGCTTCAGACGCAATTTATTATTTATATGAAACTTACACCATCACGTATCAAAAAATCTTTCCTATTTGATTAGCGCGCCCTTTAGCTGAAGACTTGAATTCAAGATAATATTACAAAACAAATTTATTTTGAGTATCTATACAAGCCCCAAAAACTTCATTAAACATTTTTTAAAAAGCTTTTTTCATTTAAAGTTTTTTATCTCTGGTTATTCCAACCAAGATATTGAGTCATTCTACCTTGATTTATCTTAGTTGTTATTCAACAATACGTCCCTATACAAAATGAACACCCCTTTTGTAAAGATGGTGTCCACTTATTTTTTGTAAATATCGCCACGGCTGCCGATTTTCAAGACAAGCACAATGAGATCGCCTTGATCGACCTCGAAAATTATCCAAAAATCACCAACGCGCTTCCGGAATGTACTCGTATAACCTTTCAGCCGTGTCACGTTTGCATCAGTAAAGGGGGTTTCTGCTAATTTCATCAAGGCTTCCACTAACCGTCTACGAGTTGGCTTATCCAACTTTTTGAGGTATTTGGCTGCTTGCTTATCAATCTTCAACTCATACATCCTGATTTTCCTTCAAAAGTTCATCCAGTGTAACATGCTCACCGCTTTTAATACGCTCACGGGCCTTGTCAACTTCTTTTTTCGTCTCATCGTTCAATTCCAATTCATCTTCATCGAACAAATAACGGAAAAAGTCCCCCATCCGGGGCAATTTTTCTTCCGGTAATTCCTCCACTAATCGGTGCAGTTCTTTGCGATCCATCATGACCCCTCACCATCCTTTTATTTATTATATCATGTTTAGAGGGAGACGGTTCAACTTTTCTTAGTTTCAACGAGGTACACGACAGTTTTAAGTCCTTCCCCTTTCATAATCACATTATAAAGGGCACTTCCTTATCCTGCTAAAGCGCCCGTTTGTAGAATAATCTAACTGTATATTATATAAATAATGCGCAACTTTGTACAATTACCGCTCTGATATCACCAAAATAACGCTTTAAAAGGTCACATTGAAAGCCGTACATCTTCAAAGTAAGAGGAGAATACCCCTCTATTTACTCCAGCTAAATAACACATTGCAATTTTCACATTTTTGCAAGACAACTCCCACCTTTCAGCAATCTGGCCCTTATATATGGTATTGACGCTATTCTTATTAGGAAAAAGCCCGTTTGCGGCATAGTCAGACAAAATCCCTAGGTTAACATGTCCTTTTAATGAGCAATGATTTATACATTTGTTGTTAAATTTATACCCAATTTGAATAAATCAAAATAATTTTTATTTATTGCAATATAACTAATAGAGATTTAAATGGTCCAACACTAGCAAATTGGGCGCTGTTCTTAGTTCCGGAATGGCGCCCGATTGATGAAGATTATAAACCATTTATAATGGATACATAATTGCCGCTTTCGTTAAGATATTGATGTTGGACAAAGATCCCAAAAAATAAACCATGGCCACAAGCTAAAAGGAACAGCTGTAGTTACCATGATTATTCCTCTAAATCATCCTTTAATTGTCTTGATTGGTGTAATACTCGAACCACTTCAATATATTCTTCATGTATCCTATAAAGTATCCTGTAACTCTTAATCATTTTTTCTCTAATCATTTCGGAATTATACTTTGATACAGCTCTCCTTGAATATGGGAACGTTGAGATTGAATCAACAATGTTTACAATCTCCCGAGCAACTATCTTTGAATATCTTTCTGAGTCCTTTGCGATATCTAAGCAGATGTTTTCTAAATCATCTGCTGCCAGTAATGACCATCTCAACTCAGCCACTTACTCATACGCTCCTTTACTTGATCATGAGTAAGATATTTCCCTTCATCAAGTTGCCTTAATCCGGCATCAATTTTAGATTGAACATATATCTCCTCCATAATATCCTCATAAGTTACATCGTTTGGAAGCTCTTTTATTGCTTTTATAACATGATCTTTGACACTCATTTTTTTACCCCCAATCATTTATTTATTCTTATTAATTATTATAAAGGATTTCTTGCGTATCTCCAATAAACAGGTCCTAATGCGCAGAAAAGATGTTTGCTTTTGTTCGATTAGCGCGTCCTTTAGGTTAATTTAAGTACAATATTTCACAAAATTTTATAAAGACCTTCATACAAAGTATTGTTGTCATTGAAACTGAATTTCCCTTTGTATTATACAGTCAACTCAACGTGATTTCCTTCTGGATCTTCAATAACGCTTTCATAATATCCATCCCCAGTAACTCGAGGACCGCTAATAAGGCGATAACCATCATTTTTTAATCTGGCTGTCAAGTCATTAACAGATTCCCTGCTTCCTAAAGAAATTGCAATATGAGTCCAGCCTATCATATCTTCCTGTTTTTTCTTATCAATACCAAATTTACGCATAATCTCTAAACGTGTTCCAGAATCAAATGAGAGAAAATATGATTCGAATTTCTTTTCTGCATTATGATACTTATTGTTTGACTTACAATTAAAATACGTTTGATAAAACTCTCTCATGATTTCCAGATCATTTACCCAAATAGCTACATGTTCAATTTTCATCTCTATTCCCCTCCACGATGTAGTAAATATTTTTGTCACTATAATTCAATTTGTTTAAAGACTCTTGCTGGGTTCCCACCTACGACTACATTATCTGGTACATTTTTAGTTACTACTGAACCTGATGCAATAACAACATTGTCTCCGACCGTAACTCCTGGGTTTATCACTGCACTTCCTCCAATTCATACGTTGTTTCTGTGTTCACTTGCAAAGATTATTTAAACGATAAAGTCGATGATTCCTATCCTTTAATTCCTACCCCCATTTGATTATTCATTCTTATTTTCTTTGTCTTCGAATGTCATTTCGAATAAAGTTAGTAACATCGCAACTATTATCCCTATTTTCCAGGACAATGTAATATTATCCATAAACACATCAACTACAAAAAGGCCTAACCAATTTGTTAGACAATGAATACTAAATTGGATAAACAAGATCTCAAATTTTCCTGTTATTTTTTCTGTAAGTAATTCAGAAATGGGTTTAGAAAACAGTTCGACAATGGAAGCCAGAATAAAAAAACTGATAACAAAAATAATTAATGACCAAACAGATGTGTATTGAATACCAAGCAATTCAAAAATACCGGCCATTCCAAACAGGTAAATCCCAATAATAAAACCGAATACCAAGACGATAAAGAGTGTTACTCCTACAACTGTTCCTATTTTTTGTTTAATATCCATCATGAATCTTCATCACGTTCAGCCATTTACAATATCACTCCTGCAAAGTTTCCTTTCAATACTTGTTTCTCCTTCTGATTTGTACATATAAAAGATGCAACAATTGCTGTTCGATGATTATCTTGCTTTTCAAACTTTTCAATTGTTACACCGCAGCATATGGTATCTGTTGTAAACACCGGTCTTAGAAACTCAAAATTCATCGTGCGAGCGAGTACATTGTTATCCCCGCCAATTTTTGTCGGCAATGTAGCAGTTAATAACCCCTGAATAACAAGTCTCCCCTGTTCATCAGGATTCAAGTGATGGTCCCCTTCGTCTCTAGATATTTTTGTAAACATTTCCACATCTTCTGTCGTGAATGTACGTTCAAAGCTTAGTTGATCCCCTACTCTTAATCCCAATCTTAACTCCCCCTTGAATGTAATGTGTTTCTATAGTTTTAATATTTAGATAACTTATGTTTGACATTCTAGTTTATGGTTCTATTACGATGTACAACCAGAGTAATTGCATTTAAGATGATTGTTACAATGAGAAGAACTGTTGCAACGAATGCCACCGCCCCCGTTATGTCCATCAACGCAGACCAATCCTCAATCTTTACTAGATGATGATAGCTATAGAAAATCTGGAAACATAGTGAAATAGCACACGCACTAATGCTCATTATGGAAAGAATGAACCAACTCTTATGGTCATCCCTTTTATCCCGCGTAAGATTAATAATAGGAAGTAGCCAGGCAATTTCCAAGCAAAAGACTGCCAAGATGAAGCAAAGTAATCATTTCTTATCCCCTTTGTAGTATTTATTTCTTCATTCTTGTTCAGCAATTCTGCTTATTTATTCGCATCCGTTTGTTAAGTTATGTATTTTTAAATGGCTCCACGATACATTAAAAACTTTAACTGTACTCCGAAAGAAGTCTCCCTCCTCAAGGAATGTGAAGGGCTATAGCCCAATGAGTAGGTGGGAGAAGAATTTCGGTTGGCGTTAGCCAAATGCTTTGTATTCAAACTGCCAATTGTTATGATGACTGATTTGTGTCAATTTCTTGAGACTTACTTGTTTATAGCTTTTATTTGGCATGATGATATAATCTCCATCAATGGACTTGACATAAGCACCACTTGTTCCAGTAAAGCCTGTAATGTATCCGGTTTTCTCATATAACCTTACCTTGTCATTCAAATAAAATCCCTTAAGATATTTCTTGTTCTTTTCATTTCTTTTACTCGTGATGTTTTTAGATTTACGTCCCTTTCTTGCCGTTGCCTCGTGTAATGAACGTTTCTTTTTGCGGAATTGCTTGATTTTGAACGTTGTCTTGGCGTTTTCCTTGATGGATGAAATACCACTGATGGCAATCGCATCATTTGCATGCGTTTTTTCCAATTCTAATGCTTTACGTTTCGGTGTTGTCACTGATCCGTATGTAATTCTTGCATGAGGATACTTGGTAAATACCCTCTTACGAACAATATTCATGAACGGACCTTCTTTGTACTGGGGCAATCTTTTCCCTTCTACCATCCATTTCCAAAGAATGTTTCCTCGCTGATGGTTGTCATGTGTATGGCAGTCTGTACAAACGGTAATCAAGTTGTCTGCCCGATTGGAACCTCCGTGTGTACGGTATATAATGTGATGTGTGTTCAAAATTTTGCCTTTCTTTTTGCATACTTGGCAAGTATAGTGGTCCCTTGCCAATACAAAGTAGCGCACATCATGATAGCCATACGTTTGACCTTCTTGATAGGCCACACCTTGAATAGCTGGATCAATCATTTTTTGCACATCGAATTTGCTGACCTCCATTGTCAACTTAGGATTTGGCACAAGGTCACAAAACTTGTCAATCCAAAAGAAAGTATTCTCCACCCGGCTTTGTATACTCGGCGGCAACCATCTTTTTCCGCGGGTACGATTTTGAAAACGCGGTTTACGATAACGTGTTTTCCTGTTTCTTCTGGAACGTCTGTATGTTCTTCTGGTATCAATGGCAGATTTGACATCCTGGCGAAGCTCCACTTCCCCTTTGGCTAGCACCTTGTCTTCGCTCGTAATGGCGATGCCAACATATTTCGCTCCTAAATCAATGCCAATCTTCACTTCCTGTGTGTAACTATTGGTTTCATACAATAATTGAATTCCAAATGGATTGCGGGAAACAATTTTTGCTTTCTTTTCTTTGAGCAGCAATCTTGCTTTTCTTGGTTTGCACGGCATTAAAGGCTTGCCATGCTTATTGATAACGAACACTATCATTGTGTTCCTCCTCTCAGAGTGGTTACCCTTCGCCAATGTTGGTAAGGCTTTGCGGTAATACCGCCAAATTCCGGTTGACCGTTCCTCCCCATTCAGAACTATTACAGTGCCGGCACAGAGCAATGGACTAGGGTATCATCCATGGGTGTGATAACCAAACTAACGTAGTCAATGAAGACTTAGGCTAGACAACTAAAGCTTTTTCAAGCCCCCACTTCAATCAGGCCGAAAGGCCGATAAGTGGTGGGTAGTTGACTATTTCTAAAGCCATAGCCATTATTACAAAGATAAAACACATGATAGCATACGGATAATTATTAGATTTAACGTAATAGATTCCCCTTCCTAAGAAAAAAAGGAATGCTATAAACAGCACAATTTCGCTATAAATTAAATAGTTTTGACGGTCCATAAACATTAAAATAACACTTATAATACCTACGATTATTAGGCTAATGCTTAATATAGATATAGTTCTACTTACAGGTTTATTTAATTTCATTTTACCCCTCTTTCTCCCCGCCACCTTTTTTCGTTAAACTTTCCCATTCGTTTTATAATATGATTTTATTTTAACATTAACTGCCATTGTAATCACCCAAGTTATTTAAAAAGTTATTTTATTCTGCTATTCTGGGAAACTTTTGAAATAATTTGGAAGGTTGCTTGCTCCCATATAAAAAGGTCAGTAACGCGAATCTTTAAAATCACCGAATTCCTTTAACTTTTAAGCATAGTAAGCAATTAAGTTTGTTTCCCCAATACTTATTGCTACAATGAATTCGAGACGCTTAAAGAAAAGAGGTAACATATAATGGCAACTATTAATATACCCGTATCAGTATTGAATTTGGCTCCGATTCGCCAAGGAGGCAATGCTAAAGATGCAGTCGATGCCATGGTCGATTTGGCACAAGCCACAGATGACATGGGCTATACAAGATATTGGATAGCTGAACATCATAACACGTCAACATTGGTGAGCTCGGCTACCTCGATTTTAATAAAACATACGCTAGAACATACGAAACAGATCCGTGTTGGCTCCGGCGGGGTAATGCTGCCTAACCATTCCCCATTAGTCGTTGCCGAACAATTTGGAACGATGGCCACCATCTATCCTGATCGTCTGGACTTGGGTCTGGGCCGTGCGCCTGGTACAGACCAACTGACTGCAAGCGCATTAAGACGGTCAAAAAGTGATACTGTTAATACATTTCCAAATGATGTCCAATCCTTATTAACTTATTTTGGTCCGGAAGAAAAGCAAGGTTTTGTCAAAGCTTTTCCAGGTATTGACACAAATATTCCAATCTACATTCTTGGTTCATCACCCAATTCCGCCCATCTAGCAGCTGAATTAGGATTACCATATGTATTTGCTTCTCATTTCGCACCGAGATTCATGGAGGACGCTATTTCTATTTATCGCAAAAACTTCAAGCCATCGGAATACTTAGCTGAACCATATATGATGGTCTGTCTAAATGTCATTGCGGCAGAAACGGATGAAGAGGCAGCATTTGAAGCAACAACCATGCAGCAATTTTTCCTAAATATTGTACGTGGTACGAAGAAACTATTATGTCCGCCAGTTAAAAACATGGATGAAATTTGGAACCCACAAGAGAAGCAAGCAGCGAAATCCATGTCCAGCATGACGTTGATGGGAAGTAAAGATTCAATCCGCGAACAACTGACAAGTTTCCAGGAGAAATACAACGTGGACGAGCTCATGGCCGTATCCTATATGTATGATCCTGATAAACAAAAACGTTCGTATGAGATTTTAAAAGAAGTGGTGGATGGAAAATAATATAGGTGGGTATTTACTTAAGGGGGACTAGATGCATCTAGTTCTCTTTTTATTGTGAAATGACAAATCAAAAAATAAGACCTCCCCTCTGAGTATCCACGCTCTGTTCGGAGATCTATTTTCTCGGACATACATACAGTTTACCATGAAAACGGTACATGTACACCCATTCAACTACCATTTCTTCTTGATAAGAACCATGCAAAGGTTTCAAATCCCCCGCCAGCAAACAGACTCATTCATCATAATATTCCCAGTCAATTTCCCCACTCTTAACAAGCGATTCAATCGTTTTCGTTTGATCTGTCCCATCAACGATTTCATAAACTCCATTGGAACCTGCAGAAGTAGTAAGATAATTTTCATTGAACCCGACAGTCAAACTTTCCGTTGAGTAATGATCCGTTGCAACCTGATTGGTAACAACAATTCTGACCCTATATTTCCGATACTCAGGAAACCCATCCATTTTTTTCAATTCCATATCTGAGAAATCTTCCACTATACGATCAAGCATTTCTTCATCTTTGATGGCTGCGCTAGCCTTCCTCTCCGGAATATCGCCAGTCAGATCGTTCTGATAAATGGTAATGCTTCGAACGGTTGTTTCTTCGTTAAGTTGATCAGACACAACCTCTGAAAATGTCGTATATTTCATCTGGTCGTTGATGAAATATATCGCCAACAGACAGGCTGCACCAACTACCATAAGGATCAGAGGAATCACATATTGTTTCGACCCCTGCAAATACTTCCATTCCATAAAGGCTTGAAAGACATACATCACAACCAAAAAACACAGCAAAAACACCATAATAGCCTTACTATCCACTGCATCCATACGAACGATGAAAATGTAAACACCAATACCAATACATACAAGTAAAAAAGTCAGCCACCGATGAATCGTTTCACCGTCTGTTTCGGAAATCTTTTTTCTTTTCTCACCGAATAACCACCTGCTTAACTGGAAGTTCATGATAGCTAGAAAAAACGCTAAACATACGATTGCAACCTGCATGAGAACCTCCTTCCAATATGGCAATTAGTACCATTTTTCAACAGACGTTGCATGAATAAAACCCTACGACCAAATTTTTGTGCTCCAAACAGGACACGCATGACAACAACTTGTTTTTCTTCTTCTTCAATTAAATAAAATGCAATGTAATTCTCAATAACGAGCTTACGGTAACCTTTACTCTTTAAAATTTCATCCGTTACAAAACTACAGGAAAAAGGGAATTCTTTTAGCCTCATGACACTCGTTTCTATCTTCTTCAATAGGCTATCGGCTGCACCTTCATTATAAAGGTCATCAGTGATGTAGCTATAAATCTCATCCAAATCTTCAAATGCTTTTGGTGCAAACTTAATTGTATATTTATCCTCTGTCATATTTTTTCTTTAGATCCTTAAAGACTCTTTCTCCATCTAAAAGTTCATCCCCGCTTTTAATTTGAGCTTCCGCTTGAGCTAATTTTTCATATAACTCCAGCTTAGCCAGAGAATTATCATAAGTTTCCATGCTCATAACGACCATATCCCCATAACCATTTTTTGTGATGAATAATGGTTCCTTTAATTGGTGACACAGTTCAGAAATTTCCGTGGTATTTCTTAAATCTTTTATCGGGCGGATTTCAGGCATAACATCATCTCCCATTACATTATTATGCCATAATTATATCATTATTATGTCTATTCATCAATTAAGTTTCGCTTACCTCAAGTCCAATTTCATTAAAATCCCCGCAAATATCACTCTTTAGAAAAATACAGGATATTTGCTTAAGATACTTATTCAACAATCTGGCCTCGTTTGTTGAAGATAATTATTATTGAAATTCAATCAAAAATATGTACGGCAAGTATATAATTCAAAATTCGTATGCTTTTTTGCCTCCTTGAACGTAATGTTCCATTGAAATTTTAATATTTAGATAACTTGTGTTAGGACATACTAGTTTGCTGTTCTATTACGATATACAACCAAAGTAATTACATTTAATAGGATGGTAACAGTGAGAAGAACTGTTGCGAGTAATGCCACAGCACCCGTTGTGTCCATAAGCGCAGACCAATCCTCAATCTTTACTAGATGATAGCTATAGAAAATCGGAAACATAGCGAAATAGCACAGGTACTAATGCTCATCACGGAAAGAGTCAACCACTCCATTTGTTTTACAACTAATAGACTGGGTTTCCAACCTATTTAAAAAGGATTATCATTTTGCTTTAAACCTTCTGAATATACATTTCCGGATTCACTCGTATTTTTGTCTCTTTCTAGGTTTATTTTTTTTCCTCTTAATTTCGCTATTAGGTCGGCAATAATTCCGATTAGGAGTAATCCGCCAAGTGGAATTACAAAGAAAATCCATACATTCACCATAATTCTCCTTTCGTTTTTAATTTGAAATTTGACTTCAAACGATTTGCCTGCCTTATTACATTATCATGAACGTGGTTAATCAGTAGCTAGCTATTCTTTCATGTATTCTATATCTTCCTTGCCCCCAGGAGGTTCGTCAGTGTAAGCTATCCAATACTGTATTTTCTCTGAATAATTCTCCATCACATCATCATAATAAGTGATTGATTTGACTGGTTCGCCAAATACTTTTACTTGTTTTACATTATAATCTCTTGGTTTGATGACCGTAACAACTGGAGACCCTTTATCTGCTAAAGAAGTGACAGGAGGTGAAACTTCTTCTCCCATAATCCATTGTAATTCCTGCTCATCTTTCTTTAAAATAGCCATAGCCAACTGTCCATAACCGCCATTACTTTTTGCCATTATATAAATAAAATTGCCTTTAACATCATAATCAATAATCGCATCGTAGTTAAAATCATTCTGGATCATAACCTCTTGAAGGCTCTCCTCAAAGGAAAGATCATCATTTACATTTTCTTTGTCATCATGAACATTCGAACAACCAACAAGAAACAAAACGATCGTCATAGTAAGGAAAAGCTTTTTCAAATCCTCAACTCCCTCCCAACTCTAGTATACGTATGGAATTAACCGTTAGTTCCAATACGCAGGTAATTATACAAATATTTTATCCAGGTACCAATCCCCTGCAGCATAAGATAACATCAAAAAAAGAGCAAGACCCTGCATCATCTACAGGTTCTTACTCTTATCCAATCCACAAGTCACTTAATCTTCTTTATTCACATACTGCCGCATATTGTCCTTCATTCCGGCTAAACAAATTGTTGCTGGATCATTCGTAACATCTAATTCTAATGTTGACCCATCAATCGGTAATGTTTCTTGAAAAATTTCCTCGTATTCTGCAACGGTTACTTCTTTTCTTGCTGCAAATAACTGTGTATGCTCTGCAATGTGTAAATGTTCCCGGTAATTTGGCTGCAAGATACCAGTGAAAAACTCCCCTACTGCGCCGGAACCATAGCTAAAGAGTCCAATTTTTGCACCAGACTGTAAATCATCTTTTTGTTCTAGCAAAGAAAGCAAGCTTAAATATAATGAGCCGGTATAAATATTTCCGACATTTCGATTATACTTCCTGCTGATTTCAAAATTGGCTAATAATCGTTCCTTATCTTCTTCCTCTGCTTCATCCAAAACAGCCCGTAACGCCTTTAGTCCCATTTTTGTATATGGAAGGTGAAAACAGATTGCTTCAAAGTCCTTCAATGAAAGGTCTGTCTTTGCTTTGTACTGTTCCCAAACTTTTTCAAAAAATAGAATGTATTGTTCATTGGAAAACTTGCCATCAACAAACGCTTTATCTGAGTAGATCGGACGCCAGAAATCCATAATATCATCTGTCAGGTATACATTGTTTTCTTCTAGTTCCATGATACGGGGTTCTGCGCTGATCAGTAGTGCAACGGCCCCCGCTCCTTGTGTTGCCTCACCTGACGTATTCAAACCGTATCTGGCAATGTCGGATCCTAATACCAACACCTTGCTGTCGGGATTTAACGCAATATGTCCTTTTGCCATTTGAATACCTGCTGTTGCACCATAGCAGGCTTGTTTCACTTCAACCGCACGAGCATGGGGGTTCAACCCTAATAAACGATGGACGTAAACCCCTGCAGATTTCGAGTTATCGATCCCTGATTCCGTGCCGAAAATAACAAAATCTATCTTTTCTTTATCTTCATTATCCAAAATTTCCAATGCCGCATTTGCTGCTAATGTAACCGGATCCTGTGAGATTGGAGGTATCGCCATTTTCGATTGACCAATCCCGATTGTAAACTTTTCTGGTTCTACATTTCTGCTGACAGCTAGCTTGTTCATGTCAACATATAAATGCGGTGTATAAAATCCTATTTTGTCAATTCCTATTTTCACCATTCTTCACCTTTTCTTACCAGTATAAATTTTTAAATAACTTAGTGATTTTCTTCACAAATAAAACTTGCTTAAAACCAACATTATAAATCATAATATAATCTATTGTGAAAAACAATGAAAAGAGGACGAAAACGAGGTGAACTTGGGGGAAGATCTCCTATTTATATGCCCCAGGTTCACCAGCATCTCCCCACGCCAGGGACTATGCTTTCGGTTTTGATGGAAAAATAGTATACGACCATGACCAGATAAAATCAACAATGAAAACAATCCCCCAAAGCATCCCGATCGAATAAATCGTTTCATTCGGATATGGAGATTCTGCGGCAGTACCCGCATCAATCCATGAAAGATCACGTAAATATCCGATCGCATCTTCCAGACTATCTGTCCCATACATCCAGAATATGGATTGTACCAAAGCAAATACAACGAAATGCGCGATGGAAGTTCGACGATATTTTCTCGCCACATACTTCGGATCCTTATTTCTTTCCATGATTTGATAGTCTTTTTCTTTTAAAAGTTCCACACCACGCCAACCACCAATTTTCATCCGCATCCAGCGATCAAGTTTCATAAAGTCAAAAATTCCAAATGTGCACGCATAGATGACGAATATAGCAATGACAATCTGGAAGGTAGAAATCTTCCCTGTTTCTTGATAAATCAATAATGCCAACAGTGCCTCCAATGCTATTAATGCTAGAAAAGCGAGGATGAATAAGGTGCTTACTTTTTTCTTATTCAGGAAATAACGTACAAACCCAAAAAGTAAAAGTGCTACAATGGACGACACTTCAATTGTAATAAATATTTCCCATTGGTAAGTGAGAATTAGTTCCATCTATTGCTCACTCCCTTCTTTTTCACTATATTCAGTTTCCATTTAAACAATAAGGAAGTCAATAGTTTTTTTGCCCCTTTTCAAAACAGCTATAAAAGGAATTTTATGTTAAAGTAAAGGTAACTTGTACCAAAGGAGATGATATGGTGTCCCTTGTCTTTTTAATCGGACTTATCGGCGTCTTAATTGCCATCTTTTTCAAAGAACCAATAATTGGTCTAATCAGCAACGATCATAAATTTGTTCGAAAATTTGAACGTGTAACATGGTTTCACAATCATTGGTCAGCGGGAATATTTCTGTTTGTGCTGAACGCTGCTATATTTTTCGCTGCAGGGCTAATCCTGTTCGCATTGACGTATTTCTTAATTCCATTTGTCCATTTTGTGATCATGTTTTTTGCAGTAATCAGTTGTATCTTTTTATGGATTCTTTTTAACAAAGCATGGCAAGGTACGAAGAAAAACCGCGTCAAAATGGGGCTAATCGGAAGCAGTTTCTATATGGTATTAACGTTCGTTTTCGTTTATTTCCTATTGACAATGAAGCCTTCTTATCCAGGAGAAGATACATTTATGGGAGCTATCGGCCTTGTTTTTGCGATAATTATTACATTCCTTGCGTTTATAACATGTTTTACCTATACAGGGTTTCCTGTGAAGAAAGAAATCCGGTGACAAAACAACATACATATCAACATAAATCCAATGTGTAAGGAGAGAACTCGACCATGCCTAAAGAACATCAACTATTCCAGGAAAACTCGAACTTTCTAAAACAGCATGCTGATAATCCGGTAAATTGGTATCCATGGGGAAACGAAGCATTTGCAAAAGCAGAACAAGAAAATAAACCTATTTTTCTATCCGTCGGTTACAGTACAAATCATTTATGTCATGTGATTGAACGCGAATCATTTAGAGATCAACAAGTTGCGGATTACCTAAATGAGCATTATGTTTCTATTTTAGTTGATCAGGAAGAACGACCAGACATTGCTTCATTGTACGCAAAAGTATGCCGCATGATGACCGGTCAAAGCGGTTTTCCACTGTCTATTTTCATGACACCTAAGCAAATCCCATATTATGCGGGGACATATTTCCCAAGGGAAGGTAAATCGTTTATACCCGGAATTATGGACGTACTTATGAGCATGCATCATGAATTTCACGATGACCCGGAGCATATCACAGCAGTTACCAAAAGTGTCAGTGAGGAGTTAAAAAATAGCCTATCTACCAAGAGCCCGAAGAAATTATCGAGCAAATACACGATTAAAGCTTACCAGCTGCTTCACGAGAGACAGGATACAACATACGGCGGATTTGGTGCAGCACCCAAATTCCCTGCCCCGCAAAATATTTTATTTTTGTTGCGTTTCTACCGTCTAACTGGTAAAAAAGATGCCTTAAAAACAGCGGAACATACATTAAAAGCAATGGCGAACGGAGGAATTTACGATCATATTGGTTTTGGTTTTTCCCATTATGCTATCGATGAGAAGTGGCTTGTCCCCCACTTTGAAAAAAAGCTGTCTGACAATGCGCTGTTGCTGATCGCTTTTACGGAATGCTATCAAATGACGAAAAAACCGTTTTACAAAGAAGTAAGCGAACAAATTATTTCGTTTGTTATGCGTGAGCTGCATCGATCAAATGGCGCTTTCCATTCTGCAATTGATAGTGAATCAGGTGGTGTGGAAGGTGGTTATTATGTATGGGAGTTGGATGATGTACAGCAGATCCTTGATGAGGAACTTGAAGAACTCTATACGAAGGCATATGGCATGACACCCGAAGGTAATTTCAAGGGCAAAAATATACCCAACTTGGTTGATTCCGATCTGGGAGCGATAGCGGAGGAACATCAGCTTACATTAGAAGAACTATATCAGCAGTTAGAGGCAGCGCGTGTTCCATTATTAGCAGCTCGTGAAGCAGAGCGAGAGCACCCAACAGTCGATAAGAAAATTTTAACGGCTAGCAATGCAATGATGATCACCGCACTAGCAAAAGCAGGCAATGTATTCGAGGAACCAAATTATCTTAAAACAGCCGAGGATACCATGGCATTCATCGAAACGAACTTGGTGCAAAACGAACGGGTAATGGCTTGTTACTATGACAACGACACCTTAAAATGTAATGGCTATCTGCACGACTATGCGTATCTTTTAGAGGCATACATCGAATTGTATCACACAACATTAGCATTGCCCTACCTAAACAAGGCCAGGGAGCTAGCCGACAGGATGATTGGTTTGTTTTGGGATCGCGACCAAGCTGGATTCTTCGCTTCTGGATATGACAGTGAAAAATTATTTATTCAGGATAAAGAAATCTTTGATCATAGGCTGCCATCTGGAAATAGTGTTGCGGCACTTGCCCTTATCCAATTAGGCCATTTAACCGGAGAAACCGCCTATTTTGATAAAGTTGATGACATGTATCATACATTCTACATGGATGTACGGCAAAATCCAGCTACAACAACATCATTTATGCAGAGCCTACTATTGACAGAACTGCCAACAAAAGAGGTTATCATGATCGGTAATGATCGTGATTTCACAACACAATTACAGCAAGAATTTTTACCAAATGTTTCACTGCTTCAATGTGAAACACCTGAACAATTGACCGCCATTTCCCCCTTTGCGTCTAATTTTACGAAACTGGATGGAGAGACAACTTTTTACGTATGTGAAAATTTCGTATGTAACCACCCGACAACAGACCCAGCAGCAGCCTGGAAACTAGTGAAAAAAAATTAAAGCATCCGCAATCTTTTTTGGGAGATTGCGGATTTTGTGCTCGTTCGGCGACTTCTCGCTTTCGTCCGGCGACTTTCCGCTTTCTTCCGGCGACTTCCCACTTTCGTCCGGCGACTTTCCGCTTTCGTTCGGCGACTTCTCGCTCTCGTCCGGCGACTTTCCGCTTTCTTCCGGCGACTTTCCGCTTTCGTTCGGCGACTTTCCGCTTTCTTCCGGCGACTTTCCGCTTTCTTCCGGCGACTTTCCACTTTCTTCCGGCGACTTTCCACTTTTGTCCGGCGACTTCTCAACTTTTCCAACCGACAGAAGCAGGGTTTTACATCAATATTCTCGAAATAGTTTAGTAGACGATACAGAAGCATGTCAGGATGCAATACATCATAAAGTGTAAGTAGCAGAAAGCCTATTCCCCACCACATATGATAGCTAGAAACAATCAGCGATCCAGATGGTAATGAATTAGGCTTTGTCCAAGAATAAAGGAGGGTTTTTTTGCCTACGAACGAGAAGGAAGCAATTGTAAAAATATGGTTTGAAGAGGTGTTTACAAAAGGCGATCTACAGGCTGTTGATCAGGTCGCAGCAGCAGACATGATCACTTACTCACAAGGGCATGATGAAGGTTTTGTTGGGAGGGATAATTTTAAAAATTGGCTATCGTGGTACTGCACTTCTTTTGTCGATCGTAGCTGGGTAGTCCAAGATACGATTGAAGAAGGCGATAAAATCGTTGCTCGTTATACTGGCTACAGCACATATAAAGGCGGTTTACTTGATATCCAATCTGAAGATCAGCAAGTGAAGGAAACAGGTATCATTATATTCCGAATAGAAGATGGAAAAGTGAAGGAGCAATGGTGCGAGATGAGTGATTTGCAAGTCGTGCAACAGTTAGGAGCTCAAGTTGTATCACCATGAATTGGCATTTTCACCTAATTTCTCGGAGGGGGAATAATGTGAAAAAAAGTCTGTTTCTATTTGTAATTATCGCTTTTATTTTAGTTAGCTGCTCCCAAAAGACGCTTACATTTACCGGTGGGAGTGACAATTGGTCTGTTCGGTACACTGCTCATATACACGAAACTGACAGTGAAAGTATTGAATATGCTATTCGCTATATAGGAGAAAAACCTGCCCCTGAAACAATTGATTATGAATTAGGCAGCCTCTCCGTACATGGGAGGATAGTAAACAAGGACACATCCGCAGTTACCAGTAAAGGTGGCAGCTGTTTCGGATGTGCCGTAACGCAAGAGGATGAGGAAATCGAAGCAGTGATTATGTGGAATGGAAAAACGGAAAGCTTTACATTAACTCCTGAATCGTCCAACTAATTGCGATGGGGGAAAAGCTCCCCCCTTCTATTTCCGATTAAATTGCTTCTTCAACAACGTCTCCACTCCACCTGGAAACAGCTGATAAAGCTTACTTCCAGCATCCATCCAATGTGGCAAATTAATTTCCCGCTTCTTACTAAATAAGTTCTTTACAATTTTCGTTGCCACTTTATCTGGATCAAGCATATACCGGGCAACGCTTTTCTGATAGCTACCGTCTGGATCCGCGGTTGTAAAGAAATTCGTGCGTACTGGTCCTAAATTAACCGCCATCACGTAAATTCCTTTACTGGCAACTTCCAGCCGAAGAGCATTGGTAAAGCCAATGACTGCATGTTTTGTAGCCGCGTAAACAGCGGATTTCGGTGTGGCAATTTTACCGGCTTGGGAGGCGATGTTGACAATATGACATTTCCGCCGATTCGCTGAAAAGTGTGGCAACAGCAGTTTTGTACCACGAATCAAAGCGAATACATTCAATTGAAACATGCGCTCCATATCATCAAGTTTCATTTCGTTTACATAGTCAAAAACACCTACACCTGCATTATTAATCAGGCCATGTATTTGTTTATGGTCCGTTAAAATTTGCTTGATCACATCTTCAAACTCTTCATGATCGGTTATATCTGCCTGATAAGCAAATGACGTGGCATCAAATGAGCGTTTCAATTTCTCCCGCTGATTTTCCAGTTTATCAAGTGAACGGGCAATCATGATCGGTGTCCCGCCATTTTTCGCTATATGCCACGATAGACGTTCACCGATCCCACTTGATGCTCCTGTTACAATAATCGTTTTATTTTGTAAATGCAGCCTCACATACATCACCTACTTTGCTTTAACGAAAAGAACACCATCACGCTTTGTTTTCTCAATTTTTCCTTCCTCTTCCAGAAAATCAAGCTGACCGATCGTTTCTGACATGGTTAAATCAAGTTCACTTTCATATTTTCTCGGAAAGAGTTGTTGGCAAACTTCAAAAGGTGTCTGCTCTTTTTCCTGTAACATGTGAAGCACCTTATTCGCTCGCTGCTCCTGCTTCGCCAAACGCATTGGAATCAATTCGTCCACATTTGAAAATATATCACCATGCCCCGGGTAAACGGTGGTGATCCCAAGCTGCAAACATTTTTCGAGATTTTTTCGATATTGTGGCAATGGTTTAGCTCGCTCTGTCTCATCTGCATGTGGCGGTTCCAAAATTGGGTTTGGTGAAATATGCTTGAGCAGATGATCTCCTCCAAGAAACGCCCCATCAGCCTCACGGAAAAATGACAAATGACTTTGCGCATGCCCCTTCGTCTCAATAACCCGCCAATCCGCATGACCTGGCAAAATGTCCCCTTCATCAAGGAAGGCCGTTAGCTTTCCATGACCGGTAAGTTCTAATGGTGTTTGCAGTTTTTCCAAGAGTTGTAAATATCGATTAGGCACACCAGCAAGCTTAAACGCATCGCTAAAAAACTGCTGGTACTGATTTAAAAATGCTTCATCCCTTGTTAACCAGGGATCATTGTATTTATGGCCAACAATTGCTTGTGCCCTCGGGAATTCACCTACTAATCCAATATGATCTGGATGATGGTGGGTTAAGATGTGCTGTTCGATATCATTTGGCGTGTAGCCGATTTGTTTTAATTGTACGGTTAGAGCTTCCCACGCCTCTTTCGTTTTCACACCGGCATCAACAAGTGACAGTGTATCCCCTTTCAAAAGGTAAACATGAACATCCCCTACAGGATATGGTGTTGGTAATGTAATTTTCGTAATCGTGTCGTGTAATACTTTCATTTATATAAGCTCCTCTAAAAGTGAATGGTCATTCATTTATCTATAGTTTACCCTTTTTTCTTCTTTTTGTCACATTGTTTATTTCTTTTTCAGAAGTTGTTTAATCGCATCAGTCAAAATTTCTGGCAAATACTCGAAGCTGTATGTCAGTTCCAATCGCTCTGTCCACTGATGCGGGTCCCTCCCTAGTGGGCCAATATTCAATACTGGCATTGTCAGCTGTTCCATGACATCTTCGGGAAAAACAAACCCATTATTTTGCAGTGGCATATTCGTTGTTAATTGACTTAATTTGCTTTGTGATGATGGTGGTCCAACATAGCTTAAATCGGACAGTCCGGTAAAAAATTCTGCCACAGTCAATTCAATCTGATATTCCTCTTTTGTTTGTTTCGTCACGTTATCCATCACATCTTGAATATACGGGTCATCAAACGATGAAACAGCGGGATAAAATGGTGGACTGTAAAATAAAATAATCATTGGCCCCAAATCTTTACAAAGTGCAGCCAAATCTTGTACGAGCAATGTGGAAAAATCACGGTCGCCATGTTCCCGTTTGGAAACTAATAAATTTTGCCGCCGCGTAATCTCTTCTTTTCCATATCGTTTTACTGCTTCATGATATAATTCTTCATACATCATGACACGTACCCGAAAATCTGGCAATGTAAAATCCGTGGCAACATCAGCAAAATATCCTGCTTTCTGTTTTACGTGATTTTCGATTTCCTGCGCTGCTTGTGTTGCACCAGCAATCAATTTTTCATTTAGTTCGTGAAAGGATTGTTTTAAATACAGAACATTGTACATCGCAATTGCAGCATTTGGTGTCTGGACCGAATAGGCTTCTTTCAAATCCCGCTGCATTAAACTTGTTGGCGGCGGTGTCACTTCATCACCAATTTTTTCAATAAACGCTTCATTTAGTTCCAATTGCTGCGATAAAAAACTGATCATTAAATTAGGATTTACACCCGCAAACGGTTCTCCAACATGTGATTCCTTTCCATAGCAATAAAAACCAGGAAGCACTTTTCCGATCGACCCTGTATATACATAGTAATGATCGTCACCGGGATATTTGCTAAACATTGGCTCACCATTTAAACAGGCATTATAGGTTATGTTTTCTTCTTTTTTTAATTGGTTCAATACGGGCAACGCTGTTAACATTCCATGTGAATTCACTTCTTCATCTGGTACCGTCAACAAAAGAATGTTTCCGTCAAATTCATCATCTATCGCTTTTTCAATCATGGATAAGTGAAGAGAGAGACCTGCTTTCATATCCATCGAACCCCGTCCAAACAACCAGTCACCAGTTATAATATCCTGCCTGACCTGTTCTGGTAACTCATCCTTGATCCGTTCCATTTCTTTCGTTAATTCCTTTGGATGAAAAGCAAGATTTTCTAATGATCCATAATCCTCCACACCGACAACATCAAAATGGCTTAGCAAAATAACTGTTTCTTTTGTATTGCCCTTTTTTACGAATGCAGTTAAAAGTCTTCTGCCATCGTCTAACGGATGCAGTTTTAAGAAATCAGGATGGCTTTGAAAATATTCCTTTTGTGCTAAAATATGGTAGAGATATTCAGCAAGCGCAATTTCCGCATTGCTTTCGGTAACACTTTGATGATGCACGAGTGAACATAACAATTCCGTTAACGCTTCTTTCGTTTGCCAATGTTTCATTCTAAATTCCTCCCCTGGAAATTGACTTTTAGAAAAAATTGCAACACAATGAACAAAAGCGTAAGCGCCTGTTTAGCACGTAACGCCAAAACCAAATTTCCCCTATTTAAAATCAAGATGAGGTGAAACGTTTGAAAACAAAAATTATTGCACATCGTGGTGCTAGCAGGCTTGCACCTGAAAACACGATGCCTGCCTTTGAACTCGCCTACAAGCTAGGTGCAGATGCAATTGAAACAGATGTTCAACTTACGAAAGACAATGTTCCCGTAATAATCCATGATGAACATGTAAGACGAACAACAAATGGAAAAGGGTACATCAAAAATTTTACATTTCAAGCGTTACAACAATTAGATGCCGGTTCCTGGTTTTCACAAAAATATGCCGGAGCCACGATCGTTTCTTTAGACGAATTTTTGCAATGGATCAAACCCAAGTCGTTATACTTAAATATTGAGTTGAAAAATAATAAGATAGATTATACGAACATTGAAACAATTGTATATGAAAAACTTAGACAATATCAATTGATAAATCGAACTATTCTGTCGACATTTAACCCGGCCAGTGTAAAGCGAACACATGAGCTTCATCCAGATATAAATGTCGCTCTTTTAACATCAAGACGAAATCGATATCTGGTACGTGATGCGAAACAACTTGGCGCAACTGCCCTGCACGTGAAATACCGGCTGCTTAATCAATCGCTTATTGACGCATGTCACGAGGAAAATATGCCTGTGCGTGTCTATACGATAAACAGATCAATAAGGATGCAGCGCTGCTTTACACTTGAAAGCGACGGAATTTTCACCGACGTACCAGATCTCGCCATCGAGCAACGAAAGCTATTTCATACCGAACAAAAACACTAGGAGGATTCACCATGCCAAAATTATTTACACCAATCCATTTCCAAAACGTTGAACTAAAAAACCGGATCGTTATGTCTCCGATGTGTATGTACTCCTGCTATAAGCAAGACGGAAAAGTCACCCCTTTCCACTTAACACATCTCGCAAGCCGGGCAGTCGGGCAAGTAGGATTAATCATCACTGAAGCAACAGCTGTTCAGCCAGAGGGGCGCATTTCTCCCCAAGATTTGGGCATCTGGGATGAGGATCATGTGAAAGGACTAACAATGATCAACGAACAAGTTCATGCTTATGGTGCAAAAACCGCGATACAATTGGCCCATGCCGGTCGTAAAGCAGAACTTGAGTCAGATATTTTCGCACCAACAGCAAAACAGTTTAACGAAAACTACAAAGTGCCAAAAGAAATGACTGAGGAACATATTAAGCAAACCATCGATGCTTTTAAACAAGCAGCCAGACGTGCAAAAGCAGCCGGATTTGACATCATTGAACTTCATGGTGCACATGGCTATTTAATTAATCAATTTTTGTCACCATTAACGAATCATCGATCAGACAACTACGGTGGAACCCGGGAAAATCGCTATCGCTTTTTATCCGAAGTCATTGACGCGGTAAAAACAGAATGGGATGGTCCAATTTTTGTACGCATTTCAACAGATGAATATGATGAAGCAGGCAACAATAAGGATGATATTCTTTACTTCACAAATGAAATGAAAAAACAAGGAATCGATTTAATTGACTGTAGTTCAGGTGGTGTCGTCCCAGCCAAAGTCCATTCCTATCCAGGTTATCAAGTCCCTCGCTGTGACATGATTAAACACGAGACAGACATTGCCACAGGTGCGGTTGGATTGATCACGAGTGGATTACAAGCAGAGGAAATTGTCCAAAATGACCGTGCAGATGTCGTCATCATTGGTCGTGCCCTACTGCGGAATCCATATTGGGCCAAAGCTGCTGCTGACGAGCTAGGCTATGCGATTGAAGCACCAACACAATACAAACGAGGCTGGAAATAGGAGGACTTTACAATGGAACTATTTTTCCTCGGCACTGGTGCAGGTGTCCCAGCAAAAGAACGTAATGTATCAGCAGTTGCTCTGAAGTTGCTTCAAGAGCACAACAGTATCTGGCTTTTTGATTGTGGCGAGGCAACCCAGCACCAAATTTTACAAACATCAATTAAACCAAGAAAAATCACGAAAATTTTTATTACCCACCTTCACGGGGACCATATCTTTGGACTTCCTGGGTTTTTGAGTAGTCGTTCCTTCCAAGGTGGCGATGATTTATTGACGGTTTATGGGCCAACAGGGATTAAACGGTATATTGAGACGAGCCTGGAAGTAAGCGGCACTCATCTTGCCTACCCATTAGAAATTATTGAAATTAACGAAGGACAAATTTTTGAAGATGATACGTTCACTGTTTATTGCCAAGAACTGAACCATGGAATCCAATGTTTCGGTTATCGCATCGTCGAAAAGGACAAACCAGGCGAGCTTTTGGTGGATAAATTAAGAGAAGCCGGAATTCAACCAGGGCCAATCTATAAACAAATTAAAGACAACCCTATCTCGACAACCGAGGAAGGAAAAACGATTCACCGCGCTGATTTTATCGGGCCAGATAAACCAGGACGTATTATTTCGATTCTCGGGGATACACGCTTCCCCGAACGAAATCAGTCGTTTGTAGAGAATTCCGATGTCCTTGTTCATGAAGCAACATTTGATCACGACAAAGCAGCACTGGCAAACGATTATTTTCACTCGACAACAACCCAGGCTGCATTACTTGCGAAACTGAGCAAGGTCAAGAAATTGGTTTTAAATCATATCTCTTCACGTTACCAGCAAGCCGATTATCAACAATTACTCCAGGAAGCTCGTGACGTTTTTCCAAACACAGAACTTGCGAATGATTTTTATGTTGTTCCTATAGAATCAAAATAATCGAGGAGGACGTTCATGAATCAGTTTGCAGAAATAGTCAACAGTCAACGGGAATATTTCTTAACTGGGGAAACATTGTCGTACGCTTTTCGTAAAGCTGTTTTCTAAAAGATTGTTGTTTGTTACACATTAGATATAAAATGCGACACTAATTACCGCTACGGAAATACACTTCGCTTTCCGGGGGCGGCTGTTGAGCCTCCTCGTGCTAACGCACTGCGGGGTCTCACCGATGCCTCTCTCCCCCCAGGAGTCTGCGTGTATTTCCTCCGCTGGTATTGCATTTACTACCAATAGCGGTAAGTGTTCCATAATTATCCTACCACTTCACTAGTCCGGGTGAGTGGAGGGTGGTGACTCCTGCGGGAACAGCACGTGTCCGAAGACCCCGCAGAGTGGTTTTCTCGAGGAGGCTGAGGCCGTGCCCGCGGAAAGCATCCACCCGGAACGATCCCGGACGGCGGGAAATGCACGTACTTATAGAAAAAATCACAGCTTACTGCGCAGTTTATATCTACTACGAAATTAAAAAGCAACAAACATTACGGAAAGAGCTTTTCGTAAAGAACGGTTAAAAAATTAAAATCCATGCTGAAAGCGAACGAAAAGCGGATTTATCAGGCATTAAAAATGGATTTAAACAAATCACAGCACGAGACACTTACAACAGAATTAGGCTTTTTATATACTGAAATTGATTTTGCCCTTAAACATCTTAAGGATTGGATGGAGCCGGAAAAAGCTGACACACCCATCACCCATAAAGGAACGAAAAATTATATTGTCCGAGAGCCATATAGAGTTACACTTGTCATCTCCCCTTGGAATTATCCGTTACAACTAGCCATTGCTCCAGCGATTGGTGCGATGGCTGCGGGGAATACAGTCGTACTAAAACCGTCCGAGTTCACTCAAGCAACATCATCGCTACTAGCGGAAATGATTCGTGATACGTTTGACAGCCACTATGTTACGGCAGTTGAAGGAGAAAAAGAAACAAGCGCACAATTAGTAGCGCAACCTTTTGATTACATCTTTTTCACAGGTAGTTCAGCAGTCGGGAAACTCATTATGCGCGAAGCAAGTAAGCACCTCATTCCTGTCACCTTGGAATTAGGCGGGAAAAGCCCTGCCATTATTGAACAAGACGCAAACATTAATCTTGCAGCAAAACGGATTGTTTGGGGAAAATTTACAAACGCAGGACAAACATGTGTAGCACAAGATTACGTATATGTTCATGAACATGCAAAACCAAAATTACTAAAAGCAATGAAAAAACATCTGAAATCCTTTTATGGTAAAAACCCATTAAAAAACGAGAATTATGTACGCATCGTTAACAAGAAGCACTTTGACCGATTACAAGCGTACATGAATGATGGAAGCATTATCTTCGGTGGGAAGGTTGATTCGGATAACCACATGATTGAACCAACTTTAGTGGATGAAATTTCTTGGAAAGATTCCATTATGCAGGAAGAAATTTTCGGTCCCCTCCTGCCTGTATTGACCTTTACCAAATTGGATGATGTCATTTCCAAGTTAAAACAAATGGATAAACCACTAGCACTCTATTATTTTGGCGAAAATGAACAAGATCAGCAAAAAGTAATGCAGCACATCTCCTTTGGTGGCGGATGTATCAATGACACCCTCTACCATCTAGCAAACCCACACCTGCCATTTGGTGGTGTCGGCAATAGCGGCATCGGCGGATATCATGGGAAATATAGCTTTGAAACATTCTCCCATGAAAAGAGCATCATGAAGCAAACGACGAAGTTTGATATGCCATTGCGCTATCCTGGAAGCAAACTAGCAAATTCACTCGTTAAACGGGTGATGAAGTAAGGCTCACTAATTGCAAATCTAGCACTGTTTGAAAGACTAAAACAGTGCTAGATAACTATTGGTGGAGACGGAGATTTCATTCTAAAGTGTTCTCTTTGAATTGCTGGTAAATCCACTCGGTAGCTTTTTTGTCAGCCTTTACCGGATATGTATAATCGAATTTTTCTGCAGTTTCACTAGCAATCATAAGTCTCCCATTCTTGTGCAAGCACACTATACAAAACGCAATCATGATAGTGATCGTATACGTATTCACCGTTCCTAATGATCCCCTCCTGCTTGAACCCGAGTCTTTCAGGGATGGCTTTGCTCCTTTGATTAGCGATCCCACACTGTATTTCAACACGATTCAGATCATAAGCTGTGAACGCATAATCTATCAATGCTGCTACAGCCCTTGTTATCAAACCTCGTCCTTGGTATTTTTCGGACAACCAATAGCCAATGCTTGTTTTTCTGTTTGACCAATCAATGCCATGGAAACCAACCATGCCCACAAGACGTTCATTGTACATAATGCCGACTTGAAAACCATCATGGTCGGCAAATTGCTTCAACCACATTTCAATGACAGGCTCATAATCCGCCACTTGTTTCATGTTATCAACCCATGGAAGCCACTCCCTTAAGTAATCTCTGGAATCATCCACCAAAGCAAACAATACATCAGCATCTTCTTTTTCAAGTAATTTCAATGACAAATCTTCATCCACTTTATACGTAAACATGAAATCCTTCTCTCCAAAGTTTAATAATCATATGCCTATTCCAATTACAATGCTTACAAACGAACACATTCTTTAGTCTTTCCTATGAAACAAGTTTAAGCTTGAATAGACAAGTAAAATAGCCCCTACAAGCATATTATTATTCATCAGACTTTTATCAAAAACAATAAAATAAATTACGTTCAAGAACACTATAATCAAACTCATAGCAAAAATAATTGAAAATATAATAGGACTCCATTTAATTTCTTTACCGAATATAACCATCACTTATCCCCCTCCTGTAGGTTCAAAAACCACATAATAAATTTGATCATTAATTAACGCAGAGAAGCAAGCATGATATCTATTGCGACAATAAACGCATTTTCGCAATACTCATAATTATTTTAACACAAATTATAAATTACTTTTACATAAATTCACTGAATATTATAACCAACACTTGAATTTGCACCCTAATTGAAATTAATAAATATTTCTGTCCGGTGAATTTATAACTGAAAAAGCGTTTGAGTATCGTTACCAAGCACTCAAATCATGTTGCCAATAAAAATCCACACGTTATTTCTAGTGTGAAATAACGTGTGGATTGATATGCCATTTGATTGTTTACATTCCGATCGTTAACCCGTTACTTTTTCCCATCATTTAATCTTCTAGCTTCTTCAGGGCTGGACATTTTTGTTGCCCCTTTATAGCGTAGACCAACATCTCGATCAGATTCAACATGTCCGCTTTTTCTTAACTTTTGCTCTTGCCGATCCCTTCCCATTTTTTTAGCACCTCCCAACCTTAACATGAGTCTTCTGGCAAAGATTATGCATCAAGTATTGTGATTGCATAATCTTTGCAGTAAATAGAGATTGGTTTTTCTTTAGGAGGAATCCCCCTTTCATTATGATCATTTCACCACTGCTTTCATTTGTTGAATATGACAAGGAATGTACCTGTAAATAACACAGATATGTTTGATGTTTATCTATAAATATTGTTTCTCAGTAGGGATGAGAGCCTTTTTCTTATTCTATAACTTTTATTTTAATATATTTAACACTGCCAAGGAATTCCGAGAATATTATGATACAATAAAATTAGATGATTAATGATATGAACAAATATAGGGTTACAATAAATTTTAAGGGAGTGACCTTTTATGTCAATTGACTCTTTTCAAATTAACATACCTAAAGAATTTTACCCGTTAATTGATGAGCTAGAAGGACCGAATCTTGATGCTAAAGCGAAGGTATCATTAGCTCTTGGGCTTTTTGTCAATAAACAGGTAACTTTGGCAAGAGCAGCTCAATTATCTGGAAAGTCATTAAGTGATTTTATTGATTTATTACGATCAAAAAATATACCTTGGATGGAGTATTCAGAAGAACACTTACAAGATGATCAGCGCGTGATTAAAGAAGTTTTAGGAGACGAAAAAGCAGATGAGTAGAATCATAACTAATTCAACTCCTATTATTGGATTGTCTATTCTTGGCAAAATAGATCTTCTGTGTGATATATTTGATGAAGTTTTTGTACCAGAAGGGGTCTATAAAGAAATAGTATTCAGTGATTCTGTAAATGATTATGGTAAAACAGAATTAAATAAAATGATTGATGTTGGAAAAATCCTGTTAAGAAAAGTTGAAAATCGTAATTTAGTTCGCAAATTATATGGAAAGCTTCACGAAGGAGAACTTGAAGTGATCGTTGGAGCGAAGGAACTTAACATCGGAATTGTTGCTATTGATGAAAAAGCTGCTAGAACGCTTGCTAAAACTTTTCAATTACGGCCAATTGGTACAGTTGGTATATTAATCATTGCTAAAGATAGAGGCTTAATTAAGGAGGTTAGGCCTTTACTTGACAAATTAATAGGTTATAACTTTTTTATTTCAAAAGCCATCTATCACCATGCATTGGAACTAGCCGATGAATAAAAGAAATAGAAGTAAATTGTGATCAATGAATTATGATTTAGACATAAAAGGGATTATTGGCTATGCTTTCATGAAAGATAGGACTGGTTTCAAGAAAGGTCAAGCCTTTGCTTTATCGCATCAACAACAGCAGCAATACTTTCATTTTCAGTGTCAATATACTCCTCAAAATTGTTTTCTCGAAAGGCATTTAAACACTTATCAGTTTGTTGAAAACACCAATTACCTTCATCCTCTCCCCGTTTCCTAAGTCTTCCGTAAATAGTATCCTTATTTGCTGTTAAACAAAAGTGGTATGTTTGTTTATCGATACGTTGAAATCCCTCTTTAATGTAATGGAGGTAAGCTGGATTGCGAATAGTCATTGGTACGATTAGGTTCTTTTCATATGTCGTAATTAAAAGATTTGCTACGTGAACAGTCAGCTTCCTCCATAATTGTAAATCTTGAAAATCCCCTGTTTCCGCTTCAAGCTGTTTTATATTCCTTGGGATTATATTTCGTAACAAAAAACCTACCTCTTCAGGGTCATATATCATACTATTTTTTATCTCTCTTAAAAGTTCATTCGAAATGGTTGTTTTACCTACTCCAAATGCCCCATTTATCATTACAATCATTTCGTTTTTACTCCATTTCGAATCGTTTTTGGAAAGTCCTTTTTGATCTATCTGTCCCGCAGTCAGGCACAATTTTCCGAGTCAATCATCTATAATCGTGGAATACACATCCACCTCCTCCCCGCCCAACACAACTTTTTTCTCTAACGCCATCCCTAGTTTCTTTGCAACTTTTCGAGAAGCTACATTACCAGGTTGAATCAATGCAATAAATCTTTCTCTATCAAGTTGTTTATGTCCATATTCCAACAATGCCTTAGCTGCTTCTGTTGCATATCCTTTTCCCCAATGTTCGCGCGTAATCCAATAGCCTATTTCAATTTCTTTCACCTTGTCAACTTGGGGAACGAAACCTGCATGTCCAATTAACGTGTCATCTTCTTTATTGACTAAAAGCCTTAATCCCATATTCTCACCGTATTCATATGTACGATATATCCAACTCAAAAAATACTTCCCACCGTTTTTATCCCTTGTCTTCCCATTTCCGATAAATCGCACTACTTCAGGATCTGACAACAACGACATAAGAAATGCAAAGTCAACGTCATTGTATGGACGAAATAACAACCTTGCCGAGGTAACTCGCAAATTTCAACATCCTTTCATATTTACGATCGTTTCATCGCTTTCCTGAACCTGAGAATGCAAAAACTACACCAAGAACCATATAAATTCCACTAGATACGTAGCGCAGTTTCCCACCCAAAATCCCTCGCCGATTCAGCCAGTTTCCGGCCGTTCCAGCTAGCAATGCATAAATACTATCGGTACAAACTCCAAGTATTACGAGCATAAGTCCAAAAAAGAGTGTTTGTTCCCATATGCCTCCCTGTGATGCATCAACAAACTGAGGGACAAATGCAACGAAAAATAGTACGGTTTTCGGGTTCAATACCGCAACAATGATTCCCTGGTTAAATATATGTAAAAGTCGTTTACGTTGAGGTACTATCGGGTCATGACTATCATTACTGAACAAGCGGTTTATTCCCAGATAAATTAGATAGGCGGCACCAAGATACTTCACTACATTGAAAACCACACCAGATGAAGCCAGAATTGCGGACAATCCCGCCGCAGCCGCGACAGAAAGTATGACGCTTCCCAGTGCATTACCCAAGACAGACACAAGACCTGCCAAACGCCCTTGGTCAAGGCTACGTGCTATAATATAGAGAACAGACGGTCCAGGTATCACAAGCAGTACCAACGCAGCAATAATAAACATGCCAAAAGTTTGTGTGTCTAACATAGGTGCCCTCCTCTCTTATGTAGTTCAATGACTTAATTAATTTTAACACACGCCACCCAACAAAGTTGACCAATTCCGAAAATTCCAATTCTCCTTTTTCGGTGCATTTTATTAATCAAATAAAACTTTAAACCAGACTATCGCAATATTGTTTTCCATATTTTCTTTTACTAAAAGCTACCCTTTAATGGAAGTCAACAACCATAAATTTAACACGCATATATCGAATTTGCTTAACAATTACAGATCATTACTACGTTACCATCAGGATCCTTTATATTAAACCAAGCTGTCTCTCCAACCCACTCTATTTCTCGTGCAATTTGAATATCTTTCTCTTTAATATACTGATAGGCTTCCTCAATTTCCGGGGCATAAAGGTTAAAAATTGGACTGGGGCTTGTATTATGTTTAAATTCTGGATCAAAGGCGTGATCATCTAAGGTTAGAGCAGTTGTTCCTACTAACGGTATATTAAAGATAGGCGACTTTACCTTATCTACATCAATATCTAAATCTAACAAATCAGAATACCATTTTACTGAGAACTTTAAATTAGATACATGAACAAAAACACCATTCATTTGGTTCTTTATCGGTATTGATTTATCCATTTTAAGACCTCCTCCATTATTTATTTCGATCACTTTTAAAAAAATCCTCTTTCAATGAATGATTCTTACCGAAAATAACTACTTTGCTTTATTTCAAAAATTCAACAACTGATTTAGCAAATTCATCAGGTTCCTCAGCGTGCGGGAAATGTCCACTGCTACTGAATGTTATTACATCTGCAACTGCAACATCTTCTTTAAATTTCACCATTTGCTCCTTGCACGTAACAGGATCGTACTGACCCCTAATCAAAAGTGAAGGATTTTTTACTTTTTTCAGCATTGGAAGAATGGATTCAAACATCTCTTCCCCTTGTATCAATCGACTATTATGAACATTCGTCCTTTCCAAAAACTGCTTCCACTCTTCATCTGTATAAAGGGAGTAATCAGTCTTATATTCCGGATTATGTACATGGATCTTCATACCCTGTTCGCCAAGTTCAGGGCGCAATTCAATAAATTTTAGCATAAGTTCTTTGGCTGATTTATCGGATTCAGCTAACATAAAACATTTTTCTGCCAATTCTACCATATTTTCCTCTTTAGAAATCTGGGCCATTTTCCTTAATAGACTTCTGCCTGAAAGCCCAAAATCAAAAGTTGGACATTCAAATACAATTCGTGTAATGGAATCAGGAAACATACTGGCATATTTCAAGGCAATATAACCCCCAAATGAATGTCCTAGCAATGCCCATCGTTTAATCCCTAACTTCTTCCTTAGCTCTTCACCATCCATTAAGATATCATCTATGGAAAAATGCTCATTTTCTCTGATCATCTCGGACCTGCAAACACCCCGTTGATCGATAGCGATAAGTCTGAAATCTTCTTGCAGCCTCTCAGCTTGATGATAGCAAAATTCATAGCAACTCTCACCTGGCCCTCCGTGAAGGTACAACAGCGGATAAGCATCTGCATTTCCGTGGATTTCAACATACATATCCTTGCCTCGTACTTCTAAATAATTTTCGCTTGAAATTGTTCTCACGCTCAATTCCTCCACATCTCTAGTTTATTCCATAATTCCACACCTAGATATTGACATCCATCAAAATGAATCGTCCTTTACACAATAATGAATTTTTAGTTAATTGATTTTATAACGTCTGTGAATAATCGTTCCATCTCCATTTCCGCTATAAGTGACGGTTCCAGCTGCCATAATTTTGCCTCCTAATGCAATAACATCTTCTGGATAATCAACACTGTCATCATCTTTATCTTCTTTTTCATTGTGAGAGTTGCTTTCTCCTTTACTGTCCTGCTCGCCTACGAATGCGTGATAGACTTATAGATTTTTACATACAGAAACATATTCAGACAAAATCTGCACAGAAAGTAAAAATATAGACAAATTAAAAAGCACCTTCTTGATGGACTATGTTTTTTCCGCGTTTCCAAAACCTATACCTATGCCTTCTTTCAACGATTTAAACCCTAGGCTGATTACGTACTACAGGTGGGCACAATCAAAACTAGACAAGCTATGATACATAATAATATAATACTTTTGCTTTTCATCACGTTACTACAAAATGATAACTTGAATATTGCGAATCCCTAATTTTCTAAAAAGTCGTTTAAAGCTGAACGATTCTTCTCCAAGTCTAGTTCAAGTACTGCGCTATTATAACCGCCTATCATAACCCTAGCATTTCTATATCCATTCTCTACAGGTATTCTAAAAGATTGAATACTATTGTCATCAGATATAAAGCTAGTAGCCACAGATAGTATGAGTTTCTTGTCTACATTGGTGTCAATATATGGCTGAATGGTTCCAACCATTCTTGGCACTTGTGTAATTCCAGAAAAACTAACTACATTATCTGCAAGGGTTTTTAAAACCACCTGTTGCCTGTTAACTCTACCAAAATCCCCTTGAGCATCTTTCCTAAATCGTACATATCCTAGCAATTCTTTTCCATTTAGCGTTTGCACACCTGGGGATAGGGTTACTCCAATTTCTTTTGACATTTGTTTTTCGACATCTATTTCTATGCCATCCGGAAAAGCCTTATCAATCATTTTAGTAAAACCTTTGAAATCGATTAACGCATAATATTGAACATCTACATCAAAGTTTTCCTTTATCGTTTGACGAAGTAATTCCGGTCCCCCAAAGGCTTCTGCTGCATTGATTTTATTCATTCCATGACCTGGAATGTTAACATAAGAATCTCGCATAATAGATACTAATTTGGGTGTTTTGGTATCTTGATTATATTGGGCAATCATAATCGCATCTGATCGTGAGTGTTTTTCTCCCCTTGAGTCCACGCCAATCAGTAATACATTGACATTGCCAAATTTGTCCTTCACACCATGGAATTCTGTTTCAGATTCGTTATCATCACCAACCTCAGCTAAAGATGCCTTTAATGCAGACTTATACTGCCAGTAAGCATAGCCAAAGGTTCCAATGACAAGGGTGAAGATCGTAATAAGTACTAGAAGAAGTACTCTTTTTCTTCGGAGTTTCCTTCTCTTTACTACTCGTTTAGTTTCCATAATTATTCTGTCCCTCTTTACTTAGGTTTGGTCAGCAGTTATATAGTCAGATTTTCTATATATCTGCCATTTCTTTATACGCAAGGCTTATTTTTCTTTCAAACCATAATGCCTTTTTGTACATCTTTTTCTCAGAATAGTATTTTGATAGTATTTCTGAGTAACGCGCTATTTTTACGTAATTATTTCTTTGCGATAAAATAGGTAGCAATTCATTCTTAATGAAATATTCCATTTCGTCATATTGTTCATTTAGCCTGTATTTGTAGGCTGAAAGTTCCAACCGTGTATCTAAACTGTCGATATCATCATGATGTTCTAGTAAGGAAAGACCAGTTGTAGCACCTTTGTATGCGGATACAAAATCATTATTCTTAAAATACTCTTTTGTTAAACCTAATAAAGTAAGTGCTTTGTCACAATCAAGCGTAAAATATTCCAAGGACTTATTATAATAGTGTATAGATTGTTCGCTATCTCCCTTTTCGGAGAACAGATGACCCATATTCATGTATGAAAGCCCTACTAAATGGTTTCTTTATATCTTCATAAAGATAACTAAGTCTATCCTTTTCAGACCCAAGGAGTAAAGCATGGAACCAAGTACGGCATTTCTTTTCCAGTACAAAATCATTTAACTGAAGTTCTTCTTCAATATCTATTCCCAAACGTTTAAATATTAGGTTATAAACCTCTTCACTAGGGAAAATTTGATTATGTTCTATCTTAGACAGATAGGAAACAGATATTATTCCTTCTGCCAATTCTCCCTGGGTAAGGCCGCATTTCAGTCTATTTAGCTTAATAATTTCACCCTTTTTCGTGGTACTTCCCCTCCTTATTTAAAAGTAGATAGCTAAACGATATTTTACTAAACATTGACATCTTGTTCAATCCTAATTATAGATAATTCAAATATGAAAATCCATCCCACACTAAAATGGTTGTTTTTTGTCGATTTTCTCAATACAAGATCGGCTTTTATTGCTACAAAGTATACATATTTCAAAGCCACTAACAGAACTACTTCATTTTAACAATTACATCTGTAACACAATATCAAAAAAGGGAGCATCTATTTCCCTTGGTTTTTCTATATAAAATTGTTCTTGACCACCAGAATAAGCAGCGGCGATTAAAACAATTGTCATTTTCCAACCATAGTCTCCAGTAGTTATAAAATCATAAAAAGCCCATATTAGTAAAGCTTCTGTATAAGTCACACCACATCTTTTAGCAAGTTCTTGAATATTGCGGACAGTTTGAGCCAGCAGTACGAAGTTTTGAGCCACTGTATGCGGATGTTTGAGCCAGTAATTGTGGAAGGGAGATCCACAGTAAATGCTTTGCCATAAATAGCGCAAATAATATTGTCCGCCCCCATGACTTAACTTTTGTCTGTGTTAAGGAACAATCGCAGGTCTGTCATAAATATTGCCAAAGAGGCACACCTGCTTATGTATGATAACACAGACAATCCCCCTGTAGCTTTAAAATAAAAATTGATATAAAAACATCTTCTATCCCTATACAACAACAAACAGAAAACCGTAACTTTGAATCAATATTGATTAAAGTTACGGTTTATTAATGAATATTATTTATTACAATAAAGTTTGATCGTTTCTTTGTTAAGCTTACGCACCCAATAGTTTAAGTGCTTCTTTTCACAAACTTGTCCATTTGTTATAGAATAAGGGACATTCCTAAAAGTATCTATTTAGTCAAAAAAATTATTTCATATCTTTCTTGGCTAATACCTGCTGATTGAATTCCATCGAGCCATTCTTAGGGATGCTTAATATATTCCAATTCTTGTCCTTTTTTTGTTTTCCAATATAAAGAATTTGTCCTAAGTGGTAACTCATATGAGCTATTTCAGTCTGAACTGCCTGAAGTACGCTTAATGGTTGTTGTCTCAAAAAAACAGTTTTGCTTAGATCCTCTTCTTTAAGGTTTAACGAAAAACTCTCCCTAGGGTAATCTAGAGAGAGTTATATATAATAAACTATTTATAAATATCTCCACGGTTTCCAATGGCTTCGATATAGACCACTTGCTCTTGGTGATCAATATTAAAGATCACACGAAAACTCCCAATCCTTAATCTGTATAAACCTGGATGCCCCTTAAGTCTTTTAATATCTCCTTCTGGTGGTATTGATAAAAGTCCTTTTAACCCAGTTACAATTCTTTCTTGAGAGGTTTTATCTATTTTAGCTATGAATTTAACTGCGGACTTATGGTAAATCAACTTGTAGTCCGAATTCATGCTTTGCATCCTCCCCTGAAATGTATCCTTCTTCGCTTTCTAACTGCTTATGTTCCTCTTCAGTCAACGGTTCTTTATCACTTTCCGATTCATCAATCCTTTGCCAAGACTCGGGCTTTTTATTCTTTGAACGTTCAATTAAAAACTCCATAAAGTCAAAGGCTGCTTTCTTATCTTCATTGCTTAATGACTCCACCATTCTATATAAATCTTCCTTACGAATAGCCATTACTTACACCACCTTTTTCTCTACATTCTTTTATTAATATTATAAACCATTTTTGATTTTATTTTAACAAAGGATCTTAATTAACCACTTTATTGGCAAAGGTAACTAAAAGCACCCGATTCTTGAACAACCTGATTTATAAGTTGGCAAGGCAGCCTTCCAGATAAATCAGTTTCATTTGCATTTTTTGTATCTATTATTAATATTCATTAATGACCAATGTTATCATTGTCACCATTAATTGGTTCTACTACTTTTCCGTTTTTATCCGTTATGATGGTATCTGTTTCTTTAATAGGTTCTTTCGAGATTGGATAATAAACAAAGGCTACAATTATAATAGCTATCATAATCAACCCAATAGAAACCTTTTTTTTTCAAAAGAATCTCCTCCTTGTTCAATTCTTGCACCCTATAGTTTAAGTACATTTCTTCACAATTGTCTTTAACTTTAGTATAAATTTATAATAATGGACACCCAAAAATATAAAGCTAAATTTCATCTATCCATTTATACTAGTACCAACAAGCGTTTTAGATTGTCATCAATAATTTTATTATCAGCAATGTTGATTCCGCGACCTGCAAAATGGCCCCAAATCGACTCGATAGGGTTATAAACAGCATTAGGTATAAGATTTGCCTCGTATTCGTTCTCGTCCGCAGTACAGAAGAGATCTGTACTTCCAGGCATGATGGAGGCAAACGCATTAATACTTCTAAGAGCCTCATCGAAATCTCCGTTATAGGTGTTGTTTGCACTAATATCTGCAAATTGGCCTGTCCATAACATAGCTAGGAAATTGTGCGGATCCATTTTCATAAAGCTATTTTCATAGACGCCAGACACAAAACTTTCCAATGAATCAAATCCCATTTCTCGATAGAGTTTCTCTCTATAATAGGCTTGTGATAATCCCCACCCTGCATAGACGCGGCCAACAGCGCGCATGTCCTCAGTAGTTAATTGGTTTAGTTTACTCGATTCGAAGCCAATTGTAGCCATAAGGGCAGCTTTCATTCCGTCTAAGACCACATATGTTTGCGGCCAAGTCTTTGCACCTCCGCAGAAGGGTGCAATTCGTTCCACCATGTCAGGATAACTTGCTCCCCATTGGAAAGATTGGATGCCTCCCATTGACCATCCAACCACGAGTGCAATCTTTTGAATGCCGAATTTTTCGGTAACCAGCCGATATTGAAATTTCACATTATCATAGATGGTTACCTGTGGAAAATTTGCCTTGTCAAATGGAGCAGGTGTGTTACTAGGAGAGGAAGATAATCCGTTTCCCAGTAAATTTGGAATGATAATGAAATATTCTCTCGGATCTAGTGCCCTGCCATTTCCAATCAGCCATTCATTCTGAACATGTTGGTCACCAAAAGCAGTTGGATAGATGACAACATTGTCTTTCTTATCATTTAATTCTCCATAAGTCTTATAAGCAAGAAAAGCGTTTGGTAAAGTTATTCCTGATTGCAAGGTTACGTCACCTAAGTTAAAAGTCTCATAATCCATTGTTTTATCACTCCTTTCAAAATGAAACACAAACATTAGAATGCATTTCTTGTTATTAAGTATAAAGCTGTGATACTCTCAATAAAAGTGAACATAATTCAAAATAGTATTCAATAATATTGAAAGTGAAAGGATGAAGCATGATGGAATTACGCCAACTGATTACGTTCCGCACGGTTGCATCAACTTTAAATTTCAGTCGGGCTGCAGAAGTTCTGAACTACGTCCCCTCCAACGTTACGATGCAAATAAAGTCATTGGAGGACGAGCTTGGTGTTCGTCTCTTTGACCGCCTGAGCAAGCAACTCGTTCTCACAACTGCAGGTAAACGTTTTCTAACTCATATCCAAGGCGTTCTAGACAAATTGGACGAAGCTAGAAGTGTCGTTCACGACAATGAAAATCTAAGCGGTACCTTAACGATAAGTGCCAATGAGGTTCTTTGCGCCTACCGGCTTCCATCTGTATTTCGACTATTTCGTTCGCGCCATCCGGGAGTGCGCATCACCTTCCGCTCGGTTCCAAATCAGCATCTGAAGCAAACGCTCTTTGAGGGAACTGCGGATGTCGTCTTTATGCTAGACGAACCCATACTTTCAACAGGACTTACAGTGGAACCGTTACTCGAAGAAACTTTTCGCTTTTTCGTCGCTCCAGACCACCCTCTCGCGAAACTTACTGTACTACAGTTTGAAGACTTTCACGGAGAAGTGTTTCTGGTCAATGAAAAAGGTTGTACCTATCGAACCATGTTTGACCGGTCATTTGAGAAAAAGGGCATTGATGATATTACTTATTTAGAGTTTCAAAATGCTGAAGCCATTAAACAATGTGCAATTACAGGAATCGGTATTGCCTTTCTTCCAGAAATAACAGTGGAAGCTGAAGTTGAACGGGGTGAACTTATTGCTCTTCCATGGCAAATTTCGGATTTGCACGTATATACACATATGGCATGGCATAAAGACAAGTGGCTTTCACCAATCATATTATCTTTCATAGAAGCAGCAAGGGAAGTCATAACTATAGAGGAACATTCCTGTTAGAAGGATTTTCGGGGACCTGAACAAAAAGGAAATATCATAAAAATCATGGATAGGTGAATTATGCGGTAAAGTTATATAACGAAGGAAGTATGACTGTAAATCAAACATAGAAAGCTATCGGAAAGGAAAATAATCCATCCTTATTCCATAAAAAAACTTTATTGGAATAGCAAAATTAGATTTCCACGATTTAAAACTGTTCGGTAAATCTTTTGTTAATGTTCCTTCATAGTTGATCTCAACTTCTACTTTATCGTCTGTATAGGTTAAGAGCGATAACGATGGCACAGGCAATACCGCTGACAGAAATTTTTCTATTATAATATTGAAATGGTGAGAGGTATACGAGTCACTGATACACAGGAGGATACAATGTATAAACTATTAATCGTTGAAGATGAAGTGAATATTGCGAATACATTAAAGATCCATTTTGAAAAATATAATTATGATTGCCATATTGTAGAGGATTTTGAAAGGGTACTTGATACTTTCCAAGAATTCCAACCACACCTCGTCATAATGGATATTAATCTTCCCGCTTTTGACGGCTATTATTGGTCTCGAAAAATTAGGCAAGTTTCAAATTGTCCCATTATGATACTTTCTGCCCGTATGAGTGAGTTAGATCAAGTCTATGGTATTGAAAATGGGGCAGATGACTTTATAACAAAACCTTTTTTAATGGATGTAGTTCTAGCAAAAGTAAATGGGCAAATTCGTCGAGTATATGGGGAATATGCGAAGGATTCGCAAACCCGAATGTTGAAAGAGGGAAATACAACTTTAAATTTGGATACTTTTCGATTATTTACACCCGAACAAGAGACAACATTGACAATAAAGGAATTACAGTTATGCTCTGTACTTTTTGAAGCATTCTCGAATGTTGTGACAAGGCAGCAACTGCTGGCAGCCATTTGGGATGATGAGTCATTTGTTGAAGAAAATACATTAACAGTCAATATTGTTCGGTTACGCAAAAAACTAGAATCTATTTATTCTTCATTGGAAATAACAACTATCCGAGGGATTGGCTATCAATTAGCGGAGAAGATCTTATGAAGCCTTTTTTACGTGATCATTTAAGTTTTATAACTCTTTACATTATAACGATGATTTGCTTACCAATTGTTATTCATTTGCTAGATGACTTTAGGAATCATTATGCCTATTTTATATTTTTAGCTACTATTTTATTAGCCATTCTTCTTTTATTTCGATATATTCGACGCAAAAAAATGTATGCTCATTTGAATGGAAAGGGAGAAACAAGTGATTTATTAATTCACCATCCTCAAGCCCCGGTTGAAAAGGCATATGCAAAGCAAATGCGGTTCATTCAGTCCCTTTTTCTTACAAAAGAGGATGAACACAAAGATTTCTTACATGAACAGCAACTAATGATTTCTCAAACTGTTCACCAAATGAAAACACCACTTTCCGTCATTCAATTACTTATACAAACGAATCAATTAAAAGAACCAAGTTTATTCCAAGAATGGCAAAAGATAAAAAAAGAGTGCGATAAAGTAAATTTTTCTTTAAATCAGCTATTAACTTATAGCCGATCATCCCAATTATTGGCTGATCTAAAGATTGAACCGATATCTTTAAAGAATATAGTCCAAGAAGTGGCTAATGATTTAAAAGATTACTTTATTGAAATGGAGGTATACCCCAAAAGTACAATCGAAGAAAATATCATCATTTATTCTGATCGTAAATGGCTTAGAGTTGTTATCTATCAACTATTAAGTAATGCTGCCAAATATGGTGAAAAGAAATCGTTCGTTCTAATTCGATATGAAAATAGTAGTCAGTTATGGATCAAGAACAAAGGCGAAACAATACCGGAAAGTGAAATTAATCGTGTATTTGATTTGTTTTACACTGGTACTAAAGGACGCATCCAAGGTGAAGCGACTGGTATCGGACTATATTTAGTCAAAAAGATACTCTCTACACTAAATCATCCTTATAAGTTATCCTCTGCTCATAATGAAACGATTTTTGAGATTGATTTTTCCAGAGAATAGACGGCTTCCAAATAAGGTAGTCGTTTTTTAATATGACAATTTTGTCATATTGCTGTCATGTCTAAAGATTTTAAGAGGGGAACGGTTTGTTTATACTAAATGTATCAAAGAACACCAAGGAGTGAAACCGTAATGGGAGATACAATTTTAACAGTAAAACAACTACAAAAGGAATATACCGGAGAAATCACATATAAGGCATTAAACGGCATTGATTTCCATTTAGGGGAGAAAGAATTTGTTGCAGTAATGGGCCCATCTGGCAGTGGAAAAACGACCTTCCTAAACTGCATTTCCACCATCGATCGTCCCACTAATGGTTCAATAATAATTAATTCAAAAGATCCGTATAAATTAAATGATGATGAATTAGCAAGGTTCAGGCGTACAGAATTAGGCTTTGTCTTTCAAGATTTTAACCTTGTCCACACATTAACAGTTGAGGAGAATATATTACTTCCTTTAACACTTGATTCTGTGGCAGAGAAAGAAATGAAACAGAGTTTAAAGCAAGTCGTTGATTTTTTAGGGATTGAAGAAATATTAAAAAAGCGCACGTTTGAAATTTCTGGTGGACAGAAGCAACGTGTGGCGATTGCAAGAGCGGTTATTCATAATCCAACATTACTATTAGCAGATGAACCGACTGGAAACTTGGATTCTAAATCTGTGAATAGTGTTATGACGTTATTCGAATCAATTAATAAAACCTTTAATACTGCCATTTTAATGGTAACACATGATGCCTACGTTGCTAGTTTTGCTCAGTGTGTCATCTTTATACAAGACGGTATTCTCTATAATGAGATACATCGAGGGAAAAACAAACAGCAATTTTACCAAGAAATTATGGATACACTCACATTTCTAGGTGGTGGTCAGCATGAGTTTTAATCATATTGTTGTTCAAAATATTTTACGGGATAAGTCGACATACATTTCCTACTTTCTAAGCTGTGTGTTTTCTATAGTGGTTTTTTTCCTGTTTTCAACTATCGCTTTTCATCCAATGTTGGCGGAATTGGATCCATCAAGTACACTAGGAGTAACAATGGTGCTTGCCAGCTTCTTTATTTATATTTTTTCTTTTGTCTTTATCATCTATTCGTTGTTCGCTTTTTTGAAAAAGAAATCGAAAACGCTAGGCACCTTTATGATGATGGGTGCTTCCATGAAGCAAATCCGCAAAATGGTTTTCAGAGAAAATATGATCATTGCTGGCGTAGCAATTATCACAGCTATTGTGTGTGGGCTTGTTATTGCACCATTATTTTTAATGGTTGCCAAAAAGATCTTACGTGCGGAAATCTTTGGCATGTATGTCCCAATTCAAGCCACTCTAATAACAATTGTTTTATTTTCTCTGTTATTCTTGATTGTTACTAGACTAATGACACGTATGATTAAAAATGAAGAAATTGTTCAACTATTAAAAGCAGATATTACACAAGAAAAGCTGATTAAACCTGCACCAATTAAATTGATCCTATCCATCATCGTTAGTGTGTTCTTGCTCTTTTCCATGATGAAGGAATTAAATTGGGTGGAATCCTTTGGAATTATTTCTTACATTGCGTTATTTATTAGTCTGTTATTAGCCATTTACTTTACAGTCACACAAGGAATGTTGTTAGCCATTCGTTTATGGCAAAAGCATCCATCGTATTTTAGAAAAACTAATATGCTTTTTGTTTCTAACTTAAAGGCAAAAGGGCGTTCACATGCCCATATCATTTATTTATTAACCGTCTTACTATTAGGTGCCTTTATAAGTACAAGCGTACTATACAGCTCTTACTACAGTGTAGAGGAAAAAACAGAAAGGTTATATCCTTATAGTTTCCAATATACTTCTTACCCCGGTAACGAATCAGAAGCTCGGAAAGATATAGCATTTATAGAAGAGTCCTTAGATAAAGCAGGTAATTATGAAGCATACTATTCTGCCTTTAAAACGGATGAAGATCGTAGGATTGCTTTTATGTCCGTTTCGAATTTCAATCAACTTGGCCAGCATAAGCCTATCACGATAAAGGACAATGAGTATTTTGTTGCGGCTGGTAATGAAGGTGTTGACCCTAGCAAAGAATCCATTCATGATTACCCATTTGGAAACCTTGAATATACAGGTACAGAAAAGGAAAATATTTTACAAACTGGGTTGCAAAATGTATTTTATATCGTTCCTGATGAAATATATGAAACAATTGAGTATCCAGAATATAAAATATTTGCTTATGAATTGGATGATTGGACAAACAAGACTCAAGTGGCTGAAACTATTTCATCAAAAATTACTTCAGAACCTGATATACGCTTAATGTCTTCTAAAATTGATTTATATGATGCAGAGAAGTTTATAAAAAGCATTATGGTCCTCATTGGGTTTATGCTTAGTCTGATTTTTATGAGCGCAGCAATGAGTATTCTTTATTTTTACCTCCAAACATCGCTTGAACAAGAAAGAGTAAAGTTTTCAGGCATTAGAAAAGTTGGTTTTTCCATTAAGGAATTAACATCTGTCGTGACAAAAGAGCTGGCTACCTTAATTTTTATCCCATTTACCATTGCAGTTTTTATTTTATTGGCAACATTGCTCGGCATGCATAACCATATCTCATTGGCATTTTATCAACTAACAGCAATTGGCTTAAGTATATTTTTACTGCTGTTTACAATAAGCTTTTTCTTTATTCGGAGAGCTTATTTAAATAAACTTGCTAATTAACGATATCCGATTTTAACCAGCAAGTAAGTATAAAACTGATGTTGTTGATTGTCTGACAGGAGTTATTTAAAGTAGAGTAATAATGTATTAGCCCGTAAATTATTCATCTCTAATTGGGGTACCGTCAGGAAATGCGGTTTATTGGTGGGACCCCTTTTTTAAGAAGTTATGGCTAAATATTATATCTTGAAAAATCAAATGTTCAATAAATGACGCGGAATTGTGAAAAGTTCGGGCAGAAAATAATCAAACTTTTAAAATTTATCAAGACCTAAATCGCAAAAAGCCATTAAAAATTATAGAGTGATACATATTAGTCATGTATACTATGTATCACTCTTTTCTACTTTTTCCGCAACCGCACCAGTTAAAGAAACTAATTATCGTACTCCAACTTTAGTTCCTCTAGGTTATCATTCCAACTTATAGTTGCTTCTATATTTTCAGATTCATCGATTATAAATGTACACTCACTGCAAGAACGTCTATGTCCTCCTATTTCTGTTACAACTTTATCACCTAATGAAGTATTACATTCCATTTTTCCACTGTCGGTTTCGCTAATGTATCTAATTTCGTGTGGAATAGGTTTCTCACCAATATAATCTATTTTTGTTTTTGTTTGCTCTATTTGTTCATCAAGTATTTCTACCATATAAATTACTTTCCAATTATCACTTTAACCTTCAAAATTATATATTTCTGTTTTCGAACACGCACCTAAAATTACAGATATAAGCAATACTAACAAGACCTTTTTTAACATATAATTTCCCCAATAAATTTTGCATATATCTCCGACTCATTAAAACATCTACTTAAACAAACCTGCCCCCGTTAGTTTAAGTGATTCTTTTCACAATCACTATATAATTTGATATTAAATCAAATATAATATCCATTAGATAATCCTGCAAGCCACTTTTAATAAATTACCAAACTTTATTTCAAAGCTAAGCCCCGACCCCTTCCAGCAAATGCAAAGAATCGGGTGCCAACAGTTTAATGACAAGCAGCTCCACTGTAGCTCCGAATCTATACTTTAAAGACAGGTTGTACATTAGTGGCTCAAAACTAAGCACAAGTGGATCAATTCATCCGCAATAATCAGTTCTACTTGAGAAAACTTCATCGACTTTCTAAATACCTTTAAATTCAACAAAATTGACTAATTATTTTTGCACTTTTTTGCTGATTTCATATTTAAATAATCTGCCCCGATAACTCAAGAAGCGATTGTTCCGTATTTAACAATCGCGAATGTGACTTTTCTAATAGCTTTGTAAATTTTTGTTTCAGGATGATATGTAATAATTTCAACATTATAAATAACTGTGAATACTCCAAAAGGTATCGGATATTTTTGTTGAGCCATTTCATAATTATCTAATGCTAGTACATTTACATTTATATCAAGTTCATCAGCCACAGCCTTCAAGTTAATTTACAGCGTCTTGAATAAATGGACACTGTTCTGATTTAAGGACAGTAATCCAGTTATCATTTTTTTACTGTTTTTTGCCAATTATAAAAATTTGGTGTAGTTTCATCTTTAAAGAATTGAGCAATTAACTTAATTTATCCAATCTGATCCACAAGATATTGGGCAACCAGTCTTTTTCACTAGTTATCAATACAACTCCAGCTAGATTTAATATTATTGCATCCGATTACAGAAGTCCGTTCCAAGACCTTATTAAAGTAAAGCAGCAGTTAGCCCAAGAAAAATTAATTGATATTTAGTTTTTCGTTTGGTTTTTTATCCATTTACTCATCTGATTACTAATAAAACCTGGCTTATCCCAGTAAACATTGTGTGATGCATCATCAACGTCAATTACTCTAACATTTAAATACTGTTTTAATCGGTTCGTCTCGCTATTCCTAACTGGATTAAAATCTTCTGGTAAAGTGCTTTTTAACATTAGAATTGGTGTTTCAATTCCTGTTAAAGTATCTTTAGTCGGTTCATAAAATTTCTGTTTTACTATATGTTTCGCAGCATCAGAATTAACGATTAGTTTAATTTTATCGTTTTTGTTCTCCATACTACTCTTTGACAATTTAATCGATTTATTAGATAAACCATCATTGATAAGTTCGTTCTCGTATTCTCTCCAAGAAGAGAATGTGTAATTCTTGATATGTTGTTCTGTCATTTTCATTTCTTCTTCAAGTGTATTTCCTAGTAAGCTACTCGCCCTTATATATCCACCATCCAAGAGTATGAGTGACTTTAGCAAATTTTGCTTAGCAAATGCTAACCCTATATATCCTCCGACAGAATGCCCAGCAATATGAAAATCACTAACATCATAGTAATGGATTACATCTTTGACCCAATTTGCTAATGATGCCATAGAAAAGAAACTCTCATCATTTAAAAATGAAGATTTACCGTGTCCAGGTAAATCAAAAGCCATCACCTTAAAATTCTTGCTTAACATTGTTGCTAACTCATCAAAGCTACCACCCGTACTACCCAATCCGTGCAACAGAATTATGGTTGGCTTATGAGTCCCCCACATGCTAACATTAACCCGTAATTTGTTTTCTAATGTTATTATTTCAGATTTCATTATTTTTTCTCCTTGCGATTAGATTAAGTTTTATAATTACTCTTAAGAGAAAGTTTTTTTATTAAACACCCCTGCCCCAATACTGGAATGAGCTGCAACTCCATATTTAAGATCAACCCGTTAGTTGGGTATTACAGTATATATACCAACAAAAATCACAAATACAGAGGCACCAATGTTAACATATCCCCAAAAAGCTTTTCGATCTTTTTTGAGTTCAATAATTCCCAAAATAAAAGAGTGGATTCCTACTAAAAACAACATATAGGGTAATAAAGCAAAGTTTTGAGTTATTAAAGCAATGCTTCCTAACGCGACAACAATTACCGACAAAATAATACTTAATACTTTTAGCAAATTTCTCTCCCCCTTGCTTAACACTTGCGCCAGTAGTTAAAGGCTACTTTGACTCTCCTTGATTTTTTATCTCTTCTAATAAGCGAATGATATGGTCATTTTGTTCAATTTTCTAAGCCGCTAACAGAACTATTTCATTTTATCAATTGCACTCGTTTGTGAAAATAACAACAGACAAGGCCACATACTATATCGTTTTGCCCCTTTTTTTAGCATCCGCATCCATGCCAGATCCAATTGCTAATCCAATGCACATTCCAACTCCAATTGGTAATCCTAATAAACCAATGTCTAATACAGTTAATCCAAACACAACACCTAAGCTCAGCCCCAAGGACATAAAAATTCCAAGGTAGTATCCCTCTTCGACCAACTTATGTTTTTTCTGTAGATTACTCACAAACTTTATTTTTATTTTACCATAAGTATTCTGAATACCTTATAAAATCAGGTAAATCAATTGAAGATTTTTTACCGAATATGCACCACAAATAGTAGATAATGTTGGGCAAATTTAAAACACGTTTCATGTATCATCCTTTCCTATCAAAAAAACTGACTATCAACTCAACTTGCATTTTGATAGTCAGTTTAGCTTTCATTTTTAATGTTTGTGATATCTCGTAATAAGGTGGCCACCTTTCTGGCTCAATCGATGTGATATTTATTCCACCAGGTCTCTCAAGCGGTTTTTCAATATTTTACCCACACCATTTCGAGGCAATCTCTCCATAAAAACAACGTGGGATGGTGTTTTATATTTTGCTAGCTTTTGCTGTGTAAAATCGATCAATTCTGTCTCCGTTAATTCAGCAGCTTCCTTCTTAACAACACAGGCAACTACGATTTCCCCCATTTTTTCATCTGGAACACCGACAACCGCAACCTCTTGCACACCTTCATACCCAGCTAAAAGTTCCTCTGTATCGCGAGGGTAAATATTGAACCCACCGCGAATGATGATATCTTTTTTCCGATCAACGATATATAAATAACCATCTTTATCCAATTTTCCCATATCACCAGTATAGAGCCAGCCATTCCGGATTGTCCGTTCTGTTTCTTCTTCTAATTGATAGTACCCTAGAAAAATATTGTCCCCTCTAGCAATTACTTCGCCAATTTCTCCAACGGGTACTTGAATTCCCGCCTCATCTACAACCTTCACTTCTACACCCGGGATCGCACGCCCGACTGAACCTGGTTTTATTTCTTCCCCGATTCGATGTGTGGTAAGGACTGGCGCAGCTTCTGATAATCCGTACCCCTCTAACACATTCGCATTAATTTTTTTAGTAAACGCTTTCATAATTGGGATCGGTAATGGTGCAGATCCTGAACTGACATTTTCCAGACTTCCTAGATCATAATTCCCATGTGTTTGGTCAGCTACCATGGCATAAATCATTGCAGGCACAACCGAAAATTGTTCCACACGGTATGTTTCGATCGCTTTGAACAATGCTCCTACATCGAATTTTGGGAATATGACAACAGCACTGCCATTAAAGAACAATGCATTCATCATGGTAAATCCGAAAATATGGGCAAGTGGCAATACACCAACTGTTACATTACTATTTTTCGTATCTGTTTCGGAAAGAAGCGCTGACGTACGCGCACTAGCATACAAATTCTTGTGGCTTAACATGACACCTTTAGGTCGCCCTGTCGTACCAGAAGTATACAAGATAACTGCCACATCATCCTCATTCGCGGGCACATTATCAAGCGTGGCTAAATTCGCTTGATCAATTGCATCATAAAAATAAGTAATTTCTAGCCCCGCATAATCTTCTTGCTTCACTTCATCATCCGTTAAAAATATTTTTGGCTTGATAGGCAAAGCTGCGACCGCTTCCTGAATTTTTTCCATGAAAACGGATGACGTAATTACTACTTTTGTCTTTGAGTCAGCTAAAATGTAACGAATCTCACTAGCTGTTAGAAGATACATAACTGGCACTACTATGTTGCCTGAATGAATAATTCCCTGATATGAAAAAACTACTTCCGGTGTATTTGGCAAACAAACCATGATATTTTCTTCACTCAGTCCTGCTTGTTGCAAATAAGTGGAAAACTTCTTCGATAACCATTCAACTTCCTTATTTGTGTACGATTTGTCTTGAAAATAAAGAAACGGATATTCCCCATGTGTCTTCAGATTATCCTCAAGCAATTTGGTCAAGTGCATTTTCCAATCACCCCATGAAATTATTTTCTATCATAACCATGTTGTTGTAGTGACATATATGCAATGAATCCAATCTTTGTAAAAATATATGATGAATTGCTAATGGTTATTCAGTTTCGGTGCACTGTTTTTTTATGTAAAAAAATCTTCCTATGACCGATCTGTGCTAGCAGGTTTCTTTTGGACATTAGAGTTGACCCAATAAGCCTTTTGTTACTAATAATTATTTCTTATCTTTTTAGTATGCTTAACAAACCAATACTGAATATTAATGTACCAACTAACATCAATGAATGGATTAATCCGTTTAATATTGGAACATATTCTCCAGTCAAATTTTTGTTTTGGTATAATATATCCACCAATTTGTACGCTAAGGGTGTACTTATCAGTATTATAATAAGGCCCGATACAATATACGTCACTTGTTTTTTCATAATCGTTCTCCCCCTTACACACGATATTTTTTTGGAAAATAAAAGTCTGACTACAGAGATAGATTAAGATATTAACTTCACAATGACGGCGGGCGATCAGGAATTAAGTTGGCAAGAATTAGATAGATAAGCAAACTAGCAGGTAGAAAAATAAATAGTAGTCTTACTCCCAAAGATGAAATACCAAAAAACTCAGCTATGCCTCCACAAACTCCCGTAATCGACCTATCTGTTGCTGATTTTCTTAATTTATTATTCAATGCAAAACCTCCTTCCCTTGTAACAACGCTTATGTCCTCTTTTTACTCAGCACCTTTATTATTAGCGCGAACAAAATGATACTAATGAGAAGGCCGACGATGATTCCCCATGAAAAATAATCAAAAATGAAATATCCCATCACTATACTAACAACATATCCTGCTGAAAAGCCTACGATATATTTTTTTAAGTTCAAGATAATCGCCCACCTATCTATTTATTGGATTGGGCCAAAACACCCAACTTAATAGACTTACTTTTCTTTTTCTGACAAAACCTTATCCAACTTTTCTTCCACCCTTGCCAATCGTTCATTTCTCTTTCTAAACTTAACGAACAATAAAATGACACCCGCAACTGCAGCAATCATCATTAATAATAAAAATAATTGGAAGATGATATCTCCAACAAATATGTCACCTATCATTGCTAATAAAAACACAGTTGATTCATCCTCTCGCAAAAAGTTGTTCCTTCATCCGTATATGTACCTTAAGTATTTCATTTCATCTTTTCTAAAATTAAATAATCCCTCGTTTTAAATATCGGTATTTCATGATCATGAGCAAAGCCCATTACATCATCATAAGCTCTCTGTGAATCAAGAACAATTAGTCTAATATTAAATCCTTTGTTGACTTTGATAATTGCACCTTTTTCATTCCAGCCAACACGCACAAATTTTAATTGCTTGATTTGACCAGGATAGATGTGTCTTTTAAAAAGGGTTATCTGAAAAAATTGCATATGATATACGAAATGGTCCTTGTTCATTTCAAGTTTAAATCGAATCGATCCTAATCCAACAGCCATCAGTAAAACCACTGAAATCAGGGATAAAGACATTCCGAAATAATCATTTAATATATTCCATAATAGAACTAAAAAGAGAATACTAAAAAATGATAATCTTTTTGAGTTTATACCATAGACCATTGCTTTCCCCCTATCAATAAAGTAAGGTTCCCCCGATCGTTGTACCTAAAAAAAATAATTATAACATATTTTAAGACTATTCTGAACCTTAGAAGCACGTTTATTGAAAATAAAACTCCCCTGCTTCTATTGTATTCGTAAACTCATAAAACGACATTTATTTATTAATTCTAGGACTTCACTGCTTTGTTAAACTTATCTGTTATATCCCACAGCAAACCAACAATAACACCTAAAAATATCGATATTCCATAAAGATAGGTCATATCAGTATCGGTCATAATATTTAATCCAGCATTAACAATCCATCCACCTACCCCACCTGCAATTACAGATATTAATGTTAGTCCTTCATTTCTCTTTGTTTCTGTTTTTGTCACTATGTAACACTCCCAGTATGTTGTTTACTAACTTTGCAAGGGTCAAATTCATTCATCATAAAATTCCATATGGCTTTTTTCCAGTTTATAGTAATCTAATCTATCCCGTAAAGTACCTGTATGAAATTCAAACTTATGACCATCTGGATCAGTAAAATAAATAGATTTTTTGTCTCGTTTATCCCTTGGCCGACCTGACAGTATATGGACATTCAATTCCTTCAGTTTCCTATACATGTTGTCAAACTCTTCCTCTTCAATTGAAAAAGCTATATGTGTATATGAATGTTCGATTTCATTACGAGGTATGTCTTTCTCCAAATTAAGGGCAAGCCACATGCCATTCAAATCAAAATAAGCAGTATTTCTTCCTTTTACCAACAATTTGGCATCAAATACATTTTTATAAAAGTTAATAGAATTCTCTAGATTAGAGACAGAAAATAACAAATGATTAAGTCCTTTTACTGACACCATATCACCTCAAAAAATTAGTATCGTCTTTCAAAAAACTGATGAATAAGGCGCAATTCCTTATCTTAGACATATAGCAGTTTCGTTCAGTACAATTCTTCACATTCTGTATCAGTTTAACATAAAGCGACCTAAATTTTTTGAATACTTTAGGCTCATGACACAAAACAATTGAATATCAAAATAAATCAATAAAATTAGGAGTACAAACCGAAATACAGTTTGTACTCCTAATTCATGCGTTTCCTCCCTGCTAATCCAAAGCCGTTCGCCTAAAATTCATCTCTTTTTATTGTATCCAGGGAAACTCCTGCCTCAATCTAACTTCGAATCAATTTCCAATCTTTATCTTCTAACTATTAAAACATAGATTCGCGCCTCAACCCATCACCTTCTGATCATCCACTTTTAATGAATCCTTCGCTTCTTCCAACTGTTTACAAACTTGGTTTTTCGCCGTACCACCTAAGCTATTTCGTGCATCGACAACATGTTTTGGCTGAAGCACATCAAAAATATCCTCTTCAAATAGCGAACTGAACCCTTGATATTCCTCTAATGTCAATGCAAGTAAAAATTTTTTCTGCTGGATCGCATATAACACGATTTTCCCAATGATTTCATGGGCCTGTCGGAATGGTAAGCCTTTCGTGACCAGATAGTCCGCGATATCGGTAGCATTGGAATAGTCCTGTTCAACAGCATTGTACATGTTCTCCTGCTTCACCTGCATCGTTTCAATCATTGGTGCCAGTAAACGTAATGACCCATCCAACGTTTTTACCGTATCAAGCAATCCTTCTTTATCCTCCTGCATGTCTTTGTTATAAGCTAATGGAAGGCCTTTTAACACTGTTAGAAGGCCGAATAAATTGCCGTGTACACGTCCAGTTTTCCCTCTAAGAAGCTCTGGTACATCAGGGTTTTTCTTTTGCGGCATAATACTTGATCCCGTACAAAATGAGTCATCCAACTCAATAAAATCAAATTCCTGACTTGACCATGTGACAAGCTCTTCTGATAGTCTTGAAATGTGTGTCATTAAAATCGATGCAATCGACAGGAATTCCAACACAAAATCCCGATCACTGACAGCATCAAGACTATTTGGATAAACTTTATCAAATCCTAGTAATGCCGCTGTACGATCACGATCGATTGGAAATGTCGTCCCTGCCAAGGCACCAGAGCCAAGCGGTGACCAATTTACCCGTTGCAAACTGTCAACAAGACGCTGTTTATCCCGCTCAAACATCCAGAAATAGGCTAGTAAATGATGGGAAAATAAAACTGGCTGGGCACGTTGTAAGTGTGTATACCCTGGCATAATCACACCCATATTTGCTTCCGCCTGGTTAACAAATGCTTGCTGAACAGCGGTGACAAGCTCAATCATTTCATGTGTTTTCTTGTTTACATACAAATGAATATCTGTTGCAACTTGATCATTTCGACTTCTTCCGGTGTGCAGCTTGCCACCAAGCGGTCCTATTTCATCGATGAGCATTTTTTCGATGTTCATGTGAATATCCTCGTCTTCCACGGAAAATGGGACAGATCCAGCCTTTATTTTTTCCTCGATAGTCTTTAACCCAGTGATAATCTGCTTTGCTTCTTCGTTTGTAATAATCGAACATTCAGCGAGCATTGTAACATGAGCAATGCTTCCTGCAATATCTTCTTGTGCAAATTGCTGATCAAATTCGATTGATGCGGTAAATTCTTCAACAAGTTGATTGGTAGATTTGGTAAAACGGCCTCCCCAAAGCTTTGACATATGTAAACCTCCCCCTTTTTAATCTGGGACTATCCAGGATTCAGCCCCCAAGTCCCCCACAATACTATACTTTTCCTTTGACTGTTTCTAAAAGATCGGACTGTGATTACTCGCCCCATCGAAAACATTTGTTGTTATTACAAAATAAATAGATTATGTGCAATAACTAGAAATCAAGTTCGGAGCTTTGACAACCGCTACGGGAAAACACTACGCTTTCCGCGGGCACGGCTTCAGCCTCCGAAGCAGAAAACCGCCGCTTCGAAGTCTTCAGACACGTGCTATTCCCGCAGGAGTCTCCGTGTTTTCCCTTCGCTAGTAGGTGCTATTACTTGATATACATGCTATATCTACACAAAAATCAGGGAACTTCTACTAGCGGTGTCAGAATACGTAGACTCCTTGAAAATACAGATCAATTTTCTGCGAGCGATGTAACGCCGCCGAAGCATTCCTTGTCCTGCGGGATTTTCAGCTGTTGCTTTCTCGTATTATTACAATTATTAATGCTTGATTACAGGGAAATATTGAAGCATATACTTCCTCACAAGCAGCCCGTATACACGTAGACTCCTGGGGGATGAGAGGCATCGGTGAGACCCCGCAGTGCGAAAAAGGAGTAAAGGCTAAGATCGCCACGTCCTGTGGCAACGCCTTCATGACCAACGTCGTGTTGGCCTGAGGAGGCTCTCCAGCCGCCCCCGGAAAGCGGAGTGTATACGGGCTGCGGGGCAGAAAGCAACAAACAATGTGAAATCAACATAGCACTTACGTCGCATTTTCTATCAAGTACGAAATTTAAAATGCAACAAGCATTACGAAAAGAGCTTTTCCTTTTGATGGATTTCAGCGTGTACTTTCGTTGGCAATCCCCACAATTTGATAAAGCCAACTGCTGCTGTGTGATCAAACATATCTCCCTTTTCATAGGTTGCCAGTTCCTCATTATATAAACTATAGTCAGACTTCCGAGCGATAACGGTATGATTCCCTTTAAACAACTTCACACGAACTTTTCCGGAGACCGTTTTTTGTGTTTCCGCTACAAATGCATCAACGGCTGGACGCAATGGAGAATACCATAGACCTTCATAGATCATTTTGGCAAACTGCTGATCAATTGTTTTCTTAAATTGGCTAACTTCCCTCGTATGTGTTAAAAACTCCATTTCCTGATGGGCATGGATTAAGATTAATGCCGCCGGATTTTCATAGACTTCCCGTGATTTAATGCCAACCAAACGATTTTCAATATGATCGATCCGTCCAATTCCATGCTTGCCGCCAGCTTCATTTAATGTTTCAATCATGTCAACAAGTTCCATTGGTTGGTCATTAAGTGCCACTGGAATGCCATTTTCAAATGAAATATCGACAAGTTCAGGTTGGTCTGGTGTTGCTTCAATTGGATTCGTCCAGGCAAATGCTGCTTCTGGTGCTTCATTCCACGGATTCTCCAGCACACCCGCTTCACACGCTCTTCCCCAGATATTCGCGTCAATCGAAAATGGATTGTCAAGATCAACGGGGATAGGAATTCCTTTTTTCTCTGCATAAGCAATTTCCTCATCCCTTGTCATGCCCCATTCTCTAACCGGTGCAACCACTTGTAAATTAGGGTTTAGTGCTTGAATCGATACTTCAAAACGCACCTGGTCATTTCCTTTGCCAGTACATCCATGGGCTACAGCAACTGCGCCTTCTTGTTCGGCAACATCGACAAGCAATTTGGAAATTAACGGTCTGCTTAATGCCGAAGATAATGGATACTTCCCTTCATATAAAGCATTGGCCTGTAAAGCTGGCATTAAGTAGTCTTTCGCAAGCATTTCCTTTGCATCAATAACAATGGCTTTGATCGCTCCGACATCTAACGCCTTTTGCCTTACCGATTCCAAATCCTTTTCCTCACCAAGATCAATCGCCAGTGCAATGACATCATAGTTATATTTCTCCTGTAACCATTTAATAGAAACCGACGTATCCAAACCACCTGAGTAAGCTAACACTACTTTTCCTTCACTCATGTATAATCCCTCCATATTTGAATTATTCACCTAATAACAGTTTTAATAGTGCTTTCTGTGCATGAAGACGATTTTCTGCTTCGTCAAATACAACGGAATGAGGGCCATCAATTATTCCGGCCGTTACTTCCTCCCCGCGGTGGGCTGGTAGACAATGTAGAAAAGTAAAATCCGCTTTTGCTTGCTGACACAAACGTTCATTTACCTGATAAGGTGTGAAAATTTTCTTTCGTTGCTCATTTTCATCCTCTTGCCCCATGCTTGCCCATACATCCGTAACGACAATATCAGCACCAGCCATCACTTCAAATGGATCCTGACTACATTCCACCGTCGTACCGTTTTCCTTGGCCTCATGTGTCATTTGCTGAAAAATACCTGGATTTGGGCCATAACCAGGTGGACACGCAACATGAATATCCATCCCGACCTTCACCGCGCCTTCCATCAGCGAATGGCACATATTGTTGTTGCCATCACCAATATAGGCAAGTTTTAATCCTTTAAACTTTCCCTTATGCTCATAGATGGTTAATAAATCTGCTAGCACCTGTGTTGGATGATGCAAATCTGTCAACCCGTTAATAACCGGGATCGAAGCATGCTTTGCATATGTTTCCATCATGTCATGGCTAAATGTCCGGATCATCAGCCCATCAACATAACGTGATAACACTTTTGCTGTATCGATTGTTGATTCTCCCCTGCCAAGCTGAATATCATTGCTGCTAAGAAAAATTGCTTGCCCACCAAGTTGGAGCATCCCCACTTCAAACGATACCCTTGTTCTTGTTGATGCCTTTTCAAAAATCATTCCCAGAACTTTTCCTTGTAAATGTGGTTCTTGAATTCCTAATTTGGTTTGTTTTTTAAGCCGGACCGCTTCATCCAGCAACGCCATTATGTCCGTACTGCTGAGGTCGCCTAAAGCTAGAAAATCTTTTTTTCCCAACATGGGTCGTGCTTTTTGTTTTGAAAGTGTGCTAGCCATTGGAATCAACCCTTTCTTTGAAATAACGCTCTATTCGCATTGTTTGTTGTTATCTGCTCCGCATCCCGTATACACTCCGCTTTCCAGGAGCAGCTGGAGAGCCCTCCATAATTTTTACTCAACTTTCACACCAATGAAATAAGATCAAACAGTTAGCTGAGGCAAATTGGAATGTTTCTAATAATTGCCTTGACAACTCTGGTAAACCTAAAGACTGTTAAAATTGGGACTGCGATTATTCTCCCCATCAAAAACATTTGTTGATTTATACACAAAATGCACAGTAACTAAAAAATTACTCCCTCGCCGTTTCGGAAATACACTACGCTTTCCGGGGGCGGCTGCTGAGCCTCCTCGTGCTAACGCACTGCGGGGTCTCACCTAGGCCTTTCCTCCCCCAGGAGTCTCCGCGTATTTCCTACACTGGTTTTGCATTTACTACCATTAACTGTAGTAGTATGTTTTCTACCAAGCCACATTCTACCGCTTCACTAGTCTGGGTGAGTGGAGGGTGGTGACTCCTGCGGGAACAATGGTTTTCGGTGGGGCGAGTTAGCGCAGCCCCAGCACGTGTCCGAAGACCCCGCAGAGTGGTTTTCTCGAGGAGGCTGAGGCCGTGCCCGCGGAAAGCATCCACCCGGAAGGATCCCGGACGGCGGCAAATGCGCGTACATTTAGAAAAGAGTCTAGCAGTCACAGCTTGATTAAATGTGATTAATCCAAGTCAACTTGAGTAGTGAAAAATATACATACTTCCTTATATTATCAAGGCTTATTTTGTCCCTTTTACACTGCGAAAGTTGAATTATTATAAATTCGAATAATTCCTTCTCTATATAGGATTCTATTTTAGATTATGTATTATTATAACTAAATACGTATAAATATACAATACCTATTTCAAATAATTTTGATAAAATTGAATATCATAATTTTTTATATCGTTTATATAAGTGATGAAAAGCCCACACTGCAATCATTCTAGTGTGAGCTTTCATCTTGGCTTTTTTGCATAAATTCCTGTTTTTTACCTTGCATCCCGTTAGAAAAAGCCTATCATTTAAATGGTTGCATAAAGACGATGATACGACTGCAATGATGTAATCGGATCTAGCGTTTTATCCATACAATCCACTGCCACTTGTAATGTTTCAAGACAAGTAAACAAAGCAACTTGATGTGTGATTGCCAACGTTCTGATTTCGTTACCGCTTCGTTTATCTTGAAAACCACTTGGAATGACAACAACCCCCGCTAATGATTGCTCCTGAAATAAATCCGACAGTGCTTCCGGGTTGCTGTCAACAGTTTGATTAGCAACACCATGTGCAGTTAAAAACGCACTCGTTCCCGATGTCGCAAGTAATGAAAAATCCTGGCTGAGTGTCTTAAGTACTGGTAGAAATGCTGCCTTTTCTCTGTCCGCAATGGAACATAGCAAATAAGGCTTTTTCGCATCCTTATTTAATGAGTACGCAGGAAAATATGTTGCTTTAGCAAGTGCCTGTTGATAGGTGTTTGCTAAACCGATCAATTCTCCAGTCGATTTCATTTCCGGCCCTAGTTTTGGATCAACACCCGTTAACTGTGCTGCAGAGAACACGGGTGCTTTCACTGCATAGTAACCAAGTGATTCTGGTCCACCATCCGCCTTTAGTTTCTCCCCCATTTGTGTACGAACAGCATGCTCGACCATTGGTACACCGGTTATTTTACTGATCATCGGTACCGTTCGTGATGCCCGTGGATTTACTTCCAATACATAAATTTGCTCATCCGTTACAACAAACTGGATATTTACCAATCCGACAATGTTTGCCTGTTTACAAATGGATTTCGTATAATCGAGTAAAATATTCTGCTGTAGTTTGGATAAATGAACAGGTGGCATCACGGCAATGCTGTCACCTGAGTGAACACCAGCTCTTTCCACGTGTTCCACAATTCCCGGCACCAAAATATGTTCGCCATCACTAATCGCATCCAATTCCACTTCAAGACCAGGCGTATAGTTATCAATTAAAATCGGCCAAATTCGCTGATCTGAATAACGCAGTGTTGCTAAATATGCATCCATTGTCTCTTCCTGGTGAAGAATATACATCGATTGCCCACCAATAACATAGGATGGACGAACGATAACCGGATAACCAATTCGATTTGCAGCAGCTTTTATTTCCTCTAAACTATAGGCCATTTCCCCTTTCATATGCGGGATGTGTAATTGTTTCAACAGCTGATAAAAATGCTGACGATCCTCGAGCTGATCAATTTTTTCAGGTGTTGTTCCATAAAGACGAACGCCAGCTGCTTTTAATTCTTTTGCCAGGTTAATCGCTGTTTGCCCGCCGAACTGAATCAATACACCAGCCACTTTTTCTCGATTGACGATCGCTAAAATATCCTCGGCAGTTAAGGCTTCAAAATACAACCGGTCGGCTACAGTGCTATCGGTACTAACTGTTTCTGGATTGTTGTTGACAATGACTGTTGTATAGCCCATTTTTTTTAATGCATATATCGCCTGTACCGACCCATAATCAAATTCCATGCCTTGCCCAATAAGAATTGGCCCGGATCCAATGATAAGCACCTTTTTATCACCGTTACATCTTGCATCATGATTAAGGTCATCATGCCATGTCGAATAATAATACGGAAAATGATTTTCGGAATCGACAACTTGATAAGTAGGCGATAAATGACACGCTTTGATTTTTTCCCGAACTGCTGATTCAGTCGTTTGCAAAAGTTCACTTAATGCCTTATCACTTATTTGCATCTGTTTTGCCTGACGTAACTGTTCGGCTGAAATCGTGGCTAACGAGTTTTGCGATAAAGCTACTTCCATCTCCACGATTTGCTTGATTTTTTCTAAAAATGGCAGGCTAATCGAGGTATAGTGATAGACTTCTTGAATGCTTTTTCCTTGTCGTAATGCTTCTGCAATAGCAAACAAACGTAAATCGGTCGGTATTTGCATGTGCTCAAGCAGAACGGTATCGGTTTGACCGGAAATCATCGGATGTGTCAATGTTGTCAACCCATTATCCAACGAGCGAATGGCTTTATTTAGGGCAGCTTCAAATGTCAGATCAATTGCCATCGTTTCCCCGGTCGCTTTCATTTGGGTTCCCAGCTTTCTATCTGCTGTTGGAAACTTATCAAAGGAAAAGCGCGGCATTTTTACGACGGTATAATCGATCATAAGTTCATGAACAGCCTCCGTTTTGGAAGGAAAACAGTCATCCAATTTAAACCCCAGCGCACATTTGGTTGCTATTACCGCAATCGGACAGCCTGTTGCCTTTGATGCCAAAGCAGATGAACGACTCACCCGTGGATTTACCTCAATAATATAATAGCTATTTTTGTCCTGATTAAATGCAAATTGAATATTGCAAGCACCGACAACACCAAGCCTGCAAATAATTTTCACCGCTGCATCACGAAGCAACGAATATTGTTCCTCGGTCAATGTTTGCTGTGGTGCAACGACAATGGAATCACCAGTATGGACACCGACTGGATCCACATTCTCCATACTGCAAACAATCACACAGTCATCATCACGATCACGAATGACTTCAAGTTCAATTTCCTTCCAGCCTTTGATGCTTTTTTCCAGCAAGACCTGATGAATCGGACTTACCTGTAGACCAGTCGTCACGATCGATTGCAATGACGCTGCATCTTCCGCAAACCCGCCACCTGCACCTCCTAGTGTATAGGCAGGCCGAACCATCACCGGGTAACCCATTTCTTCTGCATGATGGATAGCTTGATCAACCGTCGTAATAATGTGTGAATCCGCAACTGGTTCTCCCATCTCCTGCATCAGTGCACGAAATTTTTCCCGGTCCTCCCCTTGTTGAATCGAATCCACCGATGTCCCTAACAATTGAACGTCATATTTTTCAAGTAACCCAGATTGATAGACTTCTAGTGTTAAATTCAGTCCTGTCTGGCCGCCAAGTGTCCCGATCATGCCATCAGGTTGTTCCTTTTGAAAAATTTCCTCAATCGTTGTGACGGTCATCGGCTCCATGTAAATATGATCGGCAATCGATTCATCGGTCATAATGGTAGCTGGATTGTTGTTAAGCAAAATAACTTCTATTCCTTCTTCTTTTAACGCTAGGCATGCCTCTGTACCAGCATAATCAAATTCGGCTCCCTGCCCGATGACAATTGGTCCAGAACCAATAACGAGTACTTTTTTTATCTTATGAATAAGTCAAACCTCCTATCCTTCTATGAAAAAAGTGTTTCCAACACGGTGCGAAATTCCTCTATGAATAGCAAAATATCATCTTCTGTCACGGTAAGTGGTGGCAAAAGACGCACCACATCTGGTCCTGCTGTTAAGATTAATAAGTTTTCCTTAATCGCTTTCCGAACAATCTCACCTGCCATACCATCTACTTCAATCCCAATTAGCAACCCTTTGCCACGGATTCCTTTCAGTTGTGGAAATTCATCCATAAGCTGCTTTAACTGCGTAATCAGCAACAGGCTTTTCTCTAAACTACTTTTTATAACGGGAGAATGAACAAGTTCTGTCACCGTTGCCAGCCCAGCTGTTGCAGCTAGTGGATTCCCACCAAACGTACTACCATGACTGCCTGGTTGAAATGCGTTAGCCACTTCCTCTTTCGCGAGCATCGCCCCGATTGGAAATCCGGATCCCAGCCCTTTTGCGAGTGTGACAATATCCGGTTCAAAGTCATATTGTTCATAGGCAAACAAGGTTCCAGTCCTTCCCATCCCTGTTTGCACCTCATCAACAACAAGCAAAATCTGCTGATCGGAACAAATTTGCACAAGTTCATCTATCCAATCCTGATCTGCTGGAATAACCCCACCCTCTCCTTGAACAAGTTCAAACATAACAGCTGCTGGCGGGTCATGTTGAAGGCTTTTTAGACTAGTGTTATCGTTATAAGGTAAATAGGTGAACCCTGACAATAAAGGAGCAAAACCTGTTTGTACTTTTTCCTGCCCTGTAGCACTTAAAGTTGCCAGTGTTCTGCCGTGAAAGGATTTGTTGAACGTGACAATTGTGCGTCTTTCCGTGTGATAGGCGCGAACCAATTTCAATGCTGCTTCATTCGCTTCTGCACCACTGTTACAGAAAAATACCTGATCAAAATTGCTGTTATTGGTTAATAAAGTTGCCAACTGTTCTTGTGCTTCAATCTGATATAGATTCGAACAGTGCCAAAGCTTTTCTAATTGATCAGCCACAGCGTATTTCACTACTTCTGGAACATGGCCAAGGTTACATGTCGCAATCCCTGAAGTGAAATCTAAAAATGACTTCCCTGCTGTATCCCAAACATAACTTCCTTTTCCTTGTTTAATGGCAACGGGGAAACGATTATAAGTGTTCATTAACGAAGAAGTTACGGTATTTGTTTCTGCCAACTCAATCCCTCCTTATCATGTTTCAATTTTATCTAAGCTAAATGATGTTCCAATTTCCTCTCCTTGCAAGAGCCGGGGGAGACTGTTTATTTCTAGACCGTTCAAAATGACGACTTCGTTTACCCCTTGCTGCAAACTATCCAGTGCTGCTTGAACTTTTGGTATCATTCCACCATGAATGTGGCTAGAAGTTATCATCGCTTCTGCTTCAGAGGTGGTCAGCTTTGTTCGCAGATTGCCTTGCTTAAGAACTCCTGGAACATTTGTCATCATATATAGTGGTGCTTGCAATGCTTTTGCGACCGCTGCTGCCGCTAGATCTGCATTGACATTCCAGCGTTGACCTTGCTTATCAATTGCAACTGGGGAGATGACAGGGATTTTGCCTTGGCTACTGATTGACTCCAGTTCCATCGTGTTAACAGCAATAACCTCCCCAACAAAGCCAAGTCCCTGCTGATGCACAAGCACTTTAGCTTCCAGCAGCATGCCATCAACCCCGCTTAATCCAACCGCTGAACCACCATTCGCAATGATATGACGAACGATTTTCTTATTGACCGAACCCGATAACGCCATTTCCACCACATCTAACACTTCCTCAGTTGTCACGCGCATCCCATCAACGAACTTCGTTTCCATATTTAGTTCCGTGAGTAGCGAGGAAACCATTGGCCCACCACCATGGACGATAATTGGCTGATATAGATAATCACGCGCAATCGAAGCAATGTTTTTGTAAAAAGCTGCTGGAAGTTGCTCCAAGACACTTCCACCACATTTAATAACAAGATAGGACATAGACGTTTCCCCTCCTCACGTACGATAGGAAGCATTAATTTTCACATAGTCATAAGAAAGATCACAGCCCCATGCCGTTGCTTCCTGATTCCCACTATTCAAATCAATGACAATCGTTATTTCTTCTTTTTGTTGCAAATAAGCCTCAGCTGTATCTTCATCAAAAATGACTGGCATACCCCGATGAACAACTAGCGTATTGCCAATGGAGACATCTACCTTATTCGTATCGATTTCGGTTCCACTATACCCGATTGCACAAATGATCCTACCCCAATTAGCGTCTGCACCGAATACTGCTGTTTTTACAAGACTTGAACCGACGACCGTTTTACTGATTGTTTGTGCATCCTCATGCGTTTTTGCTCCTTTGACTTGTACTTCAATTAGTTTCGTTGCACCTTCACCATCTCGGGCAATTTGTTTTGCAAGATTCTGACATACAACTGTTAACGCATCACTAAATAACTGAAAACTTTCCGAATCTTGTTGTGTAATTAATGGATTGTTTGCTAATCCATTCGCCATCACCATCACGGTATCATTTGTACTTGTATCGCCATCAACTGTAATGCAATTAAACGTCTGATCTACCGCTGTCTTTAGTGCCAAATCCAGAGCAGCCGGTTCAATCGCTGCATCGGTTGTCAAAAAAGTGAGCATTGTTGCCATATTAGGATTAATCATTCCCGAACCTTTTGCCGCACCGCCAATTATCACTTGCTGCCCATCTATTTCGGTCTGTACACATGCATGTTTTGTAAACGTATCGGTCGTTAAAATCGCTTTTTCAAAATTCTCCTGAACGGAATCAGTCAAGTCAATTTGTGCAATTCCCTCTGTAAGCTTTTCCATTGGCAACTGCTCGCCAATGACACCAGTTGAGTTGACGGCTACAAGGTGATCGGCGATTCCTAATTTATTTGCAAACAAATGGCGCATTTGATAGGCATTGCTTAATCCTTCTTCACCCGTACAAGCATTTGCAACACCAGAATTAACAATTAACCCTTGAATTTTTCCCTCTGCTTGAATGCTTTCCTTTGTTACAACAAGTGGTGCTGCCTGGAACTGATTTGTCGTATATACAGCAGCAGTATTGGCAGGCACATCTGAATATAACCAACCTAAATCATTTCGTTTGCGCTTGATCCCACAATGTAATCCGCCAGCGTAAAACCCATTGGCTGTTGCAACATTACCATCAACTTCGATCAGTTTTGTTTTTGTATAAGTTTCCATTACGCCCTCCTTCTATGGATAAACCGGAATAGTATCCAGTCCTGTTTTTTCATCCCAATTGTTCATTAGATTCAGATTTTGGATCGCCTGACCGGCTGCACCTTTCACTAGATTGTCAATGACCGAAATGATCGTTAATATATTCGTTCGTTGGTCAATTGAAACACCAATATCACAAAAATTTGTTCCGTATACTTCCTTTGTTGCCGGCCAGCATTTTTCTGGTCTAACCCGAACAAAATGCTCATCTTGATAAGTCTCGTTGTACAATTGCACAACATCTGCATCTGTCAGGTGTATATTTTTTAACGATGCATAAATCGTGCATAAAATCCCTCTTGTCATAGGAACCAAATGGGCATTAAATGTTACTTTTGTCTCTGCCCCTTTAATTTGGGACAATACTTGCTCTATTTCCGGTGTGTGCTGATGACTACCAAGCTTATATGCCTTCATGTTCTCATTGATTTCCGAAAATAATGTCCCTTGTGTAGGCTTTCTACCAGCACCAGATACCCCAGTTTTTCCGTCAATGATAATCGGATAAGTTGTATCAATTATGGATGCCTTAACTGCTGGAACGATACCGAGCAGTGCTGCTGTCGGATAACAACCCGGATTAGCAATAAATGTTCTGTCGTTCAAATCCTTGCGATAGATCTCAGGCAACCCATACACAGCCATATCCAAAAACTCCTGCTCAGCGGGTGCATTTTTATACCATTCTTTATACATTTGCTTATCTTTTAACCGGAAATCGCCTGAGAGATCAATACACGGGATGCCTGCTTCGACAAATGGAGGAGCAATATCTTTCGTCACTCCTGAGGGCGTTGCAAAGAATACCGCATCCACCCGATTGATGATTTCCGGAACATGGAGTTTTTCCAATGGTAACTCTAAGACATGTTGCAACTGTGGATACTGATCCGTTATTTTCTGCCCTTGCGTCGAATGAGAAACGAGTAAATCAACCGTAACCATTGGATGATTGTGCAAGAGCCGAATTAGTTCTGCACCCCCATACCCATTCGCACCTACAATTCCTACCTTCACAAATGTCAGCCCCTTAAAAATTAATTGTGTATCATTATAATAAATATTGAATAAATATACAACAGTTATTTTAAAATATTTTAATTATTTTCTGAAGGGGTTGAATTTATAATAATTTCGTAGTTGGTATAAATGTTGGTTTCGCATTTTTTGTTGCTTTCTGACCCGCAGCCCATATACACTACGCTTTCCGGGGGCGGCTGGAGAGCCTCCTCAGGCCAACACGACGTTGGTCATGAAGGCGTTGCCACAGGACGTGGCGATCTTAGCCTTTACTCCCTTTTCGCACTGCGGGGTCTCACCTATGCCTCTCTTCCCCCAGGAGTCTACGTGTATACGGACTGCTTGCGAGGAAATATATGCTTCTCCTGTAATCAAGTATAAATATTTAAATAATTGTAATAAGATGATAAGGCACAATACCAGTAAAGGAAATATACGTATACTCCTTGAAAATAAAAACCATTTTCTGCGTGCGATGTTACGCTGTCGAAGCATTCCTTGTCCTGCGGGAAAGCGAAGTGTATTTCCGCAACGGTAGTTAATGCACAGTTTATGAATATTGTGCAACAATCTTTTTGAAAACAGACTTAATTAAAAAAAGCCCACACCTGAATTCCAAGTGTGTGCTTGTTATCGTTTATAATCATCCAAAAAATCTTTTTGAAAGCTTGTGTGCGGCTGATCCGCTTGATTTTGATTTTCCTCCAGCTGTGTAAATGGATTTTTCCCGTATTTCGTTGTCAATTCTTCAATTGCCGTATATAACTTTTCTTTTCCCGCTTCTTTTTCATAGGTAAACAAGTCAAGTTGGTGTGCAATGTTTTGTTTTTCTTCCACATCTTGAACTGTAATTCCTAGCAGGCGTATCGGTTCTAAGTTCCAATGTTTTTGAAATAATTCATTCGCAACAAAAAGAATATCCGCTTTTTTCTCAATATAGGATTGCAGCTTTTTACTTCGTGTAACTGTCTTCCGATCGTGGTAACGAATCATAATCTGAACACTTCGCCCTGCAGCTTGTTTTCGTTTCATTCTACGTTCTACATTGTCAGCAAGTTTCCCCATTAATTTCTTAATTTCGGTTTCGTTTGTTGTGTCCTCAGCCAATGTTTGCGAACTGCCAATACTTTTAAATTCATTTACCGCTTCTGGATCTACCTGTCTTGGATCAATCCCGTTTGCTCGGTTTTTCAAACGTTCGCCATTTATGCCTAAAATTTGTTTCAGTTGGTAAACATCCCAACCGGCAAGATCACCAATCGTCTTCACATCAATCGCATTTAATTTCCGTGCTGTCTTTTCCCCAACTCCATACATTTCTTCAACAGGTAATGGCCACAATTTATGAGATAGGTCCCGCTTTCTAAGAATAGTTATCCCCATTGGCTTTTTCATATCAGAGGCCATTTTCGCTAAAAACTTATTTGGGGCGATCCCAATACTACATGGCAGATCCAACTCATGTTTAATTTTATTCTGTAGATTTTCCGCTATTTTGATTGGATTCCCGAGATGCTCGCATTCCGTAATATCCATGTATCCTTCATCGATTGAAACTGGTTGAACAAATGGGGTTATGTCAGCAAGCATTTTAAACATTTCTCTGGAAGCTGCCCGGTAACGATCAAAATTAGGTCGTAAAACCATTAACTGCGGGCATAGTTTTCTTGCCTGCCATAATGTCATTGTTGTCTTGACCCCTTTAGCCCTAGCTTCATAACTACTCGTCACAACAATTCCCTTGCGTTCTTCCGGATTACCAGCAATTGCTAGTGGTTTTCCTTTCAACTTCGGGTTATAGGCCATTTCAACGGATGCGTAAAAACAATTCATATCAATATGGAAGATAACACGGCCTTTTTTCGGATACCATTGTGACATTCTATCACCCTTTACGAACGGTTGTTTCTTTTTATTTATTATAGCACAAAAAAAGGAGACTGGACATTATCCAATCCCCTCCGTTTAGATGGAGAAACACCTATATTAAAACAAATGATAATTAGTTGAATTAAAATCACATTTTTAAGTAAGATAATAATTCGATTTCTTATTTACGCTATATTTGATTTAGGGAGGAAGAGAAACGGCGAGACTCCTGCGAAAAAACGAGTGAGCCGAGACCCCGCAACGATTTTTGTGAGGAGGCTCGGGCGCTCGTCCGTGGAAAGCGAGTCGTTTCTCTGACTCCCCTTCTCCTTTTTCCATAAACGGACCCTTATTATCATTAGGTTTATTAACTTATGTGCTAATTATTTAGCCGTTTCTTGCACAATTGCTGTAACTAATTCCGTTACTTTTACTAGTTCATTAACTGGAATTCGTTCATTTGTCGTATGGATTTCCTCATAGCCAACAGCAAGGTTAACGGTTGGAATTCCATAACCTGCAATAACGTTGGCATCACTTCCACCGCCACTTTTTAGCAGCTTGCTTTCCCGACCGATTGTTTTTGCTGCATTACGGGCAACCTCAACAACTTGATCTCCTGCTGCCTGTTTAAAGCCAGGGTACATAACTTGCACGTCAACTTCTGCAGTTCCGCCAAGTTCTTCAGCAGTCGTTTCAAATGCCTCTTTCATCTTCGCAACTTGTGCTTCCATTTTTTCCGGAACAAGTGAACGAGCTTCTGCTAAAATTTCAACATAATCACAAACGATATTGGTTTGTTGTCCACCTTCAAATCGACCGATGTTTGCGGTTGTTTCATCATCAATTCGACCTAGTGGCATTTTCGCAATTGCTTTAGCTGCCAAGGTAATAGCCGAAACGCCATTTTCTGGAGCAACACCCGCATGTGCTGTTTTTCCTTTCATCACGGTAGAAATCTTTGCCTGTGTTGGTGCAGCAACGATGATGTCGCCAACTGTACCATTGCTATCAATTGCATAGCCGTATTTTGCATGGAGTAGCGAACTATCCAATGCTTTGGCACCAACTAATCCTGATTCTTCACCAGCTGTAATGACAAATTGAATATTGCCATGCTCAACATTGTTCTCTTGCAATGTACGGATTGCCTCGAAAATTGCTGCAAGTCCAGCTTTATCATCGGAACCAAGTATTGTTGAACCATCTGACACAATATAACCATCTTTAATGGATGGTTTAATCCCGTTCCCTGGAACAACTGTATCCATATGGGAGGTAAAATAAATCGAGTCAACGCCATCTTTTGTTCCTTTTAAATTGCAAATTAAATTATTCGAACCGTGGCCAGTCTTTTCTTTGCTGTTATCCTCGATCACTTCAAGTCCCAAGTCAGTAAATTTCTGTTTCAATACGTCGGAAATTTTTTCTTCATGTCCTGTTTCTGAATCAATCTGTACTAATTCCATAAATTCATTAATTAAACGATCTTGATTTACTTGGACCATTTTTATAAAAGCTCCTTCTTTTGAAATTACAATGGAATATTCCCGTGTTTTTTCTTCGGTCTATCCTCTTGTTTATTGTATAGCATCTCCAAAGCCTGCATAAGTTTAATCCGAGTTTCCCGAGGATCAATCACGTCATCAATCATACCAAGTCCAGCAGCAACGTATGGATTAGCAAATTTTTCACGATATGTATCGATCTTTTCCTGACGTGTTTTCTCTGGATTATCACTTTCCGCAATTTCCTTGGCAAAAATGATATTTGCTGCACCATCAGGCCCCATGACAGCAACTTCTGCATTTGGCCATGCATACACCAAGTCGGCGCCAATGGATTTACTATTCAACGCGACATAAGCACCACCGAACGCTTTCCGAGTGATGACGGTAATTTTCGGAACGGTTGCCTCTGAATAAGCATATAAAATTTTAGCTCCATGACGAATGATACCACCATGCTCTTGTTTAACGCCAGGGAAAAACCCTGTCACATCCTCAAACGTGATAAGCGGAATATTGAAAGCATCACAAAAGCGAATGAACCGTGCTGCTTTATCACTCGAATCAATATCAAGCCCACCAGCCATATATTTTGGCTGATTGCTTACAAGGCCAACCGATTGTCCATGAATCCGGGCAAAGCCAACAACAATGTTTTTCGCAAACTCTTGGTGAATTTCATAAAAACTATCTGTATCCACAACTTGTTCAATTACTTTCTTAACATCATACGGCCTTGCAGCATCAAATGGAACAACTTCTGTTAGGTCTGGACATTCTGCTGCACGCTCATCCGGCGTCTGTAGTGGGGGTTTTTCTTGACTATTTGCTGGTAAATACTGCAACAATTCGCGAACCTTGTCCAGTGCCTCTTCTTCACTCGCTGTCTTGATATGAGCATTCCCGCTTTTTGCATTATGAATATGTGCACCGCCTAAGTCTTCGGATGAAATTTTTTCTCCGGTTACCGTTTCAATCACTTTCGGTCCGGTGATAAACATTTGAGAGGTCTTCTCAACCATGATGACAAAATCGGTAATTGCTGGCGAATAAACAGCACCACCAGCACTTGGCCCCATAATTACTGAAATTTGCGGAATCACACCAGAATAAATCGAGTTGCGATAAAACACTTGTCCATACCCGTCCAGTGAAGATACACCTTCCTGAATCCGGGCACCACCCGAATCATTTAGGCCAATAAAAGGTACACCATTTTTGGCTGCAAGATCCATAACCGCGGCAATTTTTTTCCCATGCATTTCACCAAGTGCACCACCATAAACGGTAAAATCTTGTGCAAATAAATAGATTGGTTTGCCATTGATTTTCCCATATCCGGTTACAACGCCTTCTCCCTTAGCAATTGATTTATCCATTCCAAAGTCTGAAGCACGGTGTTCAATAAATGGATTTAATTCAACAAATGAATCATCATCAAGCAAATAATCAATCCGTTCTCGTGCAGTCATTTTTCCTTTTGCATGTTGTTTGTCAATTCGTTCATCGCCACCGCCAAGCTCTACTTGTCTGCGTTTGTCATATAGTTCGTTAATTTTATCAAAAATATCCATTATGCATCACTTCCCTCGTTCTCTTGGCACAACTCAAATAATACCCCATTTGCTGCCTTCGGATGGATAAAGGCAATTTGGCTATTATGTGCGCCACGTTTTGCTTCTTCGTTAATTAACTTAATACCATCATTTTTATATTGTTCTAGTCGTGCATCAATATTGTCAACTGCGAGCGCAATATGATGAACCCCTTCTCCTTTTTTGTCAAGGAACTTTTTGATAGCAGACGTTTCATGAAGTGGTTCCAGTAACTCAAAACGTGTTTCCCCAATCGATAAAAAGGCTACTTTTACGCCTTCTGATTCAACTTCTTCTACCGTTTCAAGCTCAAGCCCTAATGTATCGGTGTAAAAGGAAATCGTATCATCAATTGATTGAACAGCAATACCGATGTGTGAAATTTTCTTTGGTTTTTCCAAATAGGTCGCACCTGGCTGGATCAATTGTTTTATGTAATTCGCCAGTGCGTCTGTTGATGAGCCACTGGTGAAAATCTTTTTAATCCCTTTTTCAATCAAAAACGGAATATCTTCACTTGGGATCACACCACCGCCAACAACCGGAATATCGCTTGCATTTCGCTCTGCCAATGCTTCGATAATTTTTGGAAATAATGTCCGATGTGCACCAGACAACGATGATAGCCCAACAACATCCACATCTTCCTGTACAGCTGCTTGTGCTATTTGGACTGGTGACTGCCGTAAACCAGTATAGATTACTTCCATCCCATGGTCACGTAATGCTTGTGCAATGACAAGTGCACCACGGTCATGTCCATCTAATCCAGGTTTTGCAATTAAAACGCGTATTTTTCCCATCTGTCTCTCCCCTTTATCGTTAAACGTCACAAAGACCGGTGAACATCTCGGAAAAGAAGCTATGATTTATACGAGCGTTCTTCTCCGATTATTCTACTTCTATTTATACTCCTGCATACTCACCAAATTCGTCGCGTAACACATTACAAATTTCACCGATTGTTGCATATACTCTTACAGCATCTAAAATGTATGGTATCAAATTTGCTTTCTCTATTTTAGCATGCTTTTTCAGTTCCGCTAAAGCCTGATCCACTTTCTCCTGATCCCGGCTTTCTCTGATTGATTGAATTGATTGAATCTGTGCTTGTTCCAGTGCCTCATCCACTTTTAATAAATCAGGGTTTACTTCCTCATCCAATTTAAATTTGTTCAAGCCGACAATGATTTCTTCTTCACTCTCAATCCGTTTTTGAGTTTCATATGCATTATGATGAATTTCCCGTTGCATAAATCCTTCTTCAACCGCTTTTACTGCCCCACCTATTTCATCAATCCGCTCAATATATTTATTCACTTCTGCTTCTATTTGATCCGTTAATTCCTCCACATAATACGAACCGCCAAACGGATCAATGGTATCCGCTACACCGCTTTCATTCGCAATAATTTGCTGTGTGCGTAATGCAATCCGAGCAGATTCTTCTGTTGGTAATGACAATGCTTCATCACGGGAATTAGTATGCAAACTTTGTGTCCCGCCCATCACTGCCGCGAGCGCTTGCAATGTAACACGAACAATATTATTATCCGGCTGTTGCGCTGTTAATGTTGATCCACCAGTCTGGGTATGAAAACGCAACTTCCAGCTTTTCGGATTTTTGGCCTTGTAATGCTCTTTCATAATCTTTGCCCAGATTCTGCGAGCTGCACGGAATTTGGCGACTTCTTCAAAAAAATGATTGTGTGCATTAAAGAAAAAGGCTAACCTTGGCGCAAACGCATCAATATCAAGTCCAGATTCCAACGCTGCATCGACATATGCCATGCCATTTGCGATGGTGAATGCCACTTCCTGTACCGCTGTAGAGCCTGCCTCGCGAATGTGATACCCAGAAATGCTGATCGTATTAAATTTTGGAACGTGCTCCTGGCAAAACTCGAAAATATTTGTGATCAATCGCATCGATGGTTTTGGTGGGAAAATATAAGTTCCACGAGCAATGTATTCTTTTAAAATATCATTTTGAATCGTACCCGTTAATTTTTCTAGCGGGACACCTTGCTTTTCTCCAACTGCAATATACATACATAGCAACACAGATGCGGGTGCATTAATTGTCATCGATGTACTAACTTTATCAAGTGGAATTTGATCCAATAGTTGCTCCATATCGTGCAACGAATCAATGGCTACTCCTACCTTGCCAACTTCCCCTTCTGCCATCGGATCATCCGAGTCATAGCCAATTTGTGTTGGCAAATCAAAGGCAACGGAAAGCCCTGTTTGACCTTGCTCAAGCAAATAACGAAAACGCTTGTTCGTTTCCTGTGCAGAGCCAAAACCAGCATATTGTCGCATTGTCCAAAACCTGCTGCGATACATTGTTGGCTGAATTCCACGTGTATATGGATAAGATCCTGGATAACCCAGTTTTTCTTCGTACGTGTTATTTGTTTCATCCCTATATAACCGGTCTACTTCAATGTCAGATGAGGTTGTGAAGGTTTCTTTTCGTTCTGGAAAACGTTCAACGGTTTTCTCAACGTGCTGCATCCATTCTTTTTCTTGATCAGATTGAAATTCACTTTTCGTCATTGGGTAGTTCCTCCTCTAGGCGAATTTTCTATTTTCCTGATTTTTTTATACTTGTCCAATAGTCATTTTAACGATAAAATACAAGTAGCATGTGGGAATGAAGGAGGAGTAAAAGATGGCTACAAAACAAGCAAACAAACAAATGCCAAAGAAACGTTCAAAACGTGACAGACGATTTAGATTAGTTGTTTATCTTATGATACTTGCTATGGTTTTGACATCGCTTACAACAGGTTTGGCAATGTTTCTATAATAAAAAGGGTTGAAGACTGGTTAATCAGCGGGTTGCTGAGATCCAGTCTTTTTATTTTTCCGCACAACATCACTCGATTTGAATTTCTTTTTCAAACGTAAATAATCCTCAATTTCATGCAGCAAACGAAATAAATTAGCTCTCGTTTCGAATTCCTCTCTTGTTTCTGGAAGTGGTTCCTGATTAAAAGATTTACGCAAATCTTCCAGTTCATCAAGAAACAAGACCGCTGTATTACCAGGATGAACCGCATTTGCCAGCTCTTCAAAAAAACTCGCAATTGGCTCCGACGCTGAATCTGTATTTGGCAACCTGCTCACAAGCGGCAGCATTCGTTGTAATAATTCAAATTGTTTCGAACGCATCGTAAAATAGTCATCGTACGGGTGTTTGTTTCGAAATAAATGATTTTCCCTGTCACGCGCCACCAAATCATTTGCCTCTTGTAACGTTTTTTCTGCTTCCGTTAATTCCTTACCATCCCACGCTTGGTTTTTATCTCGTATGTATAATGCAATTTCCAGCAAAATCGCTTGGAAATTCTGCTCAAGTTTAGCCTGTTTTTTGGTTAATTCATTATCTAAGCTTGGCATATATAAATTTAGTAATAAACCTGTCCCAACACCAACTAAAATGAGTAAAAATTCTTCGATAATAAATGTAGTGGAAATATGTCCCGCACCATATAGTTGTAAAATAATAACAGAGCTCGTTGCGATACCAGGTGATATTTTCAAAAATACAGTTGCTGGGATAAAAAATGCTAACATAATCCCTACTGAAATTGGATTGTATCCTAGTGTTTCAAAGAAAACGTAGGAAAATATAATTGCCAAGGTACAAGCCAAAAAACGATGCCATGCACTTAAGACAGATCGTTTCCTGGAAGGTTGGATACATAAGATCGTTAAAATTCCAGCAGAAACATAATTCGTTACACCGACCAATTGAGCCAATGTAATTGCAATGGGAGTTCCTATTGCTGTCTTAATCGTTCGATAGCCAATTTTCACAATAAAATCTCCCCTATTAAAAGCTGATATAAGAAAATTGAAATTGTCTGGAATCGAATTTTGATTAAAATGGGGCTGACCCGGTTTACTTGAGACAGCCCCATCAAAACTAGGATAGCCTAGTACAAATTATACTTCCTCACAATGTTCGTCGAAGATATTTTGAAGCTTGCCCATTACAGAAACTGCTGTAAAGCCTTCTATGTCATGGCGTTCAAGCATTGTCACGATTTTTCCATCCTTTAGAAAAGCGAAAGATGGTGATGATGGTGCATATCCTTCAAAATATTCTCTGGCTTTTTCTGTTGCCTCGGCATCTTGACCTGCAAAAACGGTAACCAAATTATCTGGTCGTTTATCATAATTGATCGCATTTGCAGCTGCCGGACGTGCTACGCCACCTGCACAACCGCAAGTCGAATTGATCATTACCAATGTTGTTCCTTCACGGTTAAGTGCGTCGTCTACTTGCTCTGGCGTTTTTAGTTCTTCGTAGCCAGCTTCCATTATATCCTTGCGAGCAGCGTCGACAACGTCATTCATAAATAGATTGAAATCCATCTGAACATCCATCCCCTTAATTAATTAAGTATTGTTAAACCTATTCTTAGCTTATCAATTTTACCAACAGATTTCAATTCAAATAGATTGAAGGTAACAATCAATTAGTAAGGCTGTTTCATAAATGATTGTTGTTTTTTACACAATAGATATAAAATGCGACATAGTGAAAATCTTCTTTCATAACGCTTTCTGGTTCTAATAATGATTGTGCTTGGACTTCGCTCCGTCAGAATACTTCGCTGGTTGTGGTTCTCTGATTTATCGACAGGAGAAATGCCATGGCTTTTAACGTTACACAGACTTTTTCTCCCTTGAACCGAGAATTCACTCAAGCAATAGCTGAATGTAATGAGTTTTTAAATTACAACACCAGTGGAGGAAATACACGTAGACTCCTCGAAAATAAAAACCAATTTTCTTCGTGCGAGGTAATGCTGACGAAGCATTCCTTGTCCTGCGGGATGAAAGGCCTAGGTGAGACCCCGCAGTGCGACGAGCGAAACTTCCACCGAGTAAGCTTCAAGTTGCGAGGAGCGATACTTCATCGGAATTACTTGCAACTCAGGCGAGCACCCAACACGAGGAGGCTCAACAGCCGCCCGCGGAAAGCGAAGTGTATTTCCGGAACGGCAGCCCAACCACCATCACAACCTACTTCGCATTTTTTCTATCAACTATGAAATTTAAAAGGCAACAAATATTACGCAAACAGGGCCTTTAGTAAACATTTGTTGTATCTTTGTTCATATTCTCTAAAATTTCTTTTACCCTTGCTAGGAATTGACCGCAAATTAGGCCATCCAGAATGCGGTGATCTAGTGATAATGATAGATTGACCATATCTCTAGCAGCAAACATATCATTAACAATCATTGGCCGTTTTACAATTGATTCAATTTGCAAAATAGCCGCCTGTGGATGATTAATAACTCCCATCGAGTGAATCGAGCCAAACGATCCAGTGTTATTTACTGTAAATGTTCCGCCCTGCATATCGTCTGACGTTAATTTACCAGATCGAGCTTTTGTCGCAAGCTCATAAATACTTTTCGCAATTCCTTTAATGCTTTTTTCATCTGCATGCTTAATAACCGGTACAAATAATTCTTGCTCTTTCGCCACAGCAATCGATAAGTTGATGTCCTTTTTTTGGATAATCTTATCGCCAGCCCATGCACTATTTAATTGTGGGTATTCTTTTAGTGCCTGTGCAACCGCTTTGACGAAGAAGGCAAAGAATGTTAGCCCAAATCCTTCTTTTTGCTTAAATTCATTTTTCACTTGATTACGATATGTAACAAGATCTGTCACATCTACTTCAACAGTCATCCATGCATGTGGAATTTCCTGCGTTGAGCGCACCATGTTTTGTGCGATGACTTTACGAACTCCAGTAACTGGAATTTCGATATCACCAGCTTGTGGTTGCGGTGCTGGTTGGGTTTTAGGTGCTGATGCCGGCGCTGACTTCGGTTGAACAGGCGCTTGTTCTTGCTTAGCAGCAGGCTGTTCTGACCCTGCTTTTGGCATCTCTCCAGAGGCAATTATTTTTTCCATGTCTTTTCTAGTGATACGTCCACCTTTACCTGTTCCATTGACTTGTGTTAAATCAATATCGTTTTCTTGCGCCAAACGCAAGACAGCCGGAGAATAACGCTTTTTCATTGGTTGCTCATCGTCTGATGTGTCAGGTTTTGATTCTTCCGTAGTCTCTGTCTGCTCTGTTTTAGTGGCTGTTTCGTCTGCTGCTCCACCTTCTGTCTCGATATAACACATTAGTTCGCCCACTTCAATGGTATCTCCTTCTTGGGCAACAAGTTCTTTGATTACACCGGTAAACGATGATGGAACTTCTGCATTTACCTTATCCGTCATTACTTCTGCTATTGGGTCATACTTATTAACCTTATCACCCACACCAACTAGCCAGGAGCTAATTGTTCCTTCTGTTACACTTTCGCCTAGTTGTGGCATATTGATTTTTTCTTTAGCCATAAAGAATCCCTCCTTCTGCTTCTAAAATTCTGCTAGCTCTCGAATTGCTTTCTCTACTTTATCTGGATTTAACATAAAGTATTTTTCCATTGTCGGTGCATATGGCATGGAAGGTACATCAGGCCCAGCAAGACGTTTTACTGGTGCATCAAGATCGAATAGGCAGTTTTCTGCGATAATCGCAGCAACTTCACCAATGATGCTACCTTCTTTATTGTCTTCCGTAATAAGTAAAACTTTACCTGTTTTCTTGGCAGCGTCGATAATTGCTTCTTTATCAAGCGGATAAATCGTACGTAAATCCAAGATATGTGCGTCAATTCCTTCTTCCGCCAATTTTTCAGCCGCTTGTAAGGCAAAATGAACACATAAACCGTACGTAATGATCGTAATATCGGAACCTTCTCGCTTCACATCTGCTTTTCCGATCGGCAACACATAATCATCTTCAGGAACGTCGTTTTTCAATAAACGATACGCGCGTTTATGTTCAAAGAAAAGAACCGGATCATTGGAACGAATGGAAGCTTTTAATAAACCTTTTGCATCATATGGCGTTGATGGCATCACAATTTTCAAACCTGGTTGATTTGCAAATACCGCCTCAACGGATTGTGAATGATACAATGCACCATGAACACCACCACCGTATGGCGCACGGATGGTAATCGGACAGTCCCAATCATTGTTAGAACGATAACGAATACGAGACGCTTCGGATATGATCTGGTTGACAGCAGGCATAATGAAATCAGCAAACTGCATTTCCGCAACTGGACGCATTCCGTACATCGCAGCACCAATACCAACTCCGGCAATTGCTGATTCGGCTAATGGTGTATCAAGTACGCGCGCATCACCGAATTCATCATACAATCCTTTTGTCGCACCAAACACGCCGCCTTTTTTCCCGACGTCTTCACCAAGTACAAATACTTTCTCATCACGTTGCATTTCTTCCCGTAAAGCTGTTGTTACAGCTTGAATATATGACATTACTGGCATATTTATCTCCCTCCTTACTCTTCATAAACAAATTTTAATGCATCTTCTGGCTCTGCGTATGGAGCATTTTCCGCATAGTCTGTTGCTTCGTTTACAAGGTCGGCAATTTCTTTATTCATCTCTTCCTCTACCGCCTCGGTTAAAATTCCGGCTTCTTTTAGGTAGGCAGCAAACGTTACAATTGAGTCTTTCTTCCGGGCTTCTTCCACTTCTTCACTCTCCCGGTATTGACGATCATCATCATCACTTGAGTGTGCCGTCAACCGGTATGAAACAGCTTCAATCAACGTTGGTCCTTCCCCATTAACTGCACGGCTGCGAGCTTCTTTCACTGCTTCATAGACTGCTAGTGGATCGTTCCCATCAACCGTTACACCAGGCATCCCATATGCTACTGCCCGATCAGAAACGTTTTCACTTGCTAGCTGGCGTTCGATTGGAACAGAAATAGCGTATTTATTATTTTCAACCATTGTTATGACTGGTAATTTGTGGACACCAGCAAAGTTTAACCCTTCATGAAAGTCACCTTGGTTTGATGAACCTTCTCCTAATGTAACAAGAGAAACGACATCTTTTTTCTCCATTTTTGCTCCAAGCGCGACACCAACAGCATGCGGAACCTGGGTTGTTACAGGTGATGAACCAGTTAGAATTCTATTTTTCTTTTGGCCGAAATGTCCAGGCATTTGACGTCCACCTGAGTTTGGATCTTCGCTTTTGGCAAACCCAGACAGCATTAGATCTTTCGTTGTCATCCCAAACGCAAGTACGACACCAAGATCACGATAGTATGGTGCAACATAATCCTGTTCGCGGTTTAGTGCAAATGATGCGCCAACCTGTGCTGCCTCTTGACCTTGGCAGGAAATGACGAACGGAATTTTACCAGCGCGATTTAAGAGCCACATTCTTTCATCAATTTTTCTAGCTAAAAGCATCGTCTTAAACATGTCTAAAACTTGTTCATCCGTTAAGCCTAATGCTTCATGACGATTCGTTGTCATGTAGTAGTCCCTCCTTTATCATTATCCATGAATTTGTTTGCCATCTACAGCCAATGCTGCTTCACCCATAACTTCAGATAGTGTTGGATGTGGATGGATGCTGTCGGCAATTTCCCATGGTGTTGCATCCAAAACTTTCGCAAGTCCCGCTTCCGAAATCATATCGGTTACATGTGGGCCAATCATATGTACTCCAAGCAAATCATCGTTGGCTTTATTCGCAATTATTTTCACAAAACCATCCGATTCACCGTGTACAAGTGCTTTACCAATCGCTTTAAAAGGGAATTTACTTGTTTTTATTTCAAATCCTTGCTCAATCGCTTGTTTTTCTGTTAAACCAACACTGGCAATCTCCGGATTTGAATAAATACACGTTGGAACATTTTCGTATTCAAGTGGTAGTGGATTTTGATCTGCCATATGCTCAACAGCGACAATCCCCTCATGTGAGGCAACATGTGCTAGCTGCATCCCGCCAATTACATCCCCAATCGCATAGATGTGCGATTCTTTGGTTTGGAAAAATGAGTTTGTTTGAATAACACCTTTGTCAACTACAATATCCGTGTTTTCTAAGCCAATATTTGTCGTATTTGCCTGGCGTCCAACTGAAACGAGCATTTTTTCCGCTTGAAAGCTTTCATTTTTACCCTTAATTTCTGCTTCAATTCGTACGCCATCATCAATCGTTAACGTATCAGATAAAACTTTAGCACCCTTTTCAAATGTAATGCCTTTTTTCTTCAGGAGCTTTTCTGCTTCTTTGGCGATTGCTTCATCTTCTGTTGGTAAAATTTGGTCTAAGTATTCAATGACCGTAACATCCACTCCAAAATCTGTAAGCATGGATGCCCATTCGATACCAATCACACCACCACCGACAATGATGATCGAGTTTGGTAATTCAGTCATTTGCAATGCTTCATCAGAAGTCATTACGTGTTCTCCATCAATTTCAAGTCCCGGTAATGATTTTGGTTTTGATCCTGTTGCGATCAACACATTTTTCGGAACAATCATCGTATTCTCATCACCATTTTCATGTTCAACTGAAATCGTTCCTGGCATTGGTGAGAAAATACTAGGTCCTAAAATTCGGCCAAACCCTTCATAAACATCAATTTTCCCTTTTTTCATAAGTCCTTGTACACCTTGGTGTAGCGTACGAACGACATTGTTCTTCCTATCTTGTACTTTTGCAAAATTCAAGGCTATCTCAGCTGTTTCAATTCCATATGTTGCCGCTTCTTTTGTTTGTCTAAAAACTTCCGCACTACGGAGCAACGCTTTTGATGGAATACATCCACGGTGCAGGCATGTTCCGCCTAATTGCCCTTTTTCCACAACGGCAACGTTCATGCCAAGTTGGGAAGCACGAATTGCCGCAACATATCCGCCTGTTCCTCCACCAAGAATGACAAGATCATATTCTTTTGCCATAGGTTTCATCCTCCTTTTTATACTCTTTTTTAAAGATTGTAATTATTTGATCTCGCAGTCCGAATACACTTTTGCTTCTTCTTCATTTCGCAACACTCGTAATGTTCCTTCTGCGAGTGCCTGCAATCCATTTTCTCCAGGATATACAAATACATCGGCGATCCAATTGACCCGTTCCGAGATTTTCTCAACGAACGTTTTTCCATATGCAAGACTTCCCGTTAACACGATAGCATCAACTGATCCTGCCATAACAGTGCCCATCGATCCAATTTCTTTCGCAACCTGATAGGCCATCGTATCGTATACTACTAAAGCACGGGGATCTCCATTATGAATACGTTCTTCCACCTCAGTTGCATCATTTGTCTGCAAATAGGCCATAAGACCGCCAGAACCAACCAGCTTATCCATGATTTCATCCCGCGAATAATTCCCGGAAAAGCATAGGGAAACCAAGTCACCGGTTGGGATAGTGCCAGCACGTCCCGGTGAAAATGGCCCATCTCCATGCAATCCATTGTTTACATCAATTACTTTTCCACGTTTGTGGGCCCCTACGGTAATACCGCTGCCGAGATGCGCGACAATCAGATTCAGTTGTTCATATGCTTTCCCTAAATCAGTTGCACAGCGTCTGGCCGCCGCTTTCTGGTTTAATGCATGAAAAATACTCTTTCTTGGTATCTCAGGCAAGCCAGAAAATCGAGCAACAGTCGCCAATTCATCGACCACAACAGGATCAACAATATAAGACGATATGTTTAAACCTGTTGCGATTTCATATGCGATAATACCGCCCAAGTTTGAGGCGTGCTCTCCATAACAACCATTTTTTAAATCGTGAAACATTGCGTTATTTATTGCATATGTCCCACCTTCAATTGGATGAAGTAGCCCACCCCTACCACAAACCGCAGTTAATTTTGAAATGTTAATTCCTTCATAGTCCAATTGTTCGAGAATAATCTTTTTCCGAAATGCATATTGATCCATTATTCGTCTATATGTTGCCAATTCATCAGGGTTATGATGGATTGTACGATCCAAAATACACACTTCATTGTCGAAAACGCCAATTGTGGTTGTTGTTGATCCTGGATTCAATACTAATATGCGAAACGGTTGCTGCATATTGGCTGACCTCCATTACCGTCTGCTTAATGTATGATGGCCGTTTAACAAAAATTGACTACGTGATTTACTTACAGACGCAATACGTTCTTCTGCCATACGATCAGCAGCAACATACGAAGGAATGTTATCACGTTTTGATATTTCGAATACTTTCATTAAGCTATCGTAAATTGTCTCTACTTTTCTCATTGCCCGATCTTGGTTGTAACCGTTAAGTTCGTCAGCCACATTGATAACACCACCTGAATTAATGACGTAATCTGGCGCATAGACAATTCCTTTTTCATGAATAATATCGCCATGTTCAGATGTTTTCAATTGGTTGTTGGCTGAACCAGCAATAACTTTAGCTTTTAATTGTGGAATGGTTTCGTCATTTACCGTTGCACCGAGCGCACATGGGGCATAAATGTCACAATCAACACTGTAAATGTCATCAGGACCTACTGCTTTTGCTCCAAATGCTTCGACTGCCCGATTAACCGCATCCTTGTTAATGTCGGTAACAATCAAGTTTGCCCCTTCTTTATGAAGGTAATCGCATACAGTAAATGCAACATTTCCTACACCCTGTACGGCAACCGTTTTCCCTTCCAATGAATCAGAACCAAAAGCCTCCATAGCCGCAGCTTTCATACCTTTGTAAACTCCGTAAGCGGTAACTGGTGATGGATTTCCAGATGAACCGAATTCTGGTGAGATACCAGTTACGAAATCTGTCTCCATATGGATTGTGTCCATATCCTCAACAGAAGTTCCAACATCCTCTGCAGTTATATACCGGCCATTTAAGCTTTGAATATAGCGACCAAACGCACGAAACATTTCTGGATTTTTATCTTTTTTAGGGTCACCAATAATAACCGTTTTCCCACCACCAAGGTTTAATCCAGCTGCAGCGTTTTTATATGTCATCCCTTTAGCCAAGCGGAGAGCATCTTCAATCGCTTCTTCCTCTGAATTGTATGTCCACATTCTTGTCCCACCTAATGCAGGTCCAAGCGTCGTATCATGAATAGCAATAATTGCTTTTAAGCCCGAATTTTTATCTTGACAAAAAACCAATTGTTCATAATCGTATTGTTCCATGTTTGAAAATATTTCCATTTGTATTTCCTCCTAAAATGTTTTAACCCTGATCTACTGCGCTTCCGCAACTGTTGTCATATTGATGCAAGGTTTATGACGGGTTTGCCTCTTCTACTTGTTCTATTAATGGTGCGAATAATTGGATGATTTCCCGCCGAAACACACCCATTCTAACTATTGCAAGAATCGTGCCAAGTCTATTTTAATTGAAAGCGCTTTATTTTAGCGGTTTATAACCATGCAACTTTTTGCACTTATGAAGAATCTTGCGTGCTATTTTTTTCAATCTGATATTTGTTCATCTTGTAATAGAGATTACGTATGGATACCTGGAGCTCTTTCGCTGTTTTTGTTTTGTTATAGTTGTTTCGTTTATAGGCATCAGCGATAACCTGTTTTTCATATTGATCCAACGATTGTTGCAATGTTAGTCCTGATTGGTTACTAGCAGCAGCATGATTATCTGGATTTACTTGACCAGTTGTCAACCTAGGAATATGCTCTTTTTGGATGACTTCCTCATTCATATCCATATAAATCATTGCTCGTCCAATTACATTCTCCAATTCCCGAACATTTCCAGGCCATTGATAGGTTGCTAACTTTTTTAATGCGGGTTCAGAAATGGAACGGACATTTCTACCATAATCCTGATTTGTTTTATCAATAATACGATCTATTAAAGGGGACAAATCCGGAATTCTTTCACGTAAAGACGGAATATAAATCGGTAATCGGTTTAAACGGTAATAAAGATCTTCCCGAAAGGACTTTTTCATGATTGCCTTTTCCAGATTACTGTTTGTCGCGGTAATGATTCGAACATTAATGGTAATCGGATCCGTTCCACCAACACGCACAATTTCACTTTCCTGCAGTACCCGAAGCAATTTGGCTTGCATATTCAAAGAAAGCTCACCGATTTCATCAAGGAAAATACTACCCATATTCGCTTCTTCAAATATCCCTCTTTTTCCGCCACGTTTGGCACCTGAAAACGCGCCTTCCTCATACCCGAACAATTCACTTTCTAGAATGGATTCCGCTATAGCCGCACAATTAACACGGATAAACTTATTATGCTTCCGGTCACTTTCATTATGAATCGCATGGGCAAATAATTCCTTGCCTGTCCCAGATTCGCCTCTTAATAGCACAGTTGCAGGGGTCCTCGCACCTACTTTCGCTTGTTCCAGTGCTAATTTCATTTCAGATGATGTTCCAATGATGTCATCAAACGTATATTTCGCTTCCAAATTACGAATAATCTGTCTGGCCCGCTTTAGTTCACTTGTTAATGTTTTAATTTCGGAAACATCGTGAAGAACACCGACACTCCCCTTTATTTTGCCTTCCACGATTATCGGAGCAACATTAACTAACACATCTCGTTTTGCGGGACCAACTTTCATTCGCACCCCACGTACTGGGCGACGGGTTTTCAATACTTTCATGTGCATGCTTTCGCCCTCTGAAATATCTACAGTCGCCGGTTTACCCACTACTTCAGCCTCTTTTAATCCAGTTATTCTCGAATAGGCCGGGTTAATCATAATGCCTTTCCCATCTTCATCAACGACACTAATTGCCTCATCTGAAGATTGAATGATTGCTTCAAGCATTGTTTTTATTTCCGTCAGATCCGTATTCGCTTCTGCTAGATCAAGCACTTCCGTAATGTCTTTAAAAACGGCAAAGGCCCCAATTAACTGATCTTCTGCATTAATCATTGGTATTCTCGTTGTAATTACCCGCTTACCATTTTCCAACACTAATCGTTGATTCACTTCTTTTCGACGACTTGAGAGCACCTGTGGCAATCTACTCTGCGCGATCACATCGGTAATTAGCTGGCCTTCAAAACTATCTTTGGAAACATCCATAATGCGTTCCGTACTATTATTAACAAATCGAACAATGCCTTGGTTATCCACCACAATCATGCCATCACGAATATTATTTAAAATTAATTCCTGGTTTCGCATTTGCAATTTTATTTGGTTTAGCAAGGTTTCTTTTTCTTCCATTAATTCAGCTATTATGTACGCGATTGTACCAGGAATAACAACTGTTTTTCCGCTGCTTGTTGCCAATAATTCATCAAGCACGTGCTCATTTCCAGTTGCTTCTATGACAATATCGATTTTTTGATGGATCCACTCTCTCCAATTTTGACCGGTAGGAATTTGGTATTGTTCAGCAAGAGCTAATCCGCTTGCTTCTTTGTTTATATCAATAACAGCAACCATTTCCATCCGTTGTGTAGCCGATAAAAGTTTTAATAATGCACTACCACCCTTACCTGCGCCAACAATGAGCACCCGTTTCATTATACCCCACCTTGCAATTTTTTGCATATATTTATCATATTATATTCTGCACGTTTTAGCAAATTTCCGTTATTATTCCTATTTTACCATGCATTTGATATACTAAAATCATGATGATAAATAAAGGGGAACAGGTATGATTCGTATTATTGCCGTCATGATTTTAGTCATTCCCGGACTAATCGCAGCATATGGCATAAAACTTATGCGGGATTCATTATTTAATGAACTTAATTTTATTTTTCTTCACACAGGCCTGCAATTTTTTATTGGCTTTATCTTTTTTGTTGGTGGATTAGCTTTTATTGGTGGATTTATTGTCCACCGCGATCGAAAGCGTCAAGCACCGAAAAAAAGTAAAAAAAAATAAGTGTAAAGGATGCTTGAATAATAAATTTGGCATCCTTTTTTATTTTCCCGAGACAATCAGGCTGTGGCAGTTCAGCGCCACTAAACAGATGTTCTCGCTTTTCCTAGTTTTGCAAAAAATCTTTCTCCCTTTGTTCACAAATTGGCTGTAATATGATACTATTTGTAACATTATTAGAAAACTTAAAACAATGGGGAGATGTTTATGAAAGTAGCAAAATTCGGTGGGAGTTCGGTTGCTAGTGCTGAACAAATCGAAAAAGTAGCAACGGTCATCCGTAATGATCCGGACAGAAAATTTATCGTGGTATCTGCTCCAGGGAAACGCGATAAAGATGATTTTAAGATAACCGACATGTTAATTGAAATAGCAAGCCGCCATGAAAAAAACCAACCCTTTGACGAACTGGTGCCAATTATCATGCAACGTTTTTCAGAAATGGTTAATAAACTGAAGCTTTCAACAACAATTGTAGAAGAGATGGAACAAACGATCCGCGAGACATTGAAAAGCAATGTACCATCTACTCTTAAAATGGATACGATTAAATCATTAGGGGAAGTTTTTTCAGCAAAAGTGTTAAGTAACTATTTAGCATCATTAGATCTTGAAGCCACTTTTCTCGATCCAAAAGAAGCGGGAATTATGGTAAGTGATGAGCCTGGAAATGCACAAGTATTGCCAGAGAGCTTTTCAAAACTTTATACATTGCGAGAAAACGATGGAGTTTTCGTCATTCCGGGATTCTTCGGTTATACAGAAAACGAGAAGTTAGTAACCTTTTCTAGAGGCGGATCCGACATTACTGGGTCCATTGTAGCCGCCGGTGTGAAAGCATCCCTGTATGAAAATTTCACAGATGTTGACTCTGTATATGCCGTTAATCCAGCAATTGTCCACCAACCTAAACAAATTTCAACAATCACCTATAAAGAAATGCGGGAATTATCCTATGCTGGATTTTCTGTTTTTCACGATGAAGCATTAATTCCCGCTTTTAAAGAAAAAATACCAGTATGTATCAAAAACACAAACAACCCTGACGCACCCGGAACAATGGTTGTTGCAGAAAAGAAGCCTAATGAACAATGTGTCGTCGGAATAGCAGGTGATGCTGGATTTTGCAGCTTATACGTCAGCAAATACCTTATGAACCGGGAATTAGGATTTGGGCGGAAATTATTGCAACTATTTGAAGATGAACATATTTCGTTTGAGCACGCACCTTCTGGTATTGACGATATGTCTGTCGTTATTCGCCAAAGTGAACTAACCCAAGAAAAAGAAAAAGTTATCCTAAGACGATTGCAAGACGAACTACATGTCGATACGATTAAAATACACCGTAATCTGGCCATGGTCATGGTTGTTGGTGAAGGAATGATAAGTACAATTGGAGTTGCCCAAAAAGCTACAAAAGCCATTACCGATGCAAATGTTAATATGGTTATGATCAACCAAGGATCATCAGAGGTTTCCATGATGTTCGGTATTCAAGAAGAGGACTTAACCCGTGCCGTTCAATCATTGTATTCTGCATTTTTTCAAGAAGAAAAAACAACAGTGTTAATTTAAAAAAAGGTCAGGCTCCCCCACGAGAGTCTGACCTTTTTTTATAAGTTAACTTGCCTTATGTTCCAACCGTAAGCGGTCAGCAACCATTGCGATAAATTCAGAGTTCGTAGGTTTGGCTTTGGAAATACTCACCGTGTAACCGAATAAGGCTGAAATTGAATCAATATTACCACGGCTCCAAGCTACTTCAATGGCATGACGAATTGCTCGCTCCACCCTAGAGGCTGTCGTGTTATATTTTTTAGCAATATCTGGGTACAATACTTTGGTAATTGATCCTAACAGCTCTATATCATTATAAACCATTGTAATCGCCTCTCGTAAGTACATATACCCTTTAATATGTGCTGGAACCCCTATCTCATGAATTATGTTTGTAATGCTTGCCTCCAAATCTTTTTTCTTCCGCTCTTTTTTGTTTACTTTTTTCGTTTTCGTATGTGCAATCATATTTCCCTGTACTTGACGAATTTGATCAGCTAAGTTGTCTAGATCGAATGGTTTTAAGATGAAATAAGAAGCACCTAAATCCACTGCTTTTTTCATAACTTCTTCTTGACCGAACGCTGTCAGCATAATGACATGTGGATCTTTACTTCTTTCCATACCTTTTAGTGAATTAAGTACCGCAAGCCCATCTACATGTGGCATAATGATGTCTAATATCAAAACATCCGGATCGATGTCCTCCAGTAACTCCAAACAATCTCGGCCATCAAAAGCCGTACCAATTATTTCAATATCCGGCTGGTTATCGAAATACTCTTCCATTAATTGAATAAGTTCTCTGTTGTCGTCAACTAAACAAACTGATATTTTTTCCACTAAACCGTTCCTCCTTTAATCATTCGAGCTTCCACGTAATGTATTCGACATAAGTATTAAATATCCTTTTTTTATTAAAAAAACTTTAATTTTTTTTGCAAAAACTCGTTTAAGCTTTATTTTACTTCGTTTTTTGATAAAAACCGACATTGATTTCATTTGTTTGTCGAAAAATATTTTTCAACACAAATAAACTGCCCAAAAATGTATGATCTACACTTTTGGGCAGACATTCTGACGGCTAGCTTGCCTTTTCTTCTTTTGATTTGTAAATATTAATTCCGGCCTCTTGTAACATCCATTCAATATGGACTCCATAACCGGATGTTGGATCATTGACAAACACATGTGTTACTGCTCCGACCACTTTACCATCTTGAATAATTGGACTTCCACTCATACCCTGGACAATTCCACCGGTCTTTTCTAACAATTCTTTATCCGTAATTTGGATAATCATCCCTTTTGTCGCTGGGTACTTTTGTGGAACACTACTCACGATTTCAACGTCAAATTCCTCCACTTCCTCACCATCAATAACCGTCAAAATTTTGGCTGGTCCTTCTTTCACCTGATGGGATAAAGCAATTGGCATTGGTTTATCATATTCATCATTCGTAATCGGTTCATTTAATTTCCCAAAAATACCAAATGGGCTATTTTTCGTGATTGAACCTAACTTGTCATCTTTAGCAGAAAACTCAGCTTGTTTTTCACCCGGAGTACCGTTATTACCTTTTTCAATCGAGGTCACATTAGAACCAACGATCGATCCATTATGAATTTCCACTGGTTTTTGCGTATCCATATCAGATATGACATGTCCTAATGCACCATATTTTTTTGATTTAGGTTCATAAAACGTCATTGTCCCTATACCGGCAGCTGAATCCCTAATATACAGGCCAATTCGATATTCATTTGCTTTTTCATCTTTTACCGGATCAAGCGTCGTTTCTATTGTTTCTTTCCCTCTTTTTATTGTGACATTCAACGGATCATGATTTTCACCAGCTTTTTCAACATATGGTTTTACATCAGCCATTTCTTTAATTGGCTCTCCATTAATTTTAAGGATCACATCGCCAACTTTTATGTCTGCTTTCTCACCTGGTGACATGGAACCAGCTTCGCCTTTTACAAGATGATGGCCGACAACGAGGACACCTAATGTGTGAAGCTGTACCCCAATGGATTGTCCGCCGGGTACTACTTTAATGTCATCTAGAACCGAGACATCAACTTTTTTAATTGGAAGCCCTGCTACGTCATAAACTAACTGACTATTTCCAGGTTCTTTTGTATAAAATACAGAGGAGTCTATTGCTTGCATATTTTCATCAGTTGAATCAATTTTAACGTTATCACCTAATGCTGGAACCTCTATTGGAGATTGGTTATCAAAGGTTACAATATCATTGGGTATGGAAAGGTATTGCTTTACAGGTGTAAAAAACGGAACCGCTAATAAAGTTATAAGCAGCAGTACACCAACCAATATGCGAATTTTGTTTGTGTTTTTCAATCATTTCACTCTCCTCGTTCCAAACCCATACCATTTTATCTCTGTACTTCTAATTTGACCGAACGCGCTTTGTTTTAAACTAGTGAAAGAAAAGAAAATATGTGTATCATTTCCTTTTAAAAAGGTCGTATAATCAACATACCGATACGTTTGTTCCATTAGTGATGATTATCCAAAATAAAGGCTCCAATATTATTGCCCCGGATAGCACTCGTTTTATAAAGGACGGGAGGGATGTCGCAATAATGTTCTTTGCATTTTATAACTATTGTGCAAGTGTTTTTGATGGGGGGGAGTAACCGCAGTCCCAATTTTTTATAAAATAGCCAAAATAAAAAAGCCAGATACTCTATTTTCTGGCTTTTTCAGTAAAATTATCCGCTTTATTTTCTTTATAGGATGCAGCTAATGCAAGCATTTCTTTTGCATGTTCTTTTGCGGTATCAGTTAATTTCGTTCCAGTGATCATGCGACTTAATTCTTCAATTGTTTGCTTACTGGTCAATTCAGAAATGGTTGTTGATGTACGGTTACTCTTTTCCAGTTTCTCGATTAATTTGTGTGTATCTGCCATAGCCGCAACCTGTGGTAAATGAGTAATACATAAAACCTGCGATTCTGTGGAAATATGGTAAATCTTCTCTCCTATCGCCTGAGCAACCCTGCCACTTACACCTGTGTCAACTTCATCAAAAATAACACTCGTCACACCTTGGTGTTTTGCAAAAATCTTCTTAAGAGCAAGCATGATTCTTGATAATTCCCCACCAGATGCTACTTTATTCAACTCTTTTAAAGGCTCTCCCGGATTTGTGGAAATGAGAAAGTAAACATAATCAAAACCATTTTTATGTAATTTAATGACAGACTCTTTCGTGGTTGGATCAGTCTCCTTTTTTGATTCAAATGCAATGGAAAATGTTGCTTTTTCTAAATATAGTCCCTTTAGTTCTCGATGAATGGCCTTTGTTAATGATTTAGCAGCTTTTTCGCGGATATCATGTAGTTGTTTCGCCTCTAAATAAGTATCTTGTTCCGTCTCTTTTATCTGCTCGGCAAGTTTTGATAAATGGGAATCCTTATTTGTCAGTTGCTCTAATTCTTCCTCAATTCTTCCCATGTAATCGATAATATCATTAACGGTTGCTCCATATTTTTTCTTTAACCGATTAATTTCAGTTAGTCTCGCTTCAATTTCATTTAACCGCTGGGGATCATATTGTAATGTTTCACTATAATTCCGCAATTCAAATGTTAATTCTTCAATGATGTAATAATGATTAGACAGTTCTTCTGCTTTTTCAGCAATAAAGTTGTCATATGAACGATTGTCCTGTAATGCTTGGCTTGCTATACTCAACCACTCGATACCCTTTTGATCGCCGTATAATGCATTGTATGCGTCCTGAACACCTTTATAAATGCGTTCAAAATTCGCCAACTTATCTCGTTCTTCTTCCAGTTCCTTATCTTCGTTCGGTGAAAGTCCCGCTTGCTCAAGTTCATTCATCTGAAATTCCAATAAATCCTGACGATGCGCTATTTCCTGTTCATTTTCACTTAATTTATTATAACGTTTCTTAAGTGTCTGAAGTTTGTCAAACAGACGTGAGTATTCATCTTTGGATTTTATAATTGCCTTCTGATCATATAAATCAAGCAAGTCAATATGATTGATTGGGTCCAGCAAAGCCTGTGTTTCATGTTGACTGTGAACATCAATAAGGGTTTTACCAAACTCTTTTAGAATCGCTAGCGTGACCAATTTTCCATTTACCCGACAAATGCTTTTCCCATTTGCCGTTATGGTTCGATGTAAGACAACCATTTCATCTTGAATATCAATTCCATATTGCTGCCCAGCTTTATAAATCGGATGGTTTTTATAATCAATACTAAATAGCCCTTCAATTTCTGCTTTCTTTGTACCATGTCGAACAAATTCAACGGAACCACGACCACCAGCTAACAATTGAATTGCATCAATGATGATGGATTTCCCCGCACCTGTTTCTCCAGTCAATACTGTGAGTCCGTCATTAAAGGTTATCGATAATTTATCTATAATTGCAAAATCATGAATGGATAATTCAGTAAGCACGTAATTCACCCCGCTTATTCATGTTATAACATACTTAAAAACCGATTTTTAATGGTTTCTGATTCTGTTTCCGTCCGGCAAATAATCAGGCATGTATCATCACCACATATCGTGCCCATTATTTCTTCCCAATCCAGATTATCAATCAAGACACCAATGGCATGTGCATTTCCCGGAAGTGTTTTTAAGATGATAAAATGACTTGCATGATCAATTTTAACAAAAGCATCCATAATTAAGCGCTTTAATTTATCTAAGGGATTGAATCGTTGATCAGCTGGAAGGCTATATTTATATACACCTGTACCAGTTGGGACCTTCACAAGATGAAGTTCTTTGATGTCACGAGAAACAGTTGCTTGCGTTACATTGAACCCCAAATTTTTTAACTCATCGACTAATTCATCTTGCGTCTCGATATCATTTTCTGTAATTAATTCCCGTATTTTTATGTGACGTTGAATCTTACTCATACTATTCCCCCATAAAAAAATAAAAGTTAAACTCTTTAAAGTGCGTGTTCAAAAAGGAGGATAAAAAGGACCGAGAAATTCGATGTGTCATTTTTACCGGACTTTTTGAATAACCTCTTACAATAGAAAAGGACTACACATACTGCAGTCCTACGGTTTATTTACCTCGGTAAAATTGCGATGTGCTTCATCTACTACTTGACTTAATTCGTCATCTGTTACAGTAATTCCTACTTTTTCATGTTTCCAGCCAAAATGCGCTAGAAATTCTATATTCCCATCGCCACCCGTAATTGGAGAATAGGTCACATCAAACAATTGATATCCTTCAGATAAGGCATACGAAATAATGCGTGATAACACGGCAAGATGTACTTTTTTATCACGGACAATTCCTTTTTTCCCAACTTGGTCACGCCCCGCCTCAAACTGTGGTTTAATCAATGCGATAACATCACTATTTTCCGCTAATAACTGTTTTAAAACCGGCAAAATGAGTTTTAGGGAGATAAATGATACATCAATAGTAGCAAAATCAGGTATCCCTTTTTGCAGCATTTCAGGTGTCACATAACGGAAATTCGTTCTCTCCATCACGATGACTCGTTCATCACTTCTCAGCTTCCAAGCCAATTGATTATATCCAACATCAATGGCATAGCTTAATGTTGCACCATTTTGTAAGGCACAATCGGTAAAACCCCCTGTAGAAGATCCAACATCGACCATTATTTTATTCTTCACTGAAATAGAAAAATGGTTCAGTGCTTTTTCCAGTTTTAATCCACCACGACCAACATAGGGGATCAATTTCCCTTTTACAGTTAATGGAATCGTCTCGTCCACCTTCATCCCAGGTTTATCTAGACGTTGTTGCTCGGAAAAGACCAAACCAGCCATGATGACACGTTTAGCTTTTTCTCTCGTTTCGATTAATTTCTTTTCTACTAATAAAACATCTAACCTAACTTTAGCCATATCATATAGTCCTTTATTTTGACATTTTTGTTTTGTTTGCTTTTGGTAAGACACGAATTTTTAACTTGTTTTCCACAATTGAAATTAATTTTCCCGCAAAAAAAACAATATTCGTTGAAGCGTTAATTGCAAAGTATTTACCGAGTGCTTTTCCACCGACTGTCAAAGCAGCGACAAGACTTGTTAATAGAACCTGCAATGTAATTTGTGTTGGTGATCCTTCACCATTACCGGTTAATTTGGCAATTTGGAGTACAACAATTGCTGATGCTGTACCACTAACAATTCCAGAAATATCACCAATAACATCATTACAGAAACTAGCAAATTTATCGGCATTACGAATAATCGCGACTGATTCTTTTGCCCCGTTTACCTTTTCCGCTGCCATCGCATGAAATGGTTTTTCATCGGCTGAAGTTGAAGCTATGCCAAGCATGTCGAATACCACACCAATTAAGACAATAAGTAAGACAATAACTAAACCAATGATCCACATCACGTCACTTAAGACAGATTGTGAGATAACTGCAAAAATAGCCGCTAGCACAAAGGTGATAACGGCGATGGTTAAACTAAATTTAATCGAGCTTTTTATATGTGATTTCATTCTCTACCTCAATTTTTAATCTATTATATAGATAACTAATTTCGTCTAAAATAATTCCCTTGCAACTAGTAGACTTTCTTGTTTCATGTGGGGGAAGTCCACAGCGAAGTATGTAAGTACGGAATGGTCCCATAAAAGGTAAAAACTGTGGCTTAGGTCCAGTAGGTTTTCCCAGATAGCTACCCTATGTTGCCATATAGGCGGTTCCCCATTAAAGCTACCTTAGCCTCGTCACCAAAAGCTAGACTGGATTACCACTTAGTCCACACTATAATCCCTTTTATAGGTCCATTAGAACAGTCTAGGAGATTTCCTCAGCAACCTTTAACCGTTCCCTAGCCTCTTTTGCAGTCCTGATTTCATGGAGAAAATAATAGTCAAACAAGTGGCCACCTCGTTTGCTTTTTTAAAGTCCAATCCTCTCAGTACCACTCAAGGCAGGCTACGCTGCTTGTAAGTTGTCCCTTACCTTACAATTGCAGGTTCATACCCCATTCCATAGTGATTACTAGGCTTAGCAATCACTACAGATATGGGCCTCCGCGGTAATAGGGTCAACGCCCACATGCCTTTGTGGATCGCCCTAAAACCTTAACTCCCAGCACTGACCCAAGGCTGGGCGCCTCAAGCCAACACAAGGAACTTCATCGATGTGCCCTTTGGCGGATTTTTAGGCCCGCCTTCAGGAGCGGAGGGCTGACTAGAATACTGCACCATTCCGTTTGTAATTATTATAACATAATATGCGAAAAAATTCTATTTGGAATTAGCTATCCCGCTTACTAAAATAGTCTGTTAATCCCATTAGATAGGAATCATCAGCCATTGCTTGTTGCAAGGCTGTTTTTGCCTTTTCTACATATTGTTCTTTTTTCTTGATAGCACCTTCTATCCCTAGTAATTTCGGATAAGTGCTTTTATGATTACCTTCATCACTTCCAACTGGTTTTCCTAATTTCTCTGGATCCCCAGTCACGTCTAATATATCATCTTGAACTTGAAAAATTAAGCCTAAATAATCGGCAAACTCACCCAGATACTCTAATTGCTCTGTTGAGGCACCACCGATATAAGCACCAGCTGTAATAGCAAACTTAATTAATTCTCCCGTCTTACGTGCATGAATTTCTTCTAATTGTTCTAGTGAAACGGCATGGTTCTCCGCCTCCATGTCTAAAATCTGTCCGGCAACCATCCCTTTGGGTCCGCTAGCTTGAGCTAACATCTTAAGAAGAACAACCTTTTGTTGATCCGTTAGCAAGGGATCATTCGAAATAATTTCAAAACTATACGTTAATAAAGCATCACCAGCCAAGATGGCAGTTGCTTCATCAAAAATACGATGGTTTGTTGGTTTTCCCCTACGGTAATCGTCATTGTCCATTGCAGGTAAATCATCATGAATGAGCGAATACGTGTGAATCATTTCTAGTGCCGCTGCCGTAGATAGTACAAACTTTTTATCATCGCTATAGGATTCAAAACTTGCGATTAAAAGAATTGGCCTAAGCCGTTTTCCACCTGCCTCCGTGGAATATAACATAGACTCTTTCAGTTGGTTGGGGATTGGCATTTTATCAAGATGTTGAACTAGTTCATCATAGATTAGTTTTTTATTGACATCGATATAATTCTCAAGCTGTTGTTGCACGTTTATTCTTCCCCCTGGATTTCAAAGGGCTTTGTTTCACCCTGTTCGTTCATTATTTGTGTCATTTTTGCTTGTACTTGTTTTAATTTATCATTGCATAGTTTGGATAGTTTCATACCTTCCTGATAGTACGAAATAGCTTTTTCCAAAGGTACATCGCCCTCTTCAAGCCGTTCGACGATTTTTTCCAACTCCAGCATTGCCTCCTCGAAGGAAGTCTCTTCATGTGTTTCCATTGGTCTCCTCCTTTATTTCTAACACTTCACACGCTAATGTCCCGTCTGATAATCGAACAGTGATCGTGTCATGCTTCCCTACTTTTTCGGTAGAATTTATAATTTCGCCATTATGAGAATAAGGGATCGCATAACCACGTTTCATCGTTTCCAATGGGTTCAATAGAGCTAATTTGTCAATCGTTGTTGTAAACTGAACCGATTTCTTATCGATAATTTGTTTCATAAAATACGTATTTTGCTTCTCGAATTGGTTCAATTCCTTTTCCAATTGATTAACCCGACTCTGTGGATGTTGATTGATAAACCGTTTTTCAATATTTTTCAGAGAGTCATTTTTTGATTGGATAAATTGGTTAAATGCTTTTTCTAGTCGTTCTACTTGCTTGTCCAGTTCCTGTTCCTTTTGAATAACAAGTTGTTCCGGATAACGGAAGGCGTAAGAGTCTTTCATCCGCTTTAACTGAAGCTGCGAATTATTCATCGTTGTCGTTAAGGCTTTTGTTAAGGAACGGGTCAGTCCGGAAACTTTTTCTTTCAATTCAATCTGTGAAGGTACAGCCAATTCCGCCGCCCCTGTTGGTGTAGGTGCTCGCAAATCCGCAATAAAATCACTAATAGTTATATCTGTTTCATGACCAACTGCAGAAATAACGGGGATCTTTGAATGGAAAATAGCGTGTGCAACCATTTCTTCATTGAAGCTCCACAATTCCTCAATTGAACCCCCACCACGACCAACAATTAACACATCAAAATCCGCTTTTTCATTCGCAAATTCAATTGCTCGTTTGATCGAAGCAGCAGCATTTTGGCCTTGTACTAATACTGGAATGACAGTAGTAGTAACAATTGGGTACCGTCGCTTAATCGTTGTAATAATATCGCGAACAGCAGCCCCAGTTGGCGAAGTAATGACACCAATATGTTTAGGGTACGTTGGTATTTTCTTTTTGATTGTCTCATCAAAAAAGCCTTGTTTATGTAATTTCTCTTTTAATTGTTCAAAAGCTAAATACAATGAGCCAATTCCGTCTGGCTCCATTTGCTGAATATACAATTGGTATTGGCCGTATGGTTCAAAAACGCCAATTTCGCCCCTTATCAATACATTCATGCCATTCTCCGGATTAAATTTCAGCCGTCTGTTGTTACCTGCAAACATGACTGCTTGTATCCGGGTATTCTCATCCTTAATTGTCAGATACATATGGCCACGGCTATGGTGTTTAAAGTTTGATATTTCACCTTTTAGCCAAATATTTTTCAGATGTGGATCCGTGTCAAATTTACGCTTAATGTACTTTGTCAGTGCAGTAACCGTTAAATATTTATCGTTCAATTTTCTAACCCTTTTGCCGCTTTAATCGTATTTTTTAAGAGCATGGTAATTGTCATTGGTCCTACACCTCTTGGAACCGGCGTTATATAGGAAGCCTTTTCCTTAGCCTGTTCAAAATCAACATCCCCTGTCAATGTTCCATCTTCTACACGATTTATACCAACATCTATAACAACTGCGTCTTCTTTAATGTCCTCAGCATGAATTGCATTTGCTTTTCCAACAGCAACAATCAAAATATCAGCATTTTTCGTAAAGCTTTGCAAACCCTTTGTTCTGGAATGACAATAGGTAACCGTCGCATTTTCATTCAACAATAATTGGCCAACTGGTTTGCCAACGATATTGCTTCGGCCGATGATCACTGCATGACGCCCCTCGATTTGAATGTCTCTTGATTTTAACATCGTGATAATGCCAAATGGTGTGCATGGCAAAAATGTATCCTTACCTGCCATCATTCTGCCAATATTAATTGGATGAAAACCATCAACATCTTTTTGGGGATCGATTGCTTCAATTACGGACTGTTCCTTGATATGTTCTGGTAAAGGAAGCTGCACCAAAATACCATGGATCGCTTGATCATGATTTAGTTTATCAATTAATTGCAGCAGTTCGGTTTCTGTTGTTGAAGTAGGCAATTCAATGATGTCTGACGATATACCTGTTTCTTTTGAAGCTTTTTTCTTCCCATTCACATATGATTTTGATGCTGGGTCATCACCAACTAAAACCACCGTTAAATGCGGGGTGAGTCCCTTTTCTTTTAACTCAGACACTTCTTCTTTCATAGCTAGTTTAAGTTCGGCTGCTAATTCTTTTCCGTTAATTACTTCTGCAGACATAGCTTTCATCCCCTCTTAGGCTACGATTTTTGATAAAACCCCATTAACAAATTTACCGGATTTTTCATCTCCATATTTATTTGCTAATTCAACAGCTTCGTTGATGGAAACATTCGTTGGAATATCTTCCAAATAACGTATTTCATATGTAGCAATTCGTAAAATTGTTTTTTCCACTGTAGCGATACGTTCCATGGACCACTTTTCTAAATGATCTGAAATCGTGTTGTCGATCGTTGTCTGGTAATTGGCAACTCCTTGTACAAGGTTATTTAAAAATGCATCGACATGGTCGGTTTCTAAATGTTCTGTTGCTGCTTTTACTGGATCAAACTCGTTCAAATCCAATTGAAATAGAATTTGGAAGGCATTTTCTCTCGCTGTATGACGTTTCATCAATCATTACTCCTTTTAATATATCTCTACAAATAATAACATGATTACTTTTCCAATGCTAGAAGAACAATAGCTTTTGATTTTACTGTATTAAAACTTTATGATTGGTTGTTACACAATAGATATATTATGTGCAATAACTAGAAATCAAGTTCGGAGATTTGACAACCGCTACGGGAAAACACTACGCTTTCCGCGGGCACGGCTTCAGCCTCCGAAGCGGAAAACCGTCGCTTCGAAGTCTTCAGACACGTGCTGTTCCCGCAGGAGTCTCCGTGTTTCCCTTCGCTAGTAAGTGCTATTACTTTATATACATGCTATATCTACACAAAAATTAGGGAACTTCTACTAGCGGAGTCAGAATACGTAGACTCCTTGAAAATACAGTTCGATTTTCTGCGTGCGATGTAACGCTGCCGAAGCATCCCTTGTCCTATGGGAACAATGGTCTTCGGTGGGGCGAGTTAGCGCAGCCCCAGCACGAGTCCGAAGACCCCGCAGGACAAGGAAAACTTCAGTGGTATTACATCGCACGCAGAAAAAGTGGTTTTCTTTTTCAAGGAAGCGCTCTTTGCTTCCGAGGAGGCTGAGGCCGTGCCCATGGAAAGCGGAGTATTCTGACGGAGTGAATCCAAGCACTCATATACCATTGGAACGGGAAGAAAGTGTCACCAAAGAGAACTTCATTACTGCGCGTTTTATATCAACTACGAATTAAAAAGCAACAAACATTACGAAAGAGCCAAGTTTATTTCTTCAAAAACCACAGAAAAAAGATCATAAATAAACCAAGGCTGATAGGTTCAACTCCTATCAGCCTTGGTTTTATTTATTCGTCTTTATTTTCTATATTTTCCTGTTCTTCCATTTGGATACCAACGACATGAACGTTTATTTCCGCTATTTCCAATGCTGTCATATTTTTTAACGTTTGCCTAATATTTGTTTGCAGTTTTTGGGCGATTTCTGGAATCGAAACACCAAAGTTTAACACGACGTAAAGATCAATTAAGATTCCCGTATCTGTTAATTCTACTTTGACACCTTTACTGTGTGATTTCTTGCCAAAACGTTCAACGACACCTGTTGCAAAATTACCGCGCATGGATGAGATTCCCTCTACTTCAGATGCGGCAATGCCCGTTATGACTTCAATTACTTCTGGTGCGATTTCTACTGTACCTAGACTTGCATCATCACTTACATCCAACAATGGTTGTTCACTCATGTGATCACTCCTATTTGTTTTCAATTTCCTCGATCGGATTCTCTTCAAGAAATTTCGTGTTAAAGTCGCCTTTAACAAAAACATCATGATCCATTATAATCCGGTGAAACGGAATGGTTGAGTGAATTCCCTCAATAACGTATTCATCCAATGATCGCTTCATACGATTAATTGCTTCCTCACGCGTTGGTCCGTAAGCTATCAACTTAGCAATCATGGAATCGTAGTATGGCGGGATGGAATAGCCTGGATATGCGGCCGAATCAACCCGAACGCCAAATCCACCCGGTGGTAAATACAGATTAATTTTTCCCGGTGAAGGCATAAAGTTTTTAAATGGATTCTCCGCATTAATTCTACATTCAATCGCCCAACCATTAAATTCAATATCATCCTGTTTAAATGATAATTTTTCATTGTTTGCGATTTTGATTTGTTCTTTTATTAAGTCGATCTCTGTTACCATTTCCGTAACTGGATGTTCCACTTGGATTCGTGTATTCATTTCCATGAAATAGAATGCATTCGTTGTTCGATCAAAGATAAATTCAATTGTTCCAGCCCCAACATAGTCAACTGCTTCTGCTGCCTTAACTGCGGCCTCACCCATTTTCGCACGAATTTCTGGTGTTAATGCTGGTGATGGTGACTCCTCAATTAATTTTTGCATTCTTCGTTGGATGGTACAGTCTCTCTCCCCTAAGTGTATAACATTTCCATGTTGATCGGCTAAAATTTGAATTTCTACATGGCGAAAGTCTTCAATAAATTTCTCAATGTAAACACCAGGGTTACCAAATGCTGTTTCAGCTTCTTTTTGGGTAATCCGAATCCCTTTAATTAAATCTTCCTGGTCCTTTGCAACACGAATTCCTTTACCGCCACCACCTGCAGTTGCTTTAATAATGACGGGATAGCCGATTTCTTTGGCAACTTCCATTGCTTCTTCTTCTGTTTCAATTACACCTTCAGACCCCGGAACAATCGGAACATTTGCCTCTTTCATTTTTTCTCTTGCAACATCTTTTATGCCCATTTTTTGAATTGCTTCTGGGGTAGGACCAACAAACGTCACATGACATGCTTTACAGATCTCTGCAAAATCAGCATTTTCCGCTAAAAACCCATATCCAGGGTGAATAGCATCGACCTTCGTTAAGGTAGCAACACTCATGATGTTGGTGAAATTAAGGTAGCTGTCTTTGCTTAATGTCGGTCCAATGCAATAAGCCTCATCTGCCAGTTGGACGTGTAATGAATCCTTATCAGCTTCAGAATACACAGCAACTGTTTCAATATCGAGTTCTTTACATGCGCGTATGATCCGAACGGCAATTTCCCCTCTGTTAGCAATTAACAGTTTTTTAATCATATGTTTTCGTCCCCTTATTTAGTCTTCACTCTAAATAGTGGTTGACCATATTCAACTAGTTGGCCATCTTCCACTAAAATTTCCACGATTTCTCCGTTCGTTTCTGCTTCAATTTCATTAAATAACTTCATTGCTTCCACAATACAAACAACGGTATCTTTTTCCACCGGGCTCCCTTTTCGCACATAAGGATCTGCTTCCGGAGATGGCGACATATAAAGTGTACCTACCATTGGTGATTCAACTTCATAATCGTAATCAACGGTTGTTTGTGTTGGAGTCTCTTCTGCTTCTTTCACTGGTGTTTCTTTTTCTGGTTCTGCTTCAACTTGTTTTACTTCTTGTTTTTTAACTTCAACAGGCTTTTCAACTGTATTCACTACTTGTTCGACTGGTTGCACGGATACATTTCCAGATGACTTTTTCAGTGAAACAGTCGCTCCATCTGCCTCATAACTAAATTCATCAATTGATGATTGATCAATAAGTTTGATTATCTCACGAATTTCTTGTACTTTTAACATTTCTGGCACCCCTTCAGTTTTTCAAAAAAATTAATAACAGGTACTAATAACTCCTCTTAACATTTTACGATAAATACTTGTACTATATCAACCATAAATGATTAAGTGAATACTTCCGAGTTGAATTATCGTCCTATCTGTAACTATCTCAACTTTCGCATTTACTAACATTAATTGTAGTAGTATGTGTTCTACCAAGCCACATTCTACCGTTTCTTTCCGCTGCGAAAGTTGAGTAACTATGTAAAACGTTTTCACAATAATTATAGCAATAATAACTTTATTTTGCGAACAGTAGAATTAAAAAAATAAAACTCCTATCTAATAAGATAAGAGTTTGAATACCCTGGGTTTGTTCGTTTAACCTTCAGCTGGCTGGTAATTAACATCAACTTGAATTTCGCCGAATTCATCACGGACCATTTGCATAATGTTGACTGCTTCTTGCTTTGGCAGCTCGTCAACCTTAACATTAACATGAACGATATTCTCATCATTTTTATCAAATCGGACTAACACATCTTGATAGTCTGCAGTTGCTAAGATGGACTCCTCTAAAATCGATTCCTTTTTCCCACGTTGCTCTAATACTTCTATATCCTCATATGCTTGGTTCTTTTCCTCTGTACTCGCTGTACTCGATGCAACAACATCTTCTAGTCGGGAAATTTGTTTACTTCGTTCGTCCTGTACTTCCAATCTGATATTGGTAAACAACTCGTCCTCACCCATATTCGTGATCTCATCAACCTTCGCATCTTCCCCTTCAGTCTGTTCAGTTGTTGCCGTTTCGTCAGCTTCTTCCTTTCCATTCTCCAAAAAGGCAACTTCTTCGGAATCAGGTGACGTCATGTAATAAACACTTAGGACAATCATCAAACTTAACATGGTTAAAAGCCAAACGGTCTGTTTTTTTAGCATGTTACATCCTCCTTAGTTTTTTGGCATTACAGAAACTTTATGTGTTGGAACATCAAGTACTCTTGCGACAGCTTCAATCACCCATTTTTTTACTGTTGCATGGTCTACACCTTTTGCGACTACAAAGACACCTCGTACTTCCGGTTTTTTCGTTTGAATTAATAGCGGAACTTCTTTATCTCCTTGCCTTACTAAAACAACTTGTGTTTCTTTGGTGTCATCTTCTATTTCCCTTGTGCCGCCACTTTTATCTGATTCATCTGTCGTTTGCTGACCGGTGATTAAATTTTTTTCGTATACTTTCACTTTGGTAGAGTCGAGGTTGACCATTACTTCCACATCGGATACACCCTGAATTTTAGCTAACATTGCTTGCAAATCTTTTTCATAACTCGTTTCTATTTCTCCAACGTCTGTAGTAGTAGAGTCGTCTTTCTTGGATAGTGTACGTTCTGCTTCCTGGTCAGTTGGATTGATAGGAACCATTTCCTCTTGTCCTTCATTGGATGGGGAAGAAAGTGCATTGCTTAAAATGACTAATAGTAATCCAAGTAAACCAAGCACGATTAAATATTTGATTTTCTTTGACGGGTTTCTAATTTTACTGTCAAGTTTTTTTTCACTGAAGAAGTTTCTTATTTTTTCTTTCAAGGTGACCCTCCTTCCCATACAAGCGTTAATTTCTCCGCATTAATCTCCCATTCATCCTCTAGTAACTTTTTAACCTCCTGCACATCTTGTTCATCTTCATCCATTACTGGGTCCTTGGTATCAATCTCGATATTTTCAACTATACTCACTGCTCCCTCCTCGTTTTCTATTTGACCAAGATATACAATGACTTCCTCTAGATCTTCATAGTCGTATGGCGGCTCTGCTTCTTCGATAAATTGAAAATTGATGTCCTGAATTTCAGCTTGATAGTTTTCTGCTAGTGATGGTTTTGCTAGATCTTTTAATTGGACAGCCATTTCTTCTAAAATATATGCACGTTGTGTGTCTTGTATTTCACTTTTTTGCATTTCGATAGAATTTTCCATTGATTCTGTATCCCTTTTTCCGTCTGTAAGTTGCGAAAATGACGTTTCCAATGCTTGTTCAACGTTCATATCAAACAGAAAAAAAACAGGTTTCAAAAAAATTAAAATTAAAATAAGCCCAACAACCAATTTGATATATTTTTTCATCGCAGTAGCTGGAATAATAAGATCAATGATCATCGCTACAATTAAAAAAACGACTATTTGCGTTACCCATTGTATGAGTACATCCACTCAGACCACCCCTAGCGCAGCAGTAAGGTAATATTGCTGGCAGCTACTAATATGACAATTGCCAAGAAAAACATTAATGTGACAGCTAACAACGATGCTAAAATGTAGAAAATATGTTTGCTAATTACGTTTAAACTGGTAATCACTGGTCCATCACCAATTGGCTGCAGGACCGCAGCTGCGATTTTATAAATGAGCGCAATCGCGAAAATTTTCATCGCTGGAAATAACGCCAGAAAAACGATAATAATCAATCCAACGATACCAACCGCATTTTTCAACAGTAAGGAAGCACTCAAAATGGTATCAGCAGCATCCGTAAATGTCCTTCCAACTATCGGGATGAAATTTCCAGTTATAAACTTCGCTGTCTTCATTGCCACCCCGTCCTGGATAGCACTCGCAGCCCCCTGTACAGACATGACGCTAATAAAGATCGTTAAAAACACTCCAAGTACTCCAAGTGCCACTGATTTAAATAAATTTGCCAAATGGGTCACTTTATAATTATCGTTGAGACTGCTAATCACCATTAACAACGCCGATAAAAATAAAAGCGGCAAAATAAACTTTGACACAAGTACACCGCTCACATAGATGAGAAATACAATAATTGGATGAAAAAATGAAACAGATATAACATTACCAAATGTGGCCATAAGCCCTAAAACTAGTGGTAATAACGCAATCAAAAAATTACTCATCGATTCAATCGCATCTTTTGTGTAGGAAAATGCTAAATAAAAGCTGTTCAATGCTAAATAAAGCAAAACTAGATATACCACAAAATAGGCGATTTTGCTCACAGCATTCTGTTCAAAAGCAGTATGCATCGTCTGCAGCATGACAGAGAACAACGTGAGCATTAGCAGTAATCCCAACAGTTTTCCATTTAAAATAATTTCGTAAAATAAATATTTCAGAATACCTGAAAGGATGTCTTTTATTGAAAAAGACCCATTATCTTTAATAAACTCATACAAACTTGTTTTTTCTAATTCTGGTATATACCCACTATAATCACTAACAAGCCCGTCCCAATATTTTTGAATACCTTCTAACGAAATTTCATCAAGCACAGCTGATTCCAGTTTATTGGAATCAGAAGTGGCGAAAACGGTAGATTGACCCCCGGTAAACAGCAAAAGAACAAATAAGACGACAAGAATTCGGTTAGCTTGTTTCATCCATCAACATATGCTCCTTTTTAAAATTTGAGATCTAATTTATTCTCAGACTGGGCAAACCCCGTTGAGCCCCAGCGCGCATTTGCTCATAATTAGTTGGTTGGTAAAAAATTCACGATTGCCTCAATGACAGCGGTTATGATTGGAATTGCTAGCAAGATAATAAAAATTTTTCCAGCAAGTTCGATCTTCGCTGCAACAGATCCCAGTCCTGCGTCTTTGGTAAGATTTGCTCCGAGTTCCGCAATGTAGGCAATACCGATGATTTTTAAGATCGTTTCCATATACATTCCATCAATATTTGCTTTTTCACCCAATGTTTCAAGCAATTGAAAAACGGCACCAATTTGTTGGATGATCGCTAAGAAAATAATAATTCCCGTAATCAAAATAAGGAAAAAGGCGAATGATGTGTTTAAATCCTTTAACACGATATATAAGATACTCGCAACAATTCCAAGCACAACAATTTGTATGATATCCATGCACGATTACCCCTGGAACAGGAATACAGACTTAATTTGCTGAAATAAATCTGCAAGGCCATTGACCACAATAATTAGGACAAGAATAAAACCGACTACTGTTGCCAGATGGGCGATATCTTCTTTTCCCATTTGTTTCATAATCGTATGTATGATTGCGACAATTATCCCAATCCCAGCAATTTGAAATAATATGGTTGCATCAGTCAGCATGGAAGTACCCCTTTCCTTACCTTAGGAAATTCATAATTAAATTAGTAATAATACGATAAACAACCCGCATAAAATCCCTAAACTTTTCGCCATTTTACTGTATTTATATTTGTTATCCCTGGCTTCAGCTAACTCACGATCAAGATGGCTGATGGTTAGTTGGATTTGTTTTTGTTGTTGTGTAAAGTCGTGCTGGCCTAGTGTTTGACCAAATTGATAAATAATCTCTTTCTCAATATCTCCTAAACTTGATTCCTGCATTAATCGATTTACGCTTTGCTCCCATAAGCTTGTCAGCTCGATACCCTTTTTTTGCATCCCATCACTTAATGATTGAAAAAATGACTTCATTGGATTCGGTACTTGTTTGGCGATGATCGTAAAAGCATCCTGCAATGGCAATTGACTATATAATATTTCTGCTTCTAATATTTGCAGCGCATTTTTTAACTGTCTAATATGTTTCGGACGGTTGTCTAATCGTTTACTAACCTCAAACCCGATCCATGTTGTAGTCCCGATTAAGAGAAGTGCCCCAATCCATTTAATAAGGAGTCACCCCCATATATTTTTTAGAAAATATATTATGCTCGTGCTGATCATAAATAGCATTCACCTGGCCAGGGGTTTTCTGTTTATTCAAAACAACAATCCGTTCGAAAACATGATGGTGAAACAAGACATGCAATGAGGGTCTTTTTTTCAATTCGGATAATGTTTGTCCATGAATCGTACAAATTACGACAACACCAGCGTGAATGGCTTCCATCAACGCTTGTACATCTTGTTTGCTACCAATTTCATCAACAACAAGAACATCGGGCGACATCGATCGAATCATCATCATCATGCCTTCCGCTTTAGGACAAGCATCCATTACATCCGCCCGAAAACCCAAATTGTGTTGTGGTATACCTTTTAACGAGGCACCGATTTCCGAACGTTCATCGATTACGGCTACTTTCTTTGCCGGTACATTACGCCAGCCTGAGGCGATCAAGCGTGTTAAATCACGAATAATTGTCGTTTTCCCAGTTTGTGGTGCACCAACGATCAACGTGTTCGCATAATTTTCCCCGTGTAAATAAGGTAAAATAGTAGTTGCTGCACCAATTTTTTCCTTGGCAATTCGTATATTCATAAATGCAATATGTTGAATTGCCTTCACGGAACCATTGATTGTATTGACTTTACCGGCAAGTCCAACCCGGTGACCACCTTCTATCGTGACATATCCTTCCCGTAATTCATCTTCCAGTCGGTATAAAGAGAACTGACTGATTTGATTAAGAACATGCAAGCCATCTTTCTGACTTGGTTTTATCTCTGTTAGCCATTCTGTTTGATGGTCAAATACAAGTTCGATTGGCTTGTTTAATCGAAAGCGTATTTCTTGTAATGCTTCCCATCGTTTTCCTATTTTTGCTTGTACATGTTTCCTGATTAATTCAGGAAATAAGCGTAGAATTTCTTCCATAGCATGTCCTCACCTTGCAATAGCTTTATTATCAATAGTATGTTGGGCTGGAAAAATTATGACTAGCTTTACATTAGAAGAGGAAATTGTGAAGCAGCAGATAAAAAAAGGCTCTTTTCGTAATGTTTATTGCTTTTTAATTCGTGGTTGATATATTATGTGCAATAACTAGAAATCAAGTTCGGAGCTTTAACAACCGCTACAGGAAAACACTACGCTTTCCGCGGGCACGGCTTCAGCCTCCGAAGTGGAAAACCGCCGCTGCGGGGTCTTCAGACTCGTGCTGGGGCTGCGCTAACTCGCCCCACCGAAAACCATTGTTCCCGCAGAAGTCTACGTATTCTGCCTCCGCTAGTAGTGGAGCTCTGATTATCGACAGGGGAAAAGCCATGGATTCTAACATTACACGGACTTTTTCTCCCTTGAACAGAAATTCACTCAAGCAATAGCTGAATGTAATGAGTTTTTAAATCACAACACCAGTGGAGGAAATACGCGTAGACTCCAGCGGGAGGAAAGGCCTAGGTGAGACCCCGCAGTGCGTTAGCACGAGGAGGCTCAGCAGCCGCCCGCGGAAAGCGAAGTGTATTTCCGGAACGGTGAGAGAGCAATTTCTTATTTACATCGCAGTTTATATCTATTGTGTAAAAAACAAACATTCTTAAAAAAAGGCTTAAATAAAAAAGGAGAGCCCAATAATGGACTCTCCTTTTTAATATTGTGCTTATGCGCGTGAAACGTATTTTCCATCGGATGTATTAATCACTAATACATCACCAATATTTACGAAAAATGGAACTTGTACAATGTGACCAGTTTCGAGGGTAGCTGGTTTGGAACCACCACTAGCCGTATCGCCTTTGATTCCCGGTTCCGTTTCAGTAACCTCTAATTCCACGTTATTTGGCAATTCAACACCAAGAATTTCACCTTCATACGTAATGACCGAAACTTCCATATTCTCTTTCATAAATTTTAATTGCTCTTCAATTTGACTCGATTGCAATTCAATTTGCTCATATGTGTTTGTGTCCATAAATGCATGCGTATCACCAGAAGCGTATAAATATTGCATTTTTCTATTTTCAATATGTGCTTTATTTACTTTTTCACCGCCACGGAATGTTTTCTCCTGAATATTGCCGTTTCGTAAATTACGTAATTTGGATCGAACAAACGCAGCACCCTTACCAGGCTTAACATGTTGGAATTCCAATACTTGCCAAATGCCATTATCTACTTCTATTGTTAAACCTGTCTTAAAATCGTTAACTGAAATCATGTTGAAAATCCTCCCTTAAAAAACACGCTTATACTTATAATTGAATCAATTTTTTCTCAGCAAGAGTCAAGCGCTCATTGCCTGTTTCTGTTACAACAAGATCATCCTCAATCCGACAGCCACCTACGTTTGGTACATAGATACCGGGCTCAACGGTCACTACCATACCTGGCTGTAGTTTTATGCTGGAACGATGGGATAGTCCAGGTCCTTCGTGAACTTCCATTCCAACACCATGTCCTGTTGAATGGCCGAAATAATCCCCATACCCTTTTTCCGTAATGTAATCCCGTACGATAGCATCTGCTTCTTTTCCAGTGATCCCTGGTTTGACACCTTCAACACCTGTTAATTGTGCCGTTAATACAGTATCATAGATTGTTTTTAGCTCATCACTAATTTCTCCAACTGCGACCGTTCTTGTTGTATCTGAACAATACCCTTGATATAGAGCGCCATAATCCAATGTTACAAGTTCACCGCTTTGAATTTCTTTATCCGATGCGACACCATGTGGCAATGCCCCACGATAGCCAGAGGCAACAATCGTATCAAAACTAGATGATGTTGCGCCTTGTCTACGCATAAAGAATTCTAATTCATTGGAGATGTCTATTTCTTTAACACCTGGTTTAATGTAGTTTTGAATATGAACAAATGCATCGTCCGCAATTTTAGCTGCCTTTTTTAATGTAGTCAGTTCACTTTCCGACTTAATCAGACGTAACTTTTCAATGATATCGCTGACTGGTAGCAATTCTTGATCAATTGTCTTTTTATACAATTCATACGTAGCAAACGTAACATATTCTTTTTCGAAACCAACTCGTTTAACGTTAAGCTGTTTCAATTGATCACTTATTTCCTGGATGATGAGTTGTTTGTGTTCCACTATTTTAAAATCTTTTGCCTGTTCCGTTGCCTGTTCTATGTAGCGAAAATCTGTGATGAAAAGCGCATCGTTCTGAGTTACAATTGCCACTCCAGCAGTGCCGGTAAATCCTGTAATGTACCGCCGGTTAATTGGACTGGTAATCAATAGTGCATCCAACTTATTTGCTTCGAGTTCTTCTCTAAGTCTTGTTAGTTTCTCCATTCTCCCATCCCTTTCTATTTATTATCATAAAGGACAGCTACCGATAGCCTGACCCTTAAACCAAACAGCTACAAGTTATCACATCTGATGCAACACTTTTTTCATCTAAGTGCTACATGCAAGGCTTTATTCCTTCGTGTTTAGAAGAAATAACTTTTTTAGTTTATCATAAACTGGACCATTTGGATAACTTTTTCAATTTTTTAGCGTGTTCCTAACTTTCGCGTTGTTCTTTTACAATCGTATCATGATAATCGTAAGAAATCGAATAGCCGATAAACGTTCCATACAAGACAAACAAACATAATGTAGAAACAATTGTATTCATATTTAGATCAGTTACTGGTGGAACATTATCGAAAATGGGATGGAAAACATAAAATATAATGACCCAGAGAACAACACCAAATCCTGCAGCTAGCCAAATAGAATTTATCTTTTTAAACAATCCATAATAGACAAGCGCCGCAAAAACGGACAATACCCCAGTCAGCAAAATGGAAATAACATCCCCAAGCCATCCATCTGTCCATCCTTTAACTAGCCAGGACCTAAGTACGAACGATTTTGCTGCTACCTCTGAAAAACTAAAATAGTACATAACCACCCCAAGGATGCTCCAGATCACCCCGCCAACAAATCCGGTAATTAATGATCTTGATAGCAACGACATTGATTTATCACGATTATTTTCTGCTGATTTGTCTTCATCTTGATGTTTTGTTTCTGCCACATCTACCACCTCCACCCTTATTATCACCAATTGTTGTAAAAGCAATCATGCAAATTAGTGGTTTTAACACGTGCAACTGGCGATAGGTTACTTTATTTAGTAAAATAGATGGCGATTTGACTTTGCTCCAGTAAAAATGAAAATAGTATTGCATATTTTTAGTAAAACAGGACAGAATTTAATAGTAACAAAGTTGTAAAAAAAGATTTGAAAAACAATGCTATAAAACGTACTATTCGTGGTATACAATATAGTAAAGAGCATTTATTATGTGCCCGTTGATGGGAAAGGAGGACAATTTTTGTGATTCGTAATAAATTTTCTGTTTTGATCTATATCATCATAGGTCTGGCAGTCATTGGTTTAGTTTCTCAGCTTTTCACAAATACGACAAGCTTTATAACTAGTATTTTCACAATGATTGGTTTCGGTTTGGCAGTATTTGCGGTAATCTATTTTGTTTTTCTCAGAAAAAGGGCCCCTTCCAGTGATATGAAGAAATACAAACAGGCAGTAAAACAATCGAAATCAAAATATAAAGATACCAAAAAGCAAACGCAGACCAAACATACGCAACCAATGCAAATAAAGAAGAAAACACATAAACGTGCTTCCCATTTACGTGTTATAGATGGCAATAAACACAAACGAAAAAACCGAGCAACTTTTTAATTGTCGCTCGGTTTTTTATCTGCCTTTTATTTTGGCCAATTTCGTAAAAACTTTTCCGCTCTATTTTTACCTGCCTCAATTAAATTCGTTTTTGTCTGTTCACTAATTGAAAAATTTGTTGTCTCGACATTTTCAACCGGAATAAAAATAATATTATTCTTTTGCGATTTGGAAATGTAGCGGGAATCATGCGCCTGTTTCATCGTGGAAAAGAGCGCATGGAACATATCAAAAGCGTTTCTAATTTTACGCGGTTGATAATCTTTTATATTTGCACTTAGTTTCACTCCCAATACCGGGCGTTTTTTGATGGTATCCCCATTTTCAAAAATCCATAAAGGAAAATTACTTAATAAGCCCCCATCAACGATTATGCTCTTATCCTTCGTTTTACCTGGCAACTTTTTCGGCATGAAAAAATACGGAAATCCTGCACTCATTCGGATTGCTTTTGCCACAGGAAAATGCTTCGGATTGATTCCATAAATACGCTCTATATCATCTGGTATCACAACAAGTTTACCAAGCGATAAGTCACTAACAACAACCTTCAAATACCCTGGCTTTACATCATTAAATGTATAAACGTCTTTTTCAGCAAGACATTCATAAAGCCAATTTTCCAATTTATCCCCTTTATAAAGTCCCATTTGAAAATAAAAAAATAACCATTTGCTAAATGGGATATAGTTACTAATCGCTGGTTGGTCGAGAAATTTTTTTAAATCCAATTCATTCATTAATTGTTCAATTTCGCCCAAACGATACCCAGCCGCTAAAAATGCCGCAACAATTGCACCGGCTGACGTCCCTGCAACACGTTCCAATTCATGCTTATGTTCTTCAATACTCGTAAGTGCACCTAAAAATGCATATGCCTTCACCCCACCACCAGAAAAAACAACATCAATTTTCATTAGTTCGCCCCTTATGTGGTCTTTATACATTTTTAAGCAATTCCTTTAAAATTAGAACACTTTTTCAGAACAAAAGCGCAAGCGCCCGTTTAGCGACGTATTGACTGGACCATGCCGTGTGAGATAAAGGAAACACGATGAGCGTAAGCGAATCGATGTTGACTTATCGTAAGGAGGTACGGGAAGTCAACTAGTCGCTGGGTGCTGGAGCTGGCCGTGGCTGATTCTGCTATTACGCCACACGCCTATTTTAAGTTATACTTTCTTTACTTTTGAAACAAAAATCCATCCGTAAGATTTGGATGGATTTCATATAACTATTCCACTTCACTGTGTGTTTCTCGCAATTTATCTACCCGGGCTTCGTCTGCTTTAAAGTATTGGACCAAATCACCGATCCGATCAATCGAGTTCCAGCTTAGATGATGTTCAATTCCTTCCACATCTTCATAAATATTTTCATGTTCGACACCAATAATCTCAAGAAATTGTTCCAACAATTCATGACGGAAAACTAAACGCTCGCCAATTTTTTTGCCCTTTGCTGTTAATACAAAACCGCGATATTTCTCATAATTTAAGTATTCATCTTTATCCAATTTCTGCACCATTTTTGTGACCGAAGATGGATGAACCTGCAATGCTTCTGCAATATCAGATACACGAGCATAGCCCTTTGATTCAATTAGATTATAAATTTGTTCTATGTAATCCTCCATACTTGGAGTTGGCATAAAAATCTCCTCATTTCAAAGAATAATTTTTTAGTTAATGCAACATTGTTTCTATATAAAAGCATACAGGAAAAAAGGATGTGAAACAAGTCTTTACACCCAACAAAAAGGAAGGACCAATCAATCATTGATTAGTCCTCCTTGTTGCTTACAATCCACATTTCAACTGGGCACCACAGCTTGTACACGTGTTACAGCCGCCGATGTCTTCTACACTACCTTCTCGGCAAACAGGACATGTATCACCGACTTCCGATCCAATCGTTACATTTGTTTTATCTAATTCCTGAATCGTGTCCATTAGCACAACGCGTGGTTTCTTTGTTGTCTCTTCCACTGCTTCTGCTTCATCGTCAAATGAATTTTCTTCAGCTTTTAATGTTAATACTTGTGTGTCACGGCTACCATCTACATAAACCGTACCACCTTTAGCACCACCATTGTATAACCTGCGATAAACACTTTCAACTTGGTCAACGGAATATCCTTTCGGCGCATTTACCGTTTTTGAAATCGAACTATCAACCCAACGTTGAATAACACATTGTGTGTCCGCATGTGCTTCTGGTGCTAATTCCATCGCAGTCACAAACCAATTCGGTAAATCAGTTGGATCCTGATCCGGATTTCTATCCAAATACTCTTGGACAATATCCGCTTTTACCTCGATAAATTTCCCAAGTCTTCCACTTCTAAAATAAGAAAAGGAAAAGTATGGTTCTAAACCAGTACTAACGCCGACCATCGTACCTGTACTCATTTTTGTTACTCTCTAATTGATAGAGGGCGGGATTATTAGTACCCGCTCCCCATGTCGCCATGAGGATCAGACTATATCATCAACCATGTTATTTTTGTGTCTATTGCGGTGGCATGGGTGTTCACATAAACACACCAAATTTGATAATCTATTTGCTTCTTCCCAGTCTCCCTTAAACTCTCTAAAAGGAATGATATGATGAACGGATAGTTCTTTTCCATATTCCTTTTCAGTTAATCCACAATCTTGACAAGTGAAATTATCTCTTATTCTGGCTTTCTTTCTTTGAGATCGCCAGTTAGGTCCATAATAATCTATATCTCCACCTTGCCAAGCTAGGTTATTTTCGGGAACAAAATTTTTTTCTTTCATAGTGACTGGGTCTAACCTTTATCATTATTCCGCAATTTAAACACTGTTTTTGCAATACGTCACCTTATTTACTTTTTATAAATCTAAGGTGCATATTTCAGGTTGCTCGGCATGTAGTCGTTGAGGGGTCAGCCACGACTTCCCTGCGGATTGGCTCCACCTTTCACTTTTTACTCTATATGAATGTGCTGGCAAGGCACGAGTACGAAAGGATACTGAGTGTTTCCCGCATATAGCCAAGTTTACGCTACATCTTTACAGATATAGGGGGCAACAACTTTACCCGTAGGCGCTACTGTTAAGAGATGGGAATTACGAATACCATATTTAATAATACCTTCTCTTATATCTTCTGGCATTTGCTTCATATACCCTGTATTAATAAACGCTCGACGTAACGATTTTGTTTCGATTTCTGTATCACCAATTAAGAATGGAAAACTTCCTTTTTCTTTAGCTAGCTCAATCGAAGTCCGGTATGCAGTTGTAGCAATCGTTTCAAATATTTTATCGACTAGTTTATTTCCTTCTTCTGAACCGTACGCTGTGTCACAATAAATCAGAAGATCATGAAGACCCATTACCCCTAAGCCTACACGACGTTCACCAAGTGCTTGTTTTCGATTTTCTTCCAGAAAGTATGGTGTCGCATCGATCACATTGTCCTGCATTCTTACGCCTGTTTTTACAGTTTGTTTTAGTTTTTCATAGTTGACTGTTTTCGTATCTTTGTTTGCAAATTGAGCAAGGTTTACTGCCGCTAAATTACAAACAGAATATGGTGCAAGAGGTTGTTCTCCACACGGATTTGTTGCAACTACCTGATCCCCATACGCCTTGGCATTTGTCATGTCATTGGCATTATCAATAAAAAATATCCCCGGCTCAGCTGAATATGTTGCACAAATATTAATCAAATTCCATAATTCTTTAGCTTTTATGCGACGGTAAACACGAATTGGATAACCCATTTCTCCCCATTGACGGACATCGCCAACTTCATGCCAATTCTCGTTGTATTCTTTCATTTGCTCGGTTGTATAATTTTCTACATCTGGAAAACGAAGTTCATACCATCCGTCATTTTCAACGGCTTCCATGAAGTCTTTTGTTAAACATACAGAGATATTTGCTCCTGTTAAAAACTCTGAATTATGAACAGAGTACGTTCCTCCAGTTTGTAGCTTTTCTTCCGCTTCCCTTATTGCCGCTTGCGTGAATCCGCCTTGGCCAGGCATCGATTTATAATTGACTATTCCTTGATACAAATCGAATTCTATCTCTGTTAATGGTGTAAAGTTTAGCTTTTCCTGTGCCAGCTGCTTAATTTGTTCATCTTCCGTGTTTTCAATTAAGTAACGTAAGATTCTAGGATTCTGCATTTTAGAAATAATAAATTCAATAATATCAGGGTGGGAATCAACTAACATTATCATTTGTGCCCCTCTTCGGCTTCCACCCTGTTCTACCAAGTGTGTTAGCTTAGCAATATCATCCAGCCATGATACCGAACCTGATGACTTACCATTAACCCCTTTTGCTAATGTGTTACGCGGGCGTAGTGTTGATCCATTTGTTCCAACCCCGCCGCCTCTCGACATAATCTCCATCACTTGTTTTCGGTGATCAGAAATTCCTTCGCGTGAGTCCTGAATATACGGCATAACGTAACAATTAAAAAAGGTCACATCTGTTTCAGAACCGGCACCATACAGTACCCTACCAGCCGGAATAAAGTTCAAATTCGCTAATTCTTGATTAAACTTCTTAAATGATTCCTGCCGTTTTTCTTCCGTGGTTTCCACATTTGCAAGACCTGTGGCATTCCTTCTAGCGATTTGTTCGTAATAGACTTCTAATGGTTTATCAATCACATCTAATGAACGTTTCACTATTCCAGTTTCAGCTTCCGCTTCATTGTCAAGCACATGGACGAATTCGGGGTTCACTTGAATCGTTGCCTGATTATGAATCCAATCGATTTCATTGATAAATCCTAACCCACGTGCAGGAAATTTCGGATCAGCTTTTACTGTTAAAACAACAAAGTCCCCTGCTTTTAACGTTTTCTTCTCCGTATCTTTAAATGCATAACGGTCAAGCATAACTAGCCGTGATACACCTTTATGAGTTAGCTTCATGTCGTTTGTAATTGGGTGTACTTGTGAGAATAACGCAATATCTTGATTTAGGTTTTTAATATCGATTTTCTTTCTATCTTCAACAGCAATCGACATTTCATCACTCCTTTTTATTCACTAGAATACTAATCTTACCATACCACATTCAAGAAAAAAATAACAACATATTGAGACTGCATTTAAAAACAAACACTATATATTGTGATGCGAGCAAAAAATAGCTTATTTGTCAATAATAGAAATAAACCAATTTTGCTAGATATAAGGAGAAATCAAAAGGAAACAATCCATTACGATGGTTAAATCATTTTTTTCGTAGTTTGCATTCCCAAGCTAAATGGTTTATATAAAATATCGACAAAAAAGCCACAATATTATTGCTCTGTTTTACACCAAATAAATCATACAACTAACTTATAAAAATGGCCATACCTGCAAATCTTATTTCTTACGTAACATCAAAAAATAAACCCTTTGAAAAAATAAGCAATCAACCATATAATAGAGTAGGAAGCAAAAGAAATAAACGGGGGACAAATAATGGAAATCATCATCATTGTACTTGTTATTATTATCGGATTTGGTTTATTCCGCTACTTTAGACAACGTGCTTATTTAAAAATCTTAACCGAAGATCAATTTCGCGAGGGATATCGAAAAGCCCAATTAATCGACGTTAGAGAGCCTCAGGAATTTAAAAAAGGTCATATTCTCGGCGCTAGAAATATACCACTGACTCAAATGAAACAGCGTCTTGTTGAGTTGAGAAAGGACAAGCCTGTCTATCTCTATTGTCAAAGTGGCTCAAGATCAGCACGCGCTGCCCAGCTGCTGCAAAAAAAAGGGTACCAGGATTTAAACCAGCTTAAAGGCGGATTTAAAAAATGGACAGGAAAAGTCAAAATATAAGAAAAGTACAAGCGCCCTTATAAAAAAAGATGCCCGAAGCATGAATAGCTTTGGGCATCTTTTTTATTTAAAATAACGTAAGATCGGCTTCCTTGCAGCGGTAGTTTCATCCATCCGCTTCACAATTGTTGTATGTGGTGCTTCCTGAACGGTTTCAGGATCATTTTTTGTCTCATCAGAAATCGCGAGCATCGTGTCAATGAAACCATCCAAGGTCTCTTTTGATTCTGTTTCTGTCGGTTCCACCATCATTGCCTCTTCCACATTTAATGGGAAATAAATGGTTGGTGGATGATAACCATAGTCAAGTAGACGTTTCGCAATATCCAGTGTACGAACACCTAGTTTTTTCTGTTTTTTCCCTGATAAAACAAATTCATGCTTACAATGTTGCGGATATGGTAAAACATATTCCGCTTCTAATTTACGCATCATGTAATTTGCGTTTAATACTGCATATTCACTTACTTTTTTCAGACCTTCTCCACCCATTGTCCGGATATACGTATAGGCACGTAAGTTTATGCCAAAGTTACCGTAATAAGGTTTAACTCGACCGATTGATTGTGGGCGATTATAATCAAATACATACCCATCATCTTGCTTCACTAGCAATGGTTTTGGTAAAAATGGTGTGAATTCTTCGGTCACACCAACTGGACCTGATCCAGGACCACCACCACCATGTGGACCTGTGAAGGTTTTGTGTAAATTTAAATGCACAACATCAAATCCCATATCACCGGGGCGTGCATACCCCATAATTGCATTTAAATTAGCGCCGTCATAATACAATTTCCCACCAGCACCATGAACAATTTCTGCCATCTCTACTATTTCTGTTTCAAATAGACCCAATGTATTTGGATTTGTTAACATTAATGCAGCTGTATCATCGCCAACAACACGCTTTAAATCTTCTAAATCCACTAAGCCTTTTTCATTTGATTTAACTGTAACTGCATCAAATCCCGCAACCGAAGCAGACGCTGGATTTGTGCCATGTGCAGAATCGGGAACAATTACTTTTGTACGATTCGTATCCCCATTTGCCTCATGAAAGGCACGAATCATCATTAACCCGGTCCATTCACCTTGTGCACCCGCGGCAGGTTGAAGAGAGACTTCATTCATACCAGTAATTTCTTTTAACGATGTTTGTAAATCGTACATCATTTCCATAGCACCTTGAACACTGCTAGGGTCTTGAAGTGGATGAATATGACTAAATCCAGGTAGTCGTGCAACATCTTCATTAATTTTTGGATTATATTTCATTGTACAAGAACCTAATGGATAAAAGCCGGAATCTACGCCATAGTTGCGACGTGATAATCCTGTATAATGACGCATAATTTCCAATTCACTTACTTCAGGTAATTCAGGTGCTGTCTCTCGAATAAAAACAGCGTCTAATTCATTTTCTAAATCTGATTCTGGAACATCTAATTCTGGTAAACTATAACTCGTTCTACCCTCTTTACCACGTTCAAAAATTAACGGAAAATCAAACTCAGCCATGGATATCCCCCAATTCTTTTACAAAAGTATCAATTTCTTCTTTTGTACGAATTTCAGTTACTGCTAGCAGCATATGCCCTTCTAGTTCTGGATCAGCCTGTGCTAAATCATAGCCACCAATAAAGCCTTTTGTTAAAAGTTGTGCATTATAATCAGACACAGATCCCGGAAGCTTTATAACGAGCTCATTAAAAAAGGCCCCAGTTGTTGTCACTTCTATCCCTGCTTCTGTTAATTTCTGTTTCATGTAACGTGCTTTTTGCATATTTAGCATTGCCATTTTCTTAATGCCGTGTTTTCCGATTGAGCTCATCGCAACAGAGCTTGCTAGCGCATTCAATGCTTGATTGGAACAAATATTGGAAGTTGCCTTATCCCGTCTAATATGCTGTTCGCGCGCCTGCAAGGTTAGTACAAATCCTCGTTTTCCATCTTCATCGGTAGTTTGCCCAACCAATCGGCCAGGAACTTTACGCATCAATTTCTGTGTCGTTGCAAAGTACCCGCAATGTGGTCCACCGAATTGTGCTGGGATTCCAAACACTTGTGTATCACCAACAACAATATCAGCACCAAACGAACCAGGAGGTGTTAAATAACCCAATGCCAATGGATTGCTTGATACGACAAACATTGTCTTTTTTTGTTGCTCGATTAACTTGTTCACTTCATGTAACGGCTCTATTTGACCATAAAAGTTTGGATACTGCATGACAACACTCGCCGTATTCTCATCTAGTTCGTCAGCCAATTGCTTTAAATTAGTCTGGCCATTTTCTTGTTCAATCTCAACAATTTCCAGGTTTGGTCCTTTAGCGTATGTCGCAATAACCGCCCTTGATTCAGGATGTATTGCCTTTGAAACGAGAATTTTTTTCTTTTTCGTTGTAGCCGCACTTAAATTTACAGCCTCAGCAAGTGCCGTTCCACCGTCATACATGGATGAATTTGCTACAGGCATTCCGGTAAGTTCACTAATCATCGTTTGGAATTCAAATATTGCCTGCAATTCGCCTTGGGAAATTTCTGGTTGATATGGTGTATATGCCGTATAAAACTCTGACCGAGAAATAACATGATCCACAACAGATGGAATAAAATGATCATAAACACCTGCTCCAAGGAAAGAGCAATACTCTGTTAAATTAGCATTTTTATTTGCAAGATTTACGAGTTCTTTTTTTAATTGCACTTCACTTGTTGATTTTTTGAGATTTAGCTCTCCCTGAAAACGAACATCAGATGGAATATCAGCAAATAAATCATCCGTCGTTTCTACGCCTACCGTTTGCAACATTTCTTGTTTATCTGTTTTTGTCATTGGTAAATAACGAAATTCCATGCTATACCCTCCCCTATTTTGAACGTTTGTAAAATGGTGTCTCGACAACAATTGCTTTTAACTGCCGTTTCCGGACTTGCACCACAACCTCTGTACCAACTTGGGCAAACTCCGATTGTACAAGTGCTAACCCAACGTTTTTTTGTAAAGTTGGTGACTGTGTTCCAGAAGTAATGAAACCAATTTCCTGATCATCAGCGAATACTTCATACCCGTGACGTGGAATTCCTTTATCAATCATTTCGATTCCAACCAGTTTCCTTGGTACCCCAGCTTCTTTTTGCTTTAATAGGGCATCCTTCCCAATAAAAGCAGCATCTTTTTTTACTTTAACCGCAAATGACATCCCTGCTTCCAGTGGTGTAATATCTTTGGATAACTCTTGGCCATATAAAGCTAAATTGGCTTCAAAGCGTAATGTGTCTCTTGCACCAAGTCCAATCGGTTCAAGTCCCTTATCTTTACCCGCTTCCAATAAAAGCTGCCATAATGCCTGGCCATTCTCTGCATTGATATAGATCTCGAATCCATCTTCACCAGTGTACCCTGTTCTAGAAACAATTGCCCCGGCTGAAATTGTTGAAAAGTAAACTGGATTTTCAAAGCGGAAAAATTTAATCTCGCTTAAGTCGGTTTCAGTTAACGACTGCAATATTTCCTCAGCCAATGGTCCTTGAAGCGCTAACTGAACATAATTTTCAGACACATTAGATATTGTCGCACCCTCAGAATTATTTCGCACAAGCCAGTCATAATCTTTCTCCGTATTCGCAGCATTAACAACGAGCAAATAATGGTTCTCTTCAAGCATGTATACAATTAAATCGTCTACCGTTCCACCATCTTCATAGCACATGAACGTATATTGAGCGCGTTTTGGTTGCAGTTTCGCAACATCGTTAGTCATAATCTTCTGTAAAAAAGGTAAACTTTTTTCGCCTTTTACGACAATCTCACCCATATGCGAAACATCAAATAAACCTGCCTTCGTTCTTGTTGTATGATGTTCTTGTTTAATGCCTGTAAATTGCACCGGCAAGTCCCATCCGCCAAAATCAACTGTTTTTGCCCCGTGTTTTTCATATTCTGGATATAAAGGGGTACGTTTTAAATCACTCACACTGATCCACTCCTTCTAAAAAATGGCATAAAAAAATAGAGATTTCATCGCTCGAGGCTGTTCAATCATTACCAAATAATAAGTCAAAACCTATCTTTCTGATTGGTAACATTTTGAACACACTGATACGCAGGAAATCTCTGTCCATCAACCTGAAAGTTGCGCACCTATAGGAATCTAGTTTCCTCACTCCATAGGTACTTGCTTCGTTGGTGGTCTACAAAAGTCGTAAACACTCTCCAGAGTAGCGTCCTACAAGAGTCTTTTTGCCTGAGAGATTCACAGTCGTTTGCTCCTTCGGCGTTACGCAGAATTATATGCGTAAACTCTCCCCTTGTAATCATTCGCTTTATGAAAAAGAATGTAATTGGTTATACTATGTATCAACAAACAAGAAATATCTATTTTATTCGGCTTAAGTATACCATAAAACATGCAACAAAAATAGCTAAAGTAACAAAACATTAAATTCTTTTTCAATTCATTAAACTCGGGGAAAAGGAAGCTGGTTATGACAAAGATTAACATACAAAAAGATACTGCATTTATCGATGAATTTCAGACAAATCTTGATAAGGAAGGCCAGTTCTCCCATTGGGAATTATTTCAAATGGCCTATCAAGCAGAAAAGACAACGATGACACCATCCTTTAACGGATTACGTTCGTTAGACTATCTTCCACATGTGAACTTTTTATCGCATCAAGTTACATGTGCAGAACAAGTGGTTAAAGAAATGAATGGCCGCGCAATTTTAGCAGATGAAGTTGGGTTAGGTAAAACAATTGAGGCTGGTTTAATTTTAAAAGAATACATGATCCGTGGTTTAGTAAAAAAAGCACTAATCTTAGTTCCGGCATCATTAGTAAATCAGTGGGCAAGAGAATTAAACGAAAAGTTTTATATACCTGCGATAACCCACCGAAAGAATTATGCCTGGGAGCAAGGCAACATCATCATTTCTTCCATTGATACAGCAAAACGTTCCCCACACAGGGAAAAGATTTTGGAATTGGATTATGATTTTATTTTAATTGATGAGGCACATAAACTAAAAAATCATAAAACGAAGAACTATGAATTTGTCCGGATGTTAAAAAAGAAATATTGTTTACTCTTGACAGCAACGCCAGTACAAAATCGTTTGGTTGAAATTTTTAATTTAGTATCGATACTCAAGCCTGGTCATTTAGGAAATTATGAATCATTCCTGGAACAGTACGGGAAAGATCGAACAAAAATCAAGCAGGATGCATATTTAAAACAGTTGATTCAAAAGGTAATGGTACGAAATACACGCGAAGATACCGAATTAAGCAATGCAAAACGACACATTGATACCATTTGGATTGATTTTAATCAGGAAGAAAAAGAATTTTATCAAGAACTAGCTAGTGTACCTTTTACATCATCCTTCTCTCGAATAACGCTATTACGGGAAATATGCTCATCACGTGAAGCGTGTTACTTATCACTTAAAAAAATGGGAAATGATGAGCATACAACAAACTTATTCCAAGAACTGGCGGGAAAAATCGAGCAATTACCACATCACTCGAAAGCGGAAAAGGTAGTTGAATTAATTAAACAACATCCGGATGAAAAGATGATTATTTTCACGGAATATCGTGCAACACAACTTTACTTACAATGGTATCTACAACAAAGCAATATAACATCTGTCCCATTTCGTGGTGGCTTTAAACCAAGTAAAAAGGACTGGATGCGTAAACTTTTCCAGGACCATGCACAAGTGTTAATCGCAACAGAAGCTGGTGGCGAAGGGATTAACCTACAGTTCTGTAATTATATGATTAACTATGATCTGCCATGGAATCCAATGCGGCTTGAACAGCGAATTGGTCGTATTCATCGGTATGGCCAAGAAAAAGACGTGCATATCTATAATTTCGCTATCCGGGAGACGGTTGAAGAACACATTATGAATTTATTATATGAAAAAATAAATTTATTCGAATCAGTTATCGGTCAGTTAGATACCATTTTAGCAGAATTGAATATCACGGACATTGAATCAGAAATCCAAACGATCTTCTCTGAATCAGCATCAACAGGAGAAGCAAAAATAAAGCTGAATAACTTATCCTCCGTGATTCAATCAAAAAATGAAGTGACAAGTGAGGAACAACAATATGGCAATTAAAGACCTGAATCACTTTTTAACGGATTATTTTACAGCGCATGATTGTCAAATTATCCATAATCAAAATGGGGTGGCAACCGTTCAGTTAAATGAGAAAATGGATCGCGCCCTAATGAACAGGCCTTTTTACTGGCATTATATTAAAAAAATGGGCCATAATGGTGACCCCATGAGTTTAACACTCATCACCAACCCGAATAAGCAAGATGAAAAAGGCGAATGGATTCACTTTGGCAGTCCAAGATTACAGCAGATTTTCACTCATCTGAAAAATAATGAAAAGTACACCAAGTTATTTCAACAAATAAATACAACAACAAGAACACCGCTACACCCTTGGCTTGTTATTAATATGAAGATTAGTTACATTGGCAAACAAAAAAAGGATGAAATTATCTCGATTGGTTTACATTTGCTAAGCGGAATGATGAAACCGAATATGATGGAGCATTTAGAACAGTTACCACTCCAGCTAACTATTTCTGATTATTGTTTTACATTATCTCCGTTAATCAGAATAAAAAGCGGGTTCTTACGGATCGAATCGGTTATCGATCAACATATTCAAAAACAATCAAATGAATGGGCCGACGATTCCCTGCAAACACTAACAGAGGAAATGAACATGTTAAAACATTTTTATCATGATACAGATGATGAAACACGCGCAAATCAAATGGACAAAGAATTAAAGGAAATCAATAATCGTTACCAGCCAACAATCACCTATGAGGTTATCAATGGCGGAATATTTTACCTTGCTGAAGGTGCAATTCAATAGAAAAGCAGGCCCCCTACTCTGGTGGGCCCGCTTAATCTGTTTTCTTCATAAACATTTTAACCGCAAATGGCAATATACCAAACCAACGATTGGAATAAATCGCAGGTTCCTGTTTTTTCTGTTTCCCTTTTCTTTCCTTGCGTTGTTCTGGCGACGAATCCATGAACGTCACCACTTTTTCTGTCATATATTTAACAAAATCATTTCCGGAAATTTTAATCACCCCACTATGACGTAGCATTTCCTTCATGCCGGACCTTATACATATAGGCTTTTTTTACATAATTTGTTGCTATCTGCCCCCATCCCATCATAACCTCAAAAAATTTTTAAATTAATTTAAAATAAAAGAAGGAATTTGTTGTGTTATGTCGAATGAGTACTATACAACAAATAAAAATATGGAGGCGATAGGTCATTGAGCTCCGCTACAACACTTTCAACCAAACTCCTAAGATCCGCGATTGAAATGCAAGCATCTGATATTCATTTCTATCCTTTTCCGGATCAAACAGACATTTATTTCCGTGTCCATGGGAAGCGAATTTTCAAGCAATCGGTATTAGCTTCACAATACCAAGTGTTATTGACTTATTTTAAGTTCACATCGGGAATGGATATCGGGGAAATCCGAAAGCCCCAAAACGGAACTATAAACTTTGAAACAACAACACAACATTATTCACTTCGATTATCAACTCTCCCTGTCAGTCATATGGAAAGTTTAGCAATTCGTATACTCCCACAAGAAGAACATTTCACACTCGATCAACTTTTTTTATTCCCAAACCAGTTAAACAGATTAAAAAAATGGATATCGCACCGTTCGGGAATTATTCTGTTCACAGGGCCAACCGGGAGTGGAAAAACAACCACATTGTATTCCCTGCTACAAAGCATCTTAAAAGAAAATTCCTATCAAACCATCACATTAGAAGATCCAATCGAAAAAGACATTACGAATATTTTACAAGTTCAGGTTAACGAAAAGGCTGGCATCACTTACCAAGCTGGATTAAAGGCTGCACTCCGACATGATCCCGACATTATTATGGTTGGCGAAATACGCGATGAACAAACAGCCAAATTTGCATTTGATGCATCATTGACCGGTCACCTCGTATTAAGCACCTTACATGCAAAAAATGCGATAGGAACCATTCATAGGCTGTTGGAATTAGGCATGACTATACCCGATTTACAGCAATCTTTAATTTCTGTTGCAGCGCTCGAACTGTTACCGCTTGAATTCAATCAGGCGATCACAAGACGTGCTGCCGTGTTGGAACTTTTAGATGGCAACCTGTTGGAAAACGCATTAAAGGGAGTTAATGTTGAACAAATGAAGGAATTTCAATCGTTTGATCACTTAAGAAAGAAGGCATATGCATATGGCTTTGTATCTGAAAAAGTTTTTCACACAAATTAGACAAAAAAATTTAAACAAAGAAACTCAACTTCTGTTCCTGAATCGCTTATCAAGGTTATTGCAAAATGGATACACCTTAATTGAATCACTCGAGGTTATAAAATGGAACAAAACAATGAAAGAACCAGCATCCATCATAATATTTGCATTAAAAAATGGTAGTACACTCGATCAAGCTTTTGAGAAGGCAAAATTTAATACGATCATAACATCGTACCTCTACTTTGTTCGGGCAAATGGTGATATCGAAGCAAGTATTCGAAAATGTCTTAATATGTACGAACAGCGTCTGCACTACCACAAGAAATTCCAACAAGTTGCACGATACCCCGCTATATTGCTCTTGATATTTTCAGTTCTACTCTATTTCATCAAACAATCCGTTCTTCCTTCTTTTTTGGATCTGTTCCAATCAAGTACAGAAACATCATCCATGTTATTCATATCCATCATGATCATTGACTTTTTAAGCAACTTCGCTTATCTAGTAATCATTTTTGTGGTCATTTGCTACCTGCTTTGGCAAATAAACAAGCGAAAAATTCGGATTGAAAAACAAATCAAGCTTTATAGCAGCTTGCCTGTTTATCGCAAATACAAGCAAATACAAACAACATTTTTATTTGCAACCCACTTTGGATCCCTATTAAAAACCGGGATTCCCATCAAAGAAATTTTAAACACGATGGCACAACAGACGAAGTTACCGATTCTAGCTTACTATTCTACACTCATGATTCAAGAATTGAACCAAGGTAAACACATTACAAGCCTTTTATCCCAACTAAAATTACTTGATAAACAAATACCAATTATTTTTCAAAAAAATGCAGATGCTGCAGCACTGGAAAAAGATTTATCCATTTATGCTGAATTGCTAACAGAGGAATTACACCGTAAGATTTTAAAAACAATCACTTATATTCAACCTGTATTTTTTATCATATTGGCGGGATTTATCGTGTTTATCTACATTACATTGATGTGGCCAATGTTTCAATTAATCAAAACAATCTAAAGGAGCGAATATAAATCATGTTCAAAAACCAAAAAGGATTTACACTAATCGAAATGTTGATTGTCTTAATGATAATTTCTGTATTAATCATCCTAATCGTTCCAAATCTAGGAAAAAAGGGACAAGAAGTCAATTCCAAGGGATGCGAGGCACTGGTATCTGTTGTTCAAGCCCAGGTTGACGCACATTATCTGGAAAAAAACAAATATCCTACCAATTTACAGAACATGGTCGATGAATATATAACCAAGGAACAAATAACTTGTCCAAATAACAAACAACTTAATTATAATAGTTCAACTGGGAAAGTAACTGCTCCTGAGTAAGGGTAAAACATGAAAACGAATGGATTCACATTACTCGAAGTTATCTTCATCCTCGGCATTTGGTCCCTGCTAATTCTACTTAGTTTGCCAATCCAATTTTCATTGCTTGATAAACAGGAAGCAGAACAATTTTTCCGTACGTTTGAATCAGATTTATTATATATGCAAAATATGTCTTTTGCATCAGATGATAATTTCCGATTAAGTATTGACGCAGAGAATAATCGTTACACCATTTATAGTCGTACAAATGAAAAAGTAATTGAACGAACCATCCCAAAAGAATGGAAAATTGATAAGCGAACATTACAGAAGCCGATTTCCTTTAATAAGCTTGGAACGATACGAACCCCCGGCACGTTAGAAATCATTACAAAGAAACAGGAATATAAAATTATTTTCCCATTGGGTAAGGGGCGTTATTATATTGCGGAATGATAATGGATTTTCACTTATTGAAGTGTTGGTCGCTTTTAGCATCGTGTTGATAATCACAACAACGATTATTCCGTTAACATCTTTATTAAACAATGAAGAAGCGGTTTTAAGTGAACGGCGGAAAGTTACGAATCATTTACACGATGAATTGCAACTTTATTTATGGAAAGACAATAAAAAAATACCTGCTTCCTATTCAAAAACACTGGAATCGAACACCGTAACCTATCAGTTTAGTGTTGAAAAAGAATTAATCAAAGGATGTGTCAAATGGCAGAATGTTAAAAAACGAAAAGAAAAGGTCTGTCTATATGGGTATCGCTCGGACTGAACGTGGATTCACCTTTTTAACTTTACTACTAACCGTTACCATTCTGTTTATGACCCTGCCTTTTATTTCCTATCTAATAAAATCAGCTGCCTATTCAACAAATTATCAGGAGGAATCAATACAGCAATTTTTGTATTTCCTACGTGATGATGTGATAAAAGCAACCGATTATGCAGTAACTCCAACAGCTATTAAGTTGATAATAAACGATGAAGAAACAGTAACAATCGAACAATATGAGACGTTAATTCGTCGCCAAGTTAATGGGCAGGGTCACGAAATTTATTTGCGTGATGTTGAAGAAGTATCATTCACATCACTTCCATATGGTATACACGCAAAAATCACATCTATCCAAGGTGAGACGTATGAAAAACAAATTATCATTTATCAATAGACAAGGCGGATTTATTCTGCCTTATGTCTTATTCATCGTAGCAATCGTTTTACTTGTGCTAACAACCAAAGTGAACATGTACAAAAACGATATTCATATAGCAAATAACCACATTGAACAATTAGAAATTGAAACATTATTACAGATGGGAAGAGCAAAATTTGTAGACGAATTCTCATTAGAAACCGCAAAAGAAACAGGGAAGAAAACATATACCTTTCCCCCTGGCATTGTAAAGATCACCTATACACGAATCAATGAAATGGAATACCAATTGTTATTCCAAATTTCCACGGAAGGAAAATCATACTCTAATGTTAGTACCCTGCTACTTCCCAATAGTAATAAAACAGACATTGAATCGCTCACAGAATAAGTTTTACGTTACGAGACAAACTAAAATCAATACATTTATGGATAATTTTCAACAAATCTAACCTATCCCCCACTTTCTAAACGATATCGATTATAATAAAGATATTCATGTTAGTGGGGTGATTTACGATGGAAAAAACATTAAAAATAACCAATGTTTTAAGTGATCCAACCAGGTTTAGTATTTATCAGTACATTGTCAAACATCATCATGAAGTGAGCGTCACAGATATTGCACATATGTTCGAAATACATCCAAATGTGGCACGATTGCATTTGTCGAAACTGGAAGACGTAAAGTTAGTCTATTCATTTTCCAAAAAAACCGGTAAAGGTGGAAGGCCGAGTCGCAGGTACCGGCTTTCTGATGAAGTGATCGAGCTAAACTTCCCGCATCGCGACTATAAATTACTTTCATCCATTGCAATCGAATCTTTTGTCGAGTTAGGTGAGCCCGGGAAAAAGGCATTATATCACACAGGCAAAAAGTATGGAGAAAAGGTTATGGATCATTATCAGATACAATTAACTGAAAACTTGACAATGGAACAAAAATTAGACATTCTAAGAGATGCTGGGACAATGTTAGGGATGTATCCTGATTTTACGTATAATGCGAAAGATCATAGCATTTCATTTCGTATTAATAATTGCCCATTTAAAGAAGTAGCAACCAAAAACCACACAATGGTATGTACGATGCACAACTCATTTTTAAAGGGAATGTTTGAAGCACTCTTCACAGATATCGACTTAATCGAAACAGAAAACATGTTTCAAGGCTGTGAAAACTGTACGTATGTAGCAAAACTTTCAATTGTTTAGTATGATTTATTTACATTATGCAGAACCTAGTTTATAATGACAATGATAAGCATACTTTTAAAGGAGGGGGAAAACATGGATCGGATGTTTCGCGTCCTTGCTTTTTGGACAGGAATCTTTACAGTAATGTTTTATATAGGTGATATGCAAAAAACAGCACTATTATTTCTAGTTCAAACTGCTTTTTTCCTAACAGTAGGTTACTTAAAATTATCTGAACGCATGTATATGTACTTATTCGGAGCTTATTGTACAGTATTTATGGTTGGATTCACTTGGTATTCGAATTTCATACTTGTACCAGGATTCGAATAAAACTGCAAACGTAACACTCCTATATGACTGATGAACAAAAAAACCCTGCTTACATATGATTTTATGCAGGGTTTTTTTATTTTTTTCGTTAACACTATTGACATGTTGTTAAGCTACCTTTATAGTTATAATAGTAGCTTAACTTTTATCCCTAACCAACAAAAGAGCAGAGCACATCCCCCCTAAAACCCTTCTTTTTAAAAAGAAGGGTTTTTTATATGAGAATTACCTTTTATAGCAACAGACATATCCAACTCCAGTACTTTTCTAACGTCTATTCCATACGAACAAATGGATTGTTTCTTTTTTCTTCACCAATTGTTGTAGCGGGACCATGGCCTGGATAAACAACATAGGAATCATCTAAATGATAAAGTTTTTCCCGTATACTATTAATCAATTGTTCCATATTGCCTCCAGGTAAATCAGTTCGACCAATTCCTTGTTGAAACAGTGCATCTCCACCAAAAACAATGGATTTATCCTGACACACAATACTGACACTTCCAGGCGAATGACCAGGTGTATGTAAAATATTGAACGTAAATGTAGCAATTTGCAACTTACCAGGCGTCAGCGATTTCTCTGCTTTTCTTGTTTTTATTTCTTCCCCAATGAATAACGATGAGCCATTCAATTTCGGATCCTCTAGCCAATCCTTCTCTTCTTGATGAAGATAAACGTCAATTCCATAATGGGAACGTAATGCTTCAACAGCCCCAATATGATCAAAATGGGCGTGTGTTAAGACGATTGCCTTAGGGGCGACCTTTTCTTGTTCAATAAATGAGACGACCTTCTCTGCATCGCTACCTGGATCAACAATAATTGCATGTTGCTCATTATACACAATATAACAATTTGTACCCAACGGACCTAAAGACATTCCCTCAATCTTCATATCAGATTTCCCCTCCAATGATTAATGTTGAAAATTGTTCTTAAAATACTACCCATAAACCTCGACAAAAACAATAATTTGCTATAAAATAAATAAGTAGAACTGTTTAGTTACATAATAATATAAACGTAATTCCCATATCAAATTTAATAACGTGGAATTTTGTAAGGAGGAAATGTAACAATGAGAATTGTATTGGCAAGTCTATTATTAATCGTAGCAATATTAGCTGTCATTTCTGTAATTCGTCAGCTAAAATACAAAAACCTTTTCGCTCTAGCATTTTCTGCAGTTGCTGCAGTAGCATTTGGCTTTTTCTCCATTGCGACTATTATTGAAGAAATTACTGGTTGACAACATTACAATATCTTAAGTAAAGCTAACTTTTAAAAGTTAGCTTTTTTAGTTAGAAAAAAGAGGTAATTGGTCAAGACCCCTTACCTCTTTTCCTTAAAGGCATTATTCATTTTCTGCAAAATCAACAAATCGGAATAGATCACCATAAATAATATCATCTGAATAATCCAGCTCTTTTGCCACCTTATCTTCTATCGGTTTACATGGATTATTCGAGGTTGTCGCAACAACAGAGGTATTATCATCAACTGGTTCCCCAGTCGCACGGTCGTAGCAAATATCTCCCGTTGAAATATAGTCATCACTAATAAAATCACCATTTCGTTGCGCGATATATCCTTTGCGATTATTACTAAATAAATCGTTGCCAAAATAAATATCATTTTCGGTTGTTATACCAAGTAAATGTAACAGTGTTGGTTTAATATCAATTTGACCAGATACTTCTGACATAACTTTACCATTTCCATCACCAGGAATATGGACAAAAAATGGTACGCGCTGTAATTGAATGTGATCAAATGGCGTTATTTCTTCTTTTCCTAAATACTGACTCATTGCTTTATTGTGGGTTTCGCTAATCCCATAGTGATCCCCCATAATGATGATGACAGAATCCTCATAGAGTCCTGCATCTTTTAACTGGTCAAAGAATTGCTCAATCGATTCATCCATATATCTTACTGTAGGAAAATAGTTATTTAGTGTATTGGAATTTGAATCATACGGCTCAATTGACCTATCTTCTTCATCAAGATCAAACGGAAAATGATTGGTTAATGTAATGAACTTTGTATAAAATGGTTGTTCCAATGTTTGTAAATATTTAATTGACTGTTCGAAAAATGGTTTGTCTTTTAGACCCCAACCAATTGAATTATCAGCTGTTGTTTCATATGCCTCATCACCATAAAAATGATCGAAACCTATACTGTCATACATTTGATCACGGTTCCAAAAGCTTTTGTTGTTGGCATGAAATGATGCTGTGTAATATCCCTCATCACTTAACAACTCTGGAAGTGCATGATATTCATTTTGCCCATGCGTGAAGAAAACCGCACCTCTAGACAATGGGTAAAGCGAATTTGCAGTTAAAAACTCTGAATCTGATGTTTTACCTTGCATTGTTTGATGGTAAAAGTTTTCAAAGTAATACGTATCCTTATCTCCAACCAAACTATTTAAAAATGGAGTTATCTCTTGCCCGTTAACATCTTCATTTATAACGAAGCTCTGCAGGGATTCAGCAGAAATAAAGATCACATTCTTGTCTTTTGCAACACCAGATAAATCTGACTTTTCATCACTTCGCAACTGATCAACATAGTCCTTAATTTCCGGAAGTTCCGTTCCATCGGCAAAGACCCGTTGTGTTTTTACTTTGGAATGAACGGCCAGATCATAAACATGATAATTAAATAACCCGATATTTTTGACAAGGTATTCGCGATCAAAAGCACGTGTGAATAGTTGTGGTCTTTCCATTTCGGCTAAGAAAAAATTACCCGCCAACAAAACGAATGACATAGCCAAGGCAAAAGCTTTACCACTTCTCGGGTATTTAACAGCAACGCTATCTGATTTTTTCCTACTTAGATACCAAATAATTGCTACATCAGCAAATAAGAAGATATCATAAACTTCAATCAGTGTTAAAATACTTGATCCCAAGTCCCCCATATTACTTGCCTGAAATAATTGAGGAATAGTTATAAAATCTGTAAAGGAACGATAGAATACGAGATTGAAATATAAAATAACAGTTCCGATCAAAGCAGTATAACGCAAAAATTTCATTTGCCTTGATTGTTTCTTAAACCAGACACTTAGTGCAAAAATTAGAAATGCTGAAACAAACGGATTAACAAACAGAATTAATTCCTGCATAGAGTTGTCTAATTCAATGCTGAACATAAAGCGGTAAATAATATATGTCTTTACTCCAAACAGCAACGTCGCTATTATATACAGCGGAATTTTGGGCCATTTCACGTTCATTTTAATTTCCTCCTACAAGAAAACACTTCCTTGATTCGATTATTACATACCCTCGTAATCCTATTTCACAATGGATTACATTCAACCTATACTATATGACGTTTTAAAAGAATAAAAGTTTCATATAAAGATATTTTTTATTTATAATTATCATTCCTATGTTTCAACAACTTGGAATGACACAACATCAACTTAATCCTAATTTCTCCTTCACCAAAAAAGCTGCCCCTATAATCCCGGCATCGTTACCAAGCTGGGCAATTTTGAGCTTACATACCTCGCTTACTCTAGGTAATGCATATTTAGTAAAAGCGGAATTTATGCTAGATAATAATTGGTCGCCAGCTTTTGAGACCCCACCACCTATTAGGAGAGTAGATGGATTGATAACGGTGGCCAAGTTGGCAATTGCAAAGCCAAGAACATCCCCAGTCCGCTCAACGATAGCTTTACAATCTGGGTCTCCATTATGTGCTAGGTCAAAAATATCTTTAGCTGTTACCACACCTGATTGCTGATAAAATGAAGCCAAATGACTAGTTGGTTCTTGTTTAATTCGTTCCATCGCTTGTCGAACAATACCAGTTGCAGAGGCGATTGTTTCCAAACAGCCTTTCTTCCCGCAATTACATGGGTAACCTTCTGGATTAACTGTAATATGACCGATCTCGCCCGCCGTTCCATTTACCCCATTCAAAATGGTTCCGTTAGCAATGATTCCACCACCAACTCCGGTACCAAGCGTTAATGCAATCAAGTTTTCCGATTGATTACCTGCACCTTTCCAGTTTTCTCCTAATACAGCAATATTGGCATCGTTTTCAACAAATACTGGAAGATTAACAATCGAAGAAAAATACGCTGCCAATTGAAAATCCTTCCATCCAATATTTACCGCTTCATATACTAGTCCAGTAGCACCATCTATAAACCCTGGTGCACCGATTCCAATCCCAATAACTGCTTTAATTTGAGAGGTTGATAATGTATCACTAATAGATTGCCAAATATCCTGTACAATGGAATCTCCATTATTCGCTGTTGAAGTCGGAATTTCCCATTTACACACAATTGCCCCTTGTAGATCCAGTAAACCAATTTTACTAGTAGTTCCACCTATATCTATGCCGATGATCAAATCATTCATGAGTATTCCCCTCTTCTTTATCATGAAGTCGTGCCATTTCTTTGCGAAGTATGAGTAATGCCATCTGGTATTCATCTGTTCGAATTAATTGCGATTGATACAAATCTTTTATTTCTATTTCCATTAATTCCATATCAGCTAGTCGGTCGCCAATATAAATAAACGTTCCAAACCGCTTAAGCAGTTGTCGTACATCATATACCGTTTTCATATAAATCACCAAATTATATTATAGCAAAACCTAAACAAGAAAGGAATACAATTAACAGAAAAAAGCATAAAGGCTTGTTTCTGAACATACATCATATTAAAGACATGTTTTCACAGAGGGTGACACGAATGAATAAATGGCTATTCATTAGTATTTTTACATTATTTTGCTGTTTAGCCGGCTACCTATTTTTTCAACGAATAAATTCCGTTCCGACTGTTATTTATTTTCCGATTGACCAAAAGACAACCTTTGATACAACTGATACCAGAATTGAGTTCATAACTGAGCACAAACATAATCAATATGAATTGGCATGGACAAGCAATTCGAAAAGTAGTAAAGAAGTATACTTACGTCAAGATACCTCTTTATTGTTTGATAATGGACTATTAAGAGGTGTTACAAGCAAATGGAGTGAAAACTCAGATACAATCAACTTACAAAAAAACCTTTTAAGTGAAGATAGTAGTTACTTCCAGGCAATCTCTTATCATCACGGGGAGATCCATTATCCAGATGATCAAATTAAAAGTATTCAAAAAATGTCATATGATGAACTGTATGTAGTTGATTCACCAACAACTCCGCTTGTAACTTTCCAATCACCAAAGGAGGCATTTGACAGAGAATGGAAAAAGCTACTGGATGTTACGTCGAAACAACAATTGCTTTATCATTGGAAAAAGCTAATGCGTCATTTCAATATTCAAGCAGAATCCTACGACATTGTTCCTTTAACTTCGCTACACCGCTATAATCAGGAAAGTTTAGCTAACATGACACAGAAACAGACAGACCAAATGATTGGCCAATTATGGGAAGGATTGTATAAAAATTACATTATCCCTGCTTCATCTGGTACAGGTGATTTGAAATCGAGTTATATTCCATTGGTTTTATTCGCCAAGGACCGTACCCATTTAATCGTCTTATTCCAACTCCATGGAGAGAAGCAAAAGCTAATCCAAGAATTTTAAAAAGGAACTTCATTCAGTCCGGGATTTTATCATTCACTTATGCATGCACAAATGGCGCCTTCACTATACGAAAGGCGCCATACTTCATTTTTTCGGATTTTCACCTGTGATTTTCTCATAAAGGTCAGCATATGTTGCTTCATTTGGTTTTAAATCATAAGCCTTTTTGATCATTTCTTCCGCTTGATCCATTTTGCTCTTTTCGTAATACAGTATTGCAAGGTTATAATACGCCTCAGGCATCTCATCAGTCTGTTGAACGACCTTTTCTAAATCAACTGTAGCCAATTCAGGTTTATCAAGCTGTATATACGCATAAGAGCGTTGAAAAAGTAAAGGTACTTTTAGTTCATCTGGATCCTTTAAACCCTCGGTTGCATGATCAACAACCGCAGCATAATTATTTTCCTCAAGCAACTCGCTAACCTTTGCTAGTTGATAGGATGCGCTATTTTCGTTGTTTTGGATACCAAAAATACTGAGCCCCACGATAGCAGCAATATAAAAAATTAATGCACCGAATTGAATAGGCAGCATTTTCTTTTTTGGTAAACTAATAATTGCCGCAGCGAAAAATCCCATTAGCAATCCACCAATATGTGCACTATTGTCAATTTGTTCAACAGAAAAACCAAAGATTATATTGATTCCAATTAATACGAGTATTCCTTTCCCCATTGTTTGAAAGAATATTTTCTTATGAATGAGTCCAAAAAACAGTAATGCACCAAATAAGCCAAACAAAGCTCCAGAAGCACCAGCTGAAACATTCGATGTCATTGCAAAACTAGCAACTCCTGCACCAATTCCTGCGAGGAAATAAATAAAAGTAAACCGCCATGATCCATATATTCGCTCAACCGCCGTACCTAAATAATACAAAGCGAGCATATTCATAAATAAGTGCAGTAAGCCAATATGTAAAAACATGGAGGTAACAATTCGCCACCACTCTCCATCCATGATTGCTGGGTTATATTTTCCTCCAAAGTCAATTAAGGTTTGTGTTGATGTACTTCCTCCATTCAATTCAAGAATTAAAAACATCAACACATTGACGATTAACAGCAAATATGTAATGAACGGCTTGCCATGTGAAAATACCGATTGTACTTCTTTTCGTTTATTATTTAAATTACTAGTTAACTGATTTTGATAATAATCAATTTGTTCTTCTGTTTCACTGCCCGTTGAATAATCTGGCTTTTCTTCTTCAGAACCATCTACGGCCATGTAAAATCTGCTTAGTTCCTCCTGTTTACTGTCATCATCTAAATAATAAACATTCATTTTCACTGGATTTCTTTCATTTAACTGCATTGGTCGTTTCAATTCTTCCCAATCGTCAACAGGGGCATGGGAAGAAACATAAACATTATGTACATGAACATGTTTACCCTGTAATAATCGCTTCATTGCTTTCGTTTTTTGAAATACAATCGCGATATCTTTTTTTAAATGGTTCTTCCAATCAAACCCATGTTGCAGCAAACGAATAATTTGGGATGTTTTATTTTCATAACGTTCCAGCCATATTTCTTCTTCATTATCATTTATATGTATCACGTCAAAATGATCATCTTTTACCAAGTGATATGCCAACTGGTACATTGTATGAGTCTCATTCCTATACATTTTGTCACCACCTTAACGTCCATCATACCAAAACTAGGAACCGATTACGTAACAAAATGTATTTTGTATGAAAACATTTTAGGTTGAAGACATGAAGAAATAAGCCCATCAGATCATTGTTGGTGGTTTATTATAAAAAAAGAAAGCTGCTAAAAATGCAACTTTCTTTATCTGTTATGAATTAGTTTGTCGTTGAAATAATCCGGGAAGTAGCTTATTCTTTATTGCCGGAAGATTCATGGATACCGCAACCGTTAACCTCCGCAAGAAACTGATTGCCAGTAGAGTGTTGATTAACCTATACCGCCATTTATAAATGATCGATAATACAGATACAACCAGTGCAAAGACTACAAATACTCTCATGTGAACACCCTTTTCATTCTTAGTGGTGTTATTAGTTATTTTCCAACGCCGGAAGAATATACATTAAGAGCCGATATATCGGTCGTATAATGTTCTTGCTTTAGTAATATCTTCAGTCCCTTGTACGAGTACACGGCCATCAGGAAAAATAACAAAGGTTTTTTCATTATCCATTTGTGCTTTCACTAAAAATGGGGTCCGTTTAGTTTTCATGATTTTTGCTAACTGACTATCTATTTTTGCAAGATCCCAACTTTGGTTTCGGTGAATTTGCACCGTATTTCGACCACATAAAACAGTTTCTGAGTTCTGAGCTTTTTTTTGTATTGCTGGATATTCTTTTTTTTGGCATGTAGGACATTGTGGATCGGCTTGGGAAAACTTCATATCGTAGTGTTGGTTATACCAGAAATCGACTGTTTTTAATGTATGCCTTAAGTGCTGCTTATTACCAGTCAAATACTTCAACACTTCGATTACTTCCATCGAAGAAATCATATCCACGGCAGGAGCAATAACGCCAACAGTGTCACATGTTTGTCCACTTTCAGATCCTTCTTTTGTAAAACAGCGTAAACAAGGAGTTTCGTTTGGTATAAATAGTGCTGTCATCCCTCTGGAACTAACGACACCACCATACGAAAACGGGATATTTTTCTTAAAACAGATGTCATTCAAAAGGAAGCGAGTCGAAAAATTATCTGTTCCATCCAAAACTACATCAACGTCATCTGTTAACCTATCGACATTTTCATTCGAAACATTCTCGATGAACGCTTCAATCACGACATCACTATTTATTTTTTCTAGCTTCCTCTTTGCTGCAATTGCTTTAGGTAGCGCTTCATTTACATCTGCTTCATCAAATAACATTTGCCGTTGTAAATTACTTAATTCTACATAATCCCGATCAACAATCCTAACTTTACCAACTCCAGCCCGTACTAGATGATTACTAATAACCGTTCCTAAGGCACCAACACCAACGATAAGTGCCGTGCTGTCTGCTAATTTTTTTTGACCAGCTGCTTGGATAGGTGAAAATAATAACTGACGAGAGTAACGCTCCATATTCATCAACTAGTCCTCCCTACTTGATCAAAGTATTCTCTGTCATAAGATGATTAACCGGAATATCGAACGATTCAGATGGAAGATGATCAATAACTTGTTGTTCACTTGCTAAGGAAATGGTTTCATTTGGGAAATTATTTAAAAAGCGATCATAATAGCCTCCACCGAAACCAATCCGAAATCCATTTTTATCAAACAGAATTCCCGGAACAATTAACAATTCAATTTGCTCTTTTTCCACCCGCAATGATTCCTCTGGTTTTGGCTCCAATAAATTGTAATAAACGGTTTCCAATTGATCATATGAATGAAATTGATAAAAGACAAGTCGCTTTTCTTTTGGTTGACATTTTGGTATACAAACAGATTTTCCTTGCTTCCATGCAGACTCAATTATTGGTCTTGTATTCCATTCAAATTGTTGAGATATTGTAATCCCGATTGTTGTTGCCTGCTTCCAATAATCTGATGTTATCAGGTTCGCCATTAGCTTGTGTTCCATTATTTGTCTCTGTTCGTTAGACATCTGTTTCAATTGTGCAATCGTAGCCTTGCGCATTTGTGATTTATCCAATGCCATCCCCCCTACCTAATGAAGTATACCGCAATATTGATAAATCCTAAAAATAAAACCCTTATCAATATTGATAAGGGTTTTATTTTCGTACATTTATTTTGTTTCACGATGTAGAGTATGTTTTTTAAGACGTGGACAATATTTCATAAGCTCTATTCGCTCAGGATTCGTACGCTTGTTTTTAGTAGTAATATAATTACGATCACCAGTTTCTGTACAAGCTAATGTAATGTTTACGCGCATGATTTTTCCCTCCAAACTGTGAGTCTTGCTTAATAGCATATAATATTCACTTCAGACTTAATTATAATAGCAGATCTTTAGCAATCAATCAAGGAGCAAATATAAAAAATACCAGTTTTCTCATTGGCAATTGTATGTTATAACTAATATGGAAGATAAAATGGAGGTATCAAGGATGATTTATGTATTAATTACACTAATAGCAGTGGCTGTGATTTTGTTTATTTTAACATTCTTTATGAATGATAAATTTGATGATCTAGAATCTCAATTTGAACAATTTTCTATTTCAACGATGCAGGATACATATCAATTGAAGAAAAAAGTTAAAATCCTCGAGGAAGAGTTACTAACGGAGGATTTTTCAACTGATATACAATCAACGCGAACAGAAGAAAACAAACCACTTTTAATTCAAAAAGTTAACCACCTGCATCAACAAGGGTATTCCCCTGAAGCTATTTCAGAACGTACTGAGTTAAGTAGCAACGATATAAAAGCTATCTTAAAAAATAATTAAACTGTAAATGAGGAGAAAACCATGAAACAACCTATTCGTTCATTTTCAATCGGACTATTTACAGCGAGTCTGATTTTGTTAATTGTATTTCTGTTTGTTGACGACTCCAAAAGTAAAACAGACGATATAGCTGCTGATGACATGATTGAAGCATTAAAAGAAGATGGTTATCGTGTCTTATCGGAATCAGAATATATATCGTTATCGGTCAATGACAGTGACAAAGATAAAACGGAAGAAGAAAAGGAAGATAAACAAGCAACTGAACAAAAAGACAACGAAAAAGCTGAAAAAGAAGAGAATAAAGTAGATAACGATTCAAAAGAAGAAAAGGAAGAAAAAGAAGCTAAAAAAACATACAGCCTTACGATTAAATCCGGAATGGCATCTTCTGAGATTAGTAATCTATTAGTTGAAAATGATATTATTAATGACGCTGGCAAATTCAGTCAGTACTTAGAGGAAGAAGGATATGCTAAAAAAGTTCAGCTTGGAAAATTCAAGGTATCAAGTGATATGAGTAATTATGAAATTGCCGAAAAAATAACGAAATAAAAAACCAAATCTTATTAGCTGTTTGCACAAGAGTTCTACAACCCTGATGCAAACAGCTTTTTGTTATAAAAAAGGTCTATAACCCTTTAATAGAGTAATAGACCCCGTACATTTATTTACTTAGTCTTCTTTATGTTCCTCTTTTAAGTCAAAATACGAATCAAAAATACGTTCACCAATCTTATTATTAATATGCTCCCCTACACCGGTATTCGGAACAACAATTGCAAATGCTACTTCGGGATCATCATAAGGGGCATACCCAACAAGCGTCAGGTTTTCGGTATAATCACCATCAGCCGTATTCTCTGCAGTACCCGTTTTTCCCGCTGGCTTATAATCTTTTCCAGCAAATTCACTATACGCAGTCCCACCTGGTGTTTGATATGCTCGACGGAACCCTTCTTGAACACGATCAATATATTTTTGATCCATTTGAATTCGGTTCAGTACTTCTGTATTCTCACTTTTAAATACAGGACCTAATCGATCTTCAGACGGTGTAGGTGTGCGAATTTCCTTCAAGAAATGCGGTCGAACGCGATAGCCATCATTTGCGATCGTTGATACATATTGTGCTAACTGCATAGTTGTGAATGTATCATACTGTCCAATCGCAAAGTCAAGCAAGTTACCTGCATTCGGGTTTTCCCCTTTAAACCCTGTCTCCTCATAAGGGAAATCAACCCCAGTTGATGTACCAAGCCCAAATTGACTAAAATAATTTCGCATTCTTTCAAATGGTTTTGACTCCCAATCAAACTGTAAATTTTCACCTTTCGCATAATGGAAGTCACCACCCATACGCATTGCGATGTAAAACATATAGACGTTTGATGATTCTTGTAAGGCGGTAATATCATTTACAAGTCCTAGTGATTTCCAAGAACTTTTTGGTTCGTCACCGGCAATTTGAATCGGTGCATCATAAAATGTTTGGCCAGGGGTTATCACACCTGATTGAAAACCGGATAATACGGTTGCACCTTTTACCGCTGATCCTGGACGGTGCACCTCATATAACGTTTTTAATGCTGCATTCGAAAACTCATGTTCTTCACGATCATAATGCTGTCCAGAAACGGCTAACAATTCTCCTGTTTGCGGATTCATAACGACTGCCATAGCATCTTCCATGTGACGATTATCGTAAGGATATTTATTTATCGTTTTCTTAAATTCCTCACGAATAATTTTATCAACACGTTTTTGTAATTCCATATCAATAGTTAACACTAAATCCTTACCACGCTGCCCTTCCACAGCAACCTTCGTATCAACAACTTTTCCTTCTTTATTTGTTGTGTATTCGATTTGCTCTTTTCTGCCTCTTAAGACAGATTCATATTGCTCTTCCAGTCCGCTTCTACCCACCCGATCATTTGGACTGTATCCACGTGTCAGGTAATAATCCTCTTTTTCCTGCAAAATTCCTTGTGATTGCGAAGTTATTGTACCAAGTAAATTGCTGAATGTTTCATCATAAGGGTATTCCCGATTCCAGTCGGTTGTCGCATTAATTCCATCGAGTTCACTTAAATGTTCAGCAACCCTAGCGTATTCTTCTGGGGTTACATTCTCATTTTTTACAATTTGCGGAGTTAGGGTTAATGCCTTATCTAATTCTTTTTTGATAAGAATAACTTCCAACTGTTCTTCAGTAAGGTCGTTAACCTCTTCTTTTTTTATTCGCTTTAATATCGTCTTATACTGTTTTGCTGGTTCCATATCTGCAGCTTCTTTTTCACTTAATCGCTTTGTTGCTTCCTCTTCATGGTTTAAATACCAGTATTCCTTTTTATCCCGTAATGTTATTGTATCTAATTTTTCTTCTTTATTTTCATCGTTATACATCGAAATATATGTTGACAGCTTTTCTGCTACATCTAACCGGTCTTTTGCTTGTGTTCCTTTTGCCGGTGTATAAGTGATAGAGTACAATGGTTTATTATCCACGATTACATTATGGTAACGGTCATACATTTTCCCACGAGGTACTGGTATTTTTGTGGTATCCTTAATTGTTCGATCAATTTCTTCTTGGAAGCTTTCCCCATTTAAAATTTGAACCACACCCAATTGAAGAATCAGGACAGAAAACATTAAAAATACAACAAAAAATAATATATTTAAACGAAAGGGAAGCTGTCGTTTTTTCTTTTTCTTCTTTACCATTTTCCTCCCCCAATTTTTATAAACATTTCCTCTCATTATATCATCTTTTGAAGCAAACTAACATGTTTTAACGATTTTTTTCATCTGTCAGCTGTTCTTTTATCGGAACCTCTTTTTTACGCAAGCTACCTAAATAAATATCTTTAACAAAAAAATAAATAAATAAATGTCCTGTGCCTAAAACAACCAGCAGTATTGGTATAATTTTTTCTGCAGGAAACAGTGAAACGGTGATAAGAAAGATCGAAATTGATGCAACTCGACCAATATTGACAAAAAGTTCACGAACAACAATATATTCCACCCGTAAGTCCTTTGCCTTCCATGCCTTACCTATCACATCATATGTTAACGAGGCATACGGGACATTGATAATTGGATATGCAATCCCGATTACGACGGCATAGATGATCAGGTTCACATAACTGATCTTGAACAAAATAATGTAAATCGAAAAATAAAGAATTACCCCACCAAGCAAGATTGCCTTCTTCCGTAATGATGGTTTAATGTATTTCGTGGCGATAAAATAAAATACAAAAGACAAACCGGAAAGACATAAATTAAACATCCCTAAAGAAAATTCGCTCTTGGTAACAAGGAAAACCCAAATGGAAATGACGAACAGAAAAATCCCTTCACGTAAACCTTGGAAAACATGAGCATGTAAAATTTTACGCCAATTTTTATTATGATGGCGTTCAATGAATATCCTTTTGAAATGAAAATCCCCTTCTGCTTGCCGACGTTTTAACGCAAAACTACAAGCAACCGCACAAATAAATAAAATAAACGAAATCGTGAATATAGTCGTATATCCAACATTGGCAGTCATTTTTGCGATAATAAAACCAGCTAATACCGGACCAACCATACCACCAAATGATTGTAAAACCCCTAGAAATCCATTAAAGAAATCCCGTGTTTCCGGTTCGGTGATCTCGAACGTTAATACATTGTAAGCAAGCCAATAAAACCCATAGCCAATTCCAAGTACGCTTCCTAACAAAAAGTTATAAGTGGAGGCTTTTTCAGCAATGATTAAAACACTCAAAAAAAATAGAGATAAAAAAATTACCCCCAAACGCAATACGATAACACGATCAATCTTTTTGGCTATTCTCCCAGCAAGGATAAACATGATTGGTTGAAACAAATAAATACCCAAGTTATACATGGCGATTGTAATATAATCTCCGGATTGCTTCCAAAGGTATATGTTCACAAACGTGTTGGAAAGAAAAATTCCTAGAGAATAAAGTCCTCCAATCACCAATAAAAAGATTAAATCCCGATTTATTTCTACTTTTCCTGTTATGTGTTCTAGACTTTTTAGCATGATTTTAAGCTCCTTTTGTATATCTAATAGTTTGAGCAAAACATCATCAGATATGCAAAAGGTTTACCATGAAGACATAAAAAAACGCGGGAAATATTGATCCCGCGTTTTTTAAGTTTATTTATTTAGCTGCATTATAATTTTTAGCTACTTCATCCCAGTTAACAACATTCCAGAATGCCGAAACATATTCAGGACGTTTGTTTTGATATTTGAGATAATATGCATGCTCCCAAACATCAAGGCCAAGAATAGGTGTTTTACCTTCCATTAAAGGTGAATCTTGGTTAGGTGTGCTTGTTACCTCAAGTTCACCATTATTAACAACTAACCATGCCCAGCCAGATCCAAAGCGACCTTTAGCAGCCGTTTCAAATTCTTCTTTAAACTTATCAAGGCTACCAAATTTACCATTTATTTTGTCAGCTAATTCGCCTGATGGTTCGCCGCCACCGTTTGGCGATAACACTTTCCAGAATAAACTATGGTTCGCATGACCGCCACCATTATTGCGTACAGCAGTGCGAATATTTTCAGGTACAGCATCTAGGTTGCTTACAAGATCTTCTAGTGATTTATCTTGAAGATCAGCTTGTCCTTCAAGCGCACCATTAAGTTTTGTAACATAACCATTGTGATGCTTTGTATGGTGGATGTTCATTGTTTCCTTATCAATTGTTGGTTCTAAAGCATCATATGCATAAGGTAATTCTGGTAATTCAAATTTAGCCATTACTAAACGTCCTCCTTCATAATTATGTTAAAAAGGGATGGAATATTCACCCTTTTAATGCAAGATTATCAAAGCTTTATCATACATGCAAATTATATGCATATTTTTACAATAACAATCGTGATAATCAACTTGATCACATATTAAATAATACCCGATTGAAAAAAAATAAAACAACTTGAGATGAAAAAACATTAATCTCCTTGTTACCTCAATCATTGGAAAACCTATGTATATTTTAACTAACAGTAATCAATCATTGGTTCTGTTAGTCAGTTTATCCTATAATGGAATGACAATGAATGCAAAACAAAAACCTGCTAAGATGGTCTATCTATAGCATGGAAATTGAATAGTAAAAAGGCCTTAAATCAGCTTTTTACTCAATAAAACATATAAAGAGGAGTTTTTACCGTGTTAATAAAAAATGCTGGTACACTCAGCCAGAAATATTTCCAATCCTATTTTCAGTTAACGATGAATTCCCAACATTGTAATGCCGACCAAGCTAAAAAAATTATTTTTGACCGTTTTTTTGCTGGTAACACAAAAAAGCTTGGTGCCACTTCATACCAAAATTTCATGAATGCGTATAAACAGTGTAAAGAAGGTTAATAAAACAACCACTTTAAAATTTAAGTGATATCTGGTCTTATCCCCTAGCAAAGTGTTAGCTAATTTCTCCATATTTATTATGTTTTTTAGCGATACTAATTATATCCGAATAGAATATAACTATTTGCTTATATTTATGAAAATAAAAAAACAAGCATTAGCTTAGCTTGTTAATAATGTTGCTTATTACATTTTAAAATGGTGGCTCCGGACGGAATCGAACCGCCGACACACGGATTTTCAGTCCGTTGCTCTACCGACTGAGCTACAGAGCCATGGTTAAGTTATTTATCAAATATTGTTCTTCTACTACAATTTCGATGTTGAATTAATCACATATTTTATTATGTATGGAGGAGGTAGAGGGATTCGAACCCCCGCGCGGTTTGACCCGCCTGTCGGTTTTCAAGACCGATCCCTTCAGCCAGACTTGGGTATACCTCCGTACTCGATTAAATGGTGGACCCTGCAGGATTCGAACCTGCGACCGATCGGTTATGAGCCGATAGCTCTAACCAACTGAGCTAAGGGTCCTAAAATGTATGGGGCGACCGGTGGGGATCGAACCCACGAATGCCGGAGCCACAATCCGGTGCGTTAACCACTTCGCCACGACCGCCATTTAGGCTTTTGATTTTTATAAATATGGTAGCGGCGGAGGGGATCGAACCCCCGACCTCACGGGTATGAACCGTACGCTCTCGCCAGCTGAGCTACACCGCCATATGGCTCCACAGGTAGGATTCGAACCTACGACCGATCGGTTAACAGCCGATAGCTCTACCACTGAGCTACTGTGGAATAATCTAATTTGTATTTCATTGTAAAACAATCAAACAAGGATGTGCTCGTCGTGTTGCAAGATTATTCTGGAAGCTTTCACTCCTCGCATGACCTACATCGAAGAATTTCAATGTTGATTAACGGTCAAGCTACTGTGGAATAATCTTAAAAGTCTATGTCAAACTTTTATCAGCGACGAATAATAATTTACCATATCCGACACAATTTGTCAATCATTTAATCGCAACTTTTTAAAATATGTATGTACCACATTGTCGCTTTTAATGGGAACAACAATAAATACTATAGCATTTTCATTTATAGTTTTCAATACAAATCTTAAAAATTTTTATTTGGCAGGGATTAGCCCCTGCCAAACTTCGCTACTATTCACCAAGAACTTCTTCAGCAATATTTACAGCATGATCCCCGATTCGTTCTAAATTGCTAATAATATCAACAAACACAATACCTGCAGAACCATTACACAAACCTTCATTCATGCGAATAATGTGTTTTTTGCGATATTTCCGTTCCATTTTATCGATTTGATCTTCTTTTTGCGCAACAGCTAATGCTTCCTGACGATCCATTTGATCAAGTGCTTTAACAGCCTGTTTGACCGTTAAAATCGTTAAATCAAACATATTGTTCAGATCTTCTTTTGCTTGTTCCGTTAACTCAACTTTATTTGAAATTTTATAATCAATTAATTCAATAATATTTTCAAAGTGATCCCCGATTCGTTCTATATCACGCACAGAATCCATTAGTGCAGTATGTTTGGCACTTTCTAGTTCTGATAACGAGCCAGATGATACTTCCACAAGGTAATCGGTAATTTTGCGATCCAAATTATTTAATGCACCTTCAACTTGCATCGCCATTTCCGAATGTTTTTGCTGCTGTGTAAACAAGTACTGATTCGTTTCTTCTAACCCGATACAAGCGTATTCTCCCATGCGAATAACCTCTGCCTTTGCCTGTTCAAGTGCAAGTGCAGATGATTGCTGAATAAAAATAGGATCTAAATGCTTTGGTTTATATTCAATTGTAACATCCTCGCCAGGAATTATTTTCGTCACAATCCACGCTAAACCAGCAATAAATGGAAACTGAATTACCGTATTAGCTATGTTAAAACTACCATGCGCAAAAGCTAATGTCATTTCCGGATTCAAATGAAGCTGTCCTTGTAAATAATAAACAAACTGTGAGAATAAATCCAATCCAATAAGAAATATCGTTGCACCAACTAAATTAAAAATCACATGTGTAAAAGCTGCACGTTTCGCCGCGACACTTGCACCAAGCGATGCTAATATCGCTGTGATTGTTGTACCAATGTTATCCCCAAACAGGACAGGTATTGCTGCCTGTAAGTCGATTGCACCTTCTGAAAATAACCCTTGTAATATCCCAATCGTTGCACTCGAACTTTGGACGATAACCGTAAACAATGTACCAATAATGACACCAAGCACAGGATTTGAACTCATTTCAACCGTTAGATCATGAAACGATTCCAGTCCTCTTAATGGTGACATTCCACTACTCATTAAATCGAGTCCAAAAAATAAAGCACCAAAGCCAAAAATAGTTTGTCCGATTGAATTAACTTTTTGATTTTTAAAGAAAAATAGGAGGAAACAACCTACTGCAATAATTGGTAATGCATATTCACCTAAATCAATACCGATAATAAATGCTGTAACAGTTGTACCAATATTTGCACCCATAATAACACCGATAGCTTGTCTTAATGTCATAAAACCCGCATTAACAAGCCCGACCGTTAGTACGGTTGTGCCTGAACTACTTTGAATAAGTATCGTTACAATCATACCCGCAAGTACACCTAAAAAAGGGTTACTTGTCGTTTTATCAAGAATATCTCGCAACCGTTCACCCGCAGTTTTTTGTAATCCTTCGCCCATGAATTTTATTCCAAGCAGGAAAATACCCAAACCGCCCAAAAACTCAAAAAGAAGTGTTTGTAAATCGATACCCAATGGTTTTACCGCCCCTTCACTTTGTTGAATTATGTCATACCTTTTTCATTATTAGCCACGCCCTCGCATTTTGTAAATACTTATTCTACATTCTTAACAATAAATTTACATTCTAATTGCCAAAAAGCTCGCAAAAAAATAATTCTCTTGAATCCTGATGATTCAAGAGAATTATTGTTCAGTTCGTTTCCATTTCAACTAGTATTCGTGTGCCATCAACCTCAACGACACGAATGGTACTACCTTTAGGAATCCATTGCCCATTTGATATTGCACTATAGTTCCTGTTGTTAATCCGGATTGTCCCAACTGGGCGCAAATCGTTTAACGTTGTCCCCTGCTGGTTTAATAAATTTTCATATTCCTCATTCATCGTGTTGTAGCCAGCTTCCTTTGTTAACCGGTCCTTTAATGTGATTTTTGTCCACATGTCCCGATGTTTAAAAACTTTTAAAAACAACAAAGAAGAAAAGCCACCCACTAGAACACCAATAACCGCATACAAACCGACAGATAAACTTGGTGCAGCCAATGCCACAGATGTTAACATGCTTGCGAGTCCCAGCGTAGCAAGTGTGCCATCATTTAGCAGCTTTCCATCGATGATGATAAGTAATAATCCGATAAAATAAATAATAAGCATAATAATAAACAAGCTTGTGTCCAAATAAGCGGAAAAGTAAACAACGATAAATCCAATTCCAAGTAGCCCAAAGAAACCACGCATGTTAACTAAAATTTCACCAATTAAAAATAATGTTCCTAGTCCAGTTATAACAAAACCAACCCAATCGGAAGAAAAAATATCCATAAATCTCCCTCCCCCCTATTACTCTTTATATACGTTTTATGCTTGCTGTTTGTTTCACAAAAGGAGAAATGAATATGTATTTTTTTAAAAAAAGTGGGATTTATTTATTCATTATATTAATAATAGTGAGTATTTATACCGATTTGACTAGTGGTTCACTACTACCACCAAACAACAATTCCATTCCAGCAAAACAAACAGAACCAACTAACACGAGGAAATTCAAGGTCAAAAAGGTTAAAGTGAGATCAGGTGATACAGTACTTTCGATTGTCGAGGAAATCAATGATTTGCTGCCAGCATTAGATATCAACCAGATCTTTGATGACTTCCAATTAATTAATCATACAAACCCGCATAAACTGATTATTGGAGATTACTACTATTTCCCTATATATATGATTATACCATGAAAAAGAGGCTGACAACTTATTGCCAGCCTCTTTTGTTATACAAATGGTAATATAAACAATGAAATGATAATCGAAACAGCACCAGCGATTATGGCTGTATTTCCTAGTGTGTTTGCACCTCGGCTCCGTGCGATAAAACCGATAATGATCCCTGCTCCACCTAGAATAATTGGTAGCCAAAAAAAGGATACAATCGATAATGCCAACGCGATCCAGCCATATGTGCTGTTAACATTGGTATCATCATCGTCCCCTATTCCTGATGGTGTATCAAGATCATCTGCGGTTAGTTCAGCTGCTGTTTCCTCATCGTTTTTGCTTGTAGGATTAAATGTCGATGGGTCTTGACCCGTTAAATTTGTTCCTACTATATCAGTATCATCTTGTCGTTCTCCAAGATCTTCTGAAGATTTATTCGAGTAACGCTCAAAGTCATCCATAAACATACCTCTCTTTCTTATATTGAGGTGCATCTATAGTTTATGGATTCTGTCTTAATCTAATGGTGTTACTTTATGGAAAAAGCAAATTCACTTTTTCTGAGTTGGTTCATATCATAAATAAGCGATAAATTTTAAGGAGGCATGATCATGTCCACATTTATCAAAGATCTGATAGCCAAAAAAATAACCCAATTATCCCCTGAAGAATTATTACACCATAGTCAACAATATGGCTTTTCGATTACCAATTCACAAGCTAAAGCAATTACAACATATTTAAAAACGCACACCATTGACCCGTTTCATGCTGATGGAAGAGCTAAAATGCTTCAAGAATTAGCACGTATAACCGATCTAAAGACTGCCAAGAAAGCTCAGAAATTATTTAATGAAATAATCAAGTCACACGGTTTGGAGTCATTATTTTATTAATATCAAAAGGAATAGCGTTCATTAGCACTATTCCTTTCATACCTTTTATTGATTTTTAATATTTTCTTTTAAATTTTCATCAAAACTTCCCGCTTTTATCATCTCAATCTCAAGTTTATATGGTGGTTTTTTGTTTTTCTTATCTTCCCCAACATATGGTGTCTCCAATATTTTCGGCAGATCGGTTAACTGTGGATGATGAATCACATAGTGAAGTGCATTAAAGCCAATATGACCGAACCCAATATTTTCATGACGGTCCTTATGTGCTCCACGTTCGTTTTTACTGTCATTTACATGTATAACCTTTAGACGATCTAAACCGATAGTTTTATCAAAGTCGTTTAGTACACCATCAAAATCATTCACAATATCATACCCCGCATCATGGATATGGCACGTATCCAAACAAACGGATAATTTCTCATTATGTGTGACTCCATCAAAGATCTTTGCTAACTCATTAAATGTACGACCGATTTCCGTACCTTTTCCGGCCATCGTTTCCAGCGCGATTTGGACATGTTGCTCCTTATCAAGTACTTCATTTAAGCCTTCTATAATTTTTTCAATTCCAGCTTCTGCACCAGCACCTACATGGGCACCCGGATGAAGAACTATTTGATTAGCTCCAATCGCCTCTGTACGTTCAATTTCACTTCGCAAAAAGTTAACACCTAGTTCGAATGTTGCCGGTTTCGTTGTATTGCCTATGTTGATAATATAGGGAGCATGCACAACTAAATCAACAATTCCATTTTCCTCCATATGCGCTTTCCCGGCTTCAATATTAAGCTCCTCAATCGGTTTTCTCCTCGTGTTTTGTGGTGCTCCGGTGTAAATCATAAAAACATTTTCCTCAAATGAAACTGCTTCTTCACTTGAACCTAATAACATTTTCTTTCCGCTCATTGAAACATGTGAACCTATTTTTAACACGTGACACCTCTCCTGCCTGAATTATTTTCTACGTTTTGTATCTTTTGTTAACTGGCGTTTAATTTGTTCCTGTTGCTTTTTCATTTTCTTTTTGTAACCTGGTTTTACTTTTTTCGTTTTTCGTACCTTTTTCCAGGCTTCCTTCTCCGCATTTGTTTCGGTTTTCGTACGAAGATTGCGTTCATTCCACGCCTTGACTTCTTGCCATTCTCCATTTTTAATCGTATAAAATGTAAATGCAAGTCCTTTTCGTTCTAATTTTTCGATCAATTTAAGATCCTGCTCATCGTACAAGCTGATCGCGGTACCTTCCATCCCTGCTCTAGCTGTCCGTCCAACACGATGAATATAAAAGTCCTCTTCTTTCGGCAACTGTGCGTTAATCACATGGCTAACACCTTTAATATCAATTCCTCTTGAAGCAAGGTCTGTTGCCACAATATATTGATACCGGAGATTTTGAATATCTTTTAGCATCCGTTTGCGTTCTCGTGGCGTCAATCCACCATGAATTAATCCTACGTCCAATCCCTTTTGCTGCAAGGACGCTGCAAGTTCATTGGCCAATTCTTTCCCATTCGTAAAAATAATCGCTAAATATGGCTGGATTGTTTTGGTTATATCAAAAATAACCTCGGCTGCAGTCCGGTGTTTTAATGGAATTAGTCGGTGTTCCATTGTTTCTGGTGATAACTTGTCATCAATTTTTACATGTAATGGATTTTTCAAATACTTTTTGAAAAAGTGTTCCAGCCGCTGTGGAATTGTTGCCGAGAATACTAGTAATTGGATATCTTGTTTACAGCGTACCAATAATTGATCGACATCATGAATAAATCCTAGATCCAACATCAGATCCGCTTCATCAATGACAAAGGATTTGGCTGAATAAAGTGAAATGGCGTCTTCCTTTACCAAATCCAAAATTCTCCCAGGTGTTCCAACAACAATATGGGGAGGCTGTTTCAATTTTTCCATCATTTTTTGTTTATCTGTACCACCAACTAATAACTTCGCGAACCATTGATTGTCTTTATCAGCATAATGGATTATTTTCTTTACCTCTTCATGTATTTGCATAGCAAGCTCTCTAGTTGGTGCGGTAATGACAAATTGCACTTCACGTTTATTTACATCAATTTGGTTAAACAATGGTAATAAATAGGCATGTGTTTTCCCTGATCCTGTGTGTGACTGTCCGATGACACTTTTACCGTTTAAGGCAGCCGGAATCACCTGTCGTTGAATTTCTGTCGGTTGATAAAATTGCAGACGTTCTACTGCCTCAAGTAAAACTGGATGAAATGCAAACATACTAAAATGATTATTTTCCATAAATGTACTCCTTTTTCAGTTAACGATCTAATGTTTAAGATAGACTTTATTTCTATTATAGAGTACTTTCTTAAATAAAGCGAAATGGTTCTGTGTTTGCTTTTGACGTAATAACCTCGATATTTTGCTGTTTAAGTTGTTCCTCTAAATAATATTTGACAGCTTGTTTCATCACTTTTTCAACATGATGACCAGGATCAATAACGGAAAGCCCCATTTGCCAGGCATCCTGTGCTGCATGAAATGTTATATCACCTGTTATATAAGCATCCGCACCTTTGGCTTTAGCAGCATGAATATATTTTTCACCACTTCCACCTAAGACTGCTACTTTATTAATAGGTGTTGTCAAATCACCTGTTACCCGCAAATTAGGTACATCTAATACTGTTTTTAGATGTTCGCATAATTCAATTAAATCCATACTTTTCGTTAACCTACCAACCCGACCAATTCCATACGTATCTCCTTTGTTGTTCAGCGGATAAATATCATAGGCTGGCTCTTCATATGGATGTGCATGAAGGACAGCTTTTACGACTTTCTCTATCCTTTGTTCTGGTACAATTGTTTCTATTTTCACTTCATCAACTTTTGCTAATTCATTTTTTGTACCAATAAAAGGGGATGTCCCTTCCAGCGGTTTAAATGTGCCTTGGCCTTCTGTTTGAAATGTACAGTGACTATAATTACCGATATGACCTGCACCACCATCATGAAGGGCCTGTCGTACTTCTTCCAGTTGTGGACGAGGAACATAGACACTGAATTTCACTAATTTGTCTGTACTTGTTTCAAGCAGAACCTCACGTTTGTTGATACCAATTACATCACATAACATGTCATTAACGCCACCATTTGCAGCATCAAGATTTGTGTGTGCAGCATAAACAGTGATATCATGCTGGATCAATTTCTGCAGAATACGCCCTTGTACCGAATCGGTATTTAATTGTTTGATCGGTTTAAATAATAACGGATGATGTGCGATAATTAGATCAACATTTTTATCGATCGCTTCATCCACAACAGATTCTAGCACATCTAACGTTATCATAATTTTATTTACTTGTTTATCAAATGTTCCAACTTGTAAGCCTACATTATCCCAATCGTACGCCAAACGCTTTGGAGCCCACTGTTCAAGGATAGAAAATATAGTTGCATTAGTTGCCATCGTTCATAACCTCCTTGATCCAACTTAGTTCTCGTTCAAATTCTGTAATCTTTTTCTCATCTCGAATTGTTGCTTGTTTCATTTGGTTAATCACCCGAGTCATTTTTTCCATCTCATGTTGCCACTTACGATAAAAATCTGACGTTTGTTTTGCTAATAAAAAAGGACCAAATAACAATTCTTTTTCTGTCCATCTGTTCAACAAGGAATTATCATGACGTTTAGTTGCGTTAATGATTTCATAAAAATGACCATTCTCTTCAACTAGTTCTTCATCTGTAAGCTGAAAATTATGTGCCATCAGCCATTTTCGAACACCTCTTGCATCTACATTGGGTTGAGCGATGATTTGCTCGACATGTTGAAGCTTGTCCTTTCCGTTTTCTAAAATGGATTGAATTAGTGGTCCGCCCATTCCAGCAATAACAATCTGCTTTACCTCACCTTTTTCAATCACTTGCAATCCATCACCTAGACGCACATCAATTTTGTCGGAAAGCTGATACGCCTGTACCGTCGTTTTAGCACTGTTAAACGGTCCTACATTTACCTCACCGGCAATTGCTTTTGCTACACGATCTTGTCGACATACATAACATGGTAAATAAGCATGGTCCGATCCTATATCTGCAAAATTAGCACCTTTAGGTAAAAATAATGCTACTTTTTTTAATCGATTTGAAAGATTTATCTTTTGCGACATCTTACTCTCCTTTAATAGCGATTGTCCAACAAAGAGGATAAAAGAGGACTACGTAATTTCAATATGTCATTTTCACCGAACTTTTTGGACAACATTTTCTATGATAAAAGAAAGCCTTCTGCATGAATCAGAAAGCTTTCCCTGTAGTCTATATTGTTAATATTTGTTATTTCTTTTCTGAAAGCCATTTAGCTAATGCTTCTGCTTGTGGATCTTCTACTAATCCAGATGGCATTTGTCCACGGCCATTCATAATTGTGTTTTTAATTTCATCCTCAGAAAGTCGGCCGCCAACTTCCTGTAAGTTTGGTCCCATTCCACCAGATAGATCAGCACCATGACAGCTAGCGCAAGTATTTTCAAAAATAGCTTCTGGGTCGTCTGTTGCACCCTCTTCTCCGCCATTATCAGCTTGTTCGGTTGTATCTCCGCCTTCTTCAGCCTCTTGAATAGCTTCACGTTGGTCAATACCAGCAACAGAAAGAATGATTACTAAAGCTATCCCTACAACGGCGATAAGTGCAAACGGAATGATGTTTTTCTTCATTCGTATTTCCTCCTTATGTATACCCTTATTCAATTTTGTCAAAAGACTACCCTTATTTTACTTGAAAACCAATTTAGTTTAAAGAGAAATGATGCGAAAACTTATAGAACTATTATTAAAACTGTCAACACAATCCCAACAACACTTGCAATATTAATATATTTCAACTGGTTTTTCAGGCCCAATAGAAGCCAGCCAAAAAACTGTGCGATTATCAAGGCATTCGTCAAACCTTGATGATGGACATATAAGTTACTTAAAAAAACAGTTGTCAAAAGCAACAACAATAAAAAAACCACCAATGACAGGTGAGACAATGGCTTATCTTCTTTTTTGTAATAATAGTATTGCCAAAAAGAAGATCCCATAAATAAAATTAAAATACAAAGTTGCAATATTGGATGAAATTCCGTAAAATAGATAACAAGAAATGAAAACGGTACCAACAGCAATTGGATCACAAACTGCACCAAAAAAGACGGTTTGAAACGTGACTTTTCCTTTGCTGTCGATGGTTCACTAACTACTTCACCATTCGAATAAAGGGCTAAGAGATAATCACAATACATCTCTGGAAGCAGCTTATGGCTTTTCCAATAATTTATTTCCTTAATAATGGTAGCAATTCGTTCTTCTTCCATACATCATCACCTCAGTATAGGCGGCAATCTTGAACTGTGATATGTTGATAAAATAATCACGTACAGTCATTGTTCACGGAGTGAGTGTCCAATGACTGAACACCAATTATTCAAGGAAATCTTTAAGACGTTTACTACGACTAGGATGACGCAATTTACGTAATGCTTTTGCTTCAATTTGACGAATTCTTTCTCTTGTTACGCCAAACACCTTGCCGACCTCTTCCAATGTCCTTGTCCGTCCATCATCAAGCCCAAAGCGTAACCGTAATACATTTTCTTCTCGATCTGTAAGCGTGTCTAATACATCTTCCAATTGTTCTTTTAATAGTTCATATGCAGCATGATCAGAAGGTGAAATCGCTTCTTGATCTTCAATGAAATCACCTAAATGGGAGTCATCCTCTTCCCCAATCGGTGTTTCAAGTGATACAGGTTCTTGAGCAATTTTTAGAATATCTCGAACCTTGTCTGGTGATAAATCCATTTCCTCGCCAATTTCTTCTGGTGTAGGTTCACGGCCAAGATCTTGCAGTAACTGACGTTGAACACGAATAAGTTTGTTAATCGTTTCCACCATATGAACTGGAATTCGGATTGTTCTAGCCTGATCAGCAATCGCTCTTGTAATTGCTTGACGAATCCACCATGTAGCGTACGTACTAAACTTAAATCCCTTCCGATAATCGAACTTTTCGACTGCTTTCATAAGGCCCATGTTACCCTCTTGGATAAGATCTAAAAATAGCATACCTCTACCGACATAACGTTTAGCTATACTAACAACCAGACGTAAGTTAGCCTCAGCAAGCCGTCTTTTCGCTTCATCTTCACCTTGCTCGATTCGATTTGCAAGGTTAATTTCTTCAGCTGCTGATAATAAATCAACTCGACCAATTTCCTTTAGATACATACGAACTGGATCATTAATTTTAATACCAATTGGTACACTTAAATCATTTAAATCGAACTCTTCCTCTTTCGCTATTTGTTGCATCTTAGGATCTTCTTCAGACTCACCGATTACTTCTACACCTTGCTCATTCAGGTACTCATAAAACTCATCCATTTGTTCTGATTCAAGCTCGAAACTCGACAATCGATCTGCAACTTCTTCATAAGCAAGTGCACCACGTTTCTTTCCTATCTCAAGTAATTGGTCTTTTGCTTGTTCAAGTGTCAACTCATTTTGATTGTCTTTTGTCTTTGCGGGCTTATTTTCGGCCATGAGTCCCCCTCCTTCCATACTTCTAAAAACATCAATTTGTATTTTTTAGCTGCTTTTGTATTTCAATAATTTGCATTGCTATTTGGGCGGCTTTTATTGGATCGCTTTGCTGTTCAGCTATTCTCTGTTGTTCTCTCAGCGTCTTTATTGTCGCGACATCATGGTTCTCTGCGTAAATAATCCTCAGATAATCATTAATTTGTTGATCACTGATATTTTCAACCATAGGTATCATCGCGATTTCAATCACTATCTGCTTTATTTTTTCATCTGTCAACCTGTTAATAAAGAGGCTAACATCAGCAGGATGCCCTTCCTCATAATAAGCATACAAATGTGTAGCAATAATTTTATGCTCATCCACATTAAAAGCCCCACCAATTTCCTGTTGCACCTTATCAGCAATTGATGTGTCCTTTAACATATAAGCAATAAGTTCTCGTTCTGCATTGTGAAATGCCGGTAACAACTTTTTTGTTTGATAAATGTCTTTTGCATTATTAGTATATCTTTTCTTCCTGCTCTTATCCTTATTAACCTCGACATTTTGGCGGTATTTACGGATCTCCTGCTCCAATGTCTCCATTGTTAAATCATATTCACTGCTTAACTCTTTTAAATAATATTCCCGTTCAACCGCATTATCAATCATTGCCAATTGTTTTAAAATAATTTCAATATAGTTTATGCGATCGCCCTCAAGTTTTACATTATAATCCTTTTTCATATAACGCATAAAAAAAGTCATATACGTATCACTAGCTTTGATCACTTTATTCGTGAACGCATCAGCACCGTACGATTTAATATAGTCATCAGGATCCATTCCGTCTTCCAAACGGGCAATCTTCACTTGACATCCAACTTTTCTAAGTAGGTTCGCAGCTTTATAGGTAGCTTCAGTACCAGCATTATCTGAATCATAGCAAAGAATAACGGTATCTACATAGCGACGCAATAATTTTGCCTGATTTTCTGTTAAAGATGTGCCTAATGTTGCAATTACATTTTTCACACCTGCCTGGTATGCTGCAATGACATCCATATAGCCTTCAAACAGGACAGCTTCACCACTTGTGCGAATGTGCTTTTTGGCTTGATCAAAATTATATAGCAGTTTCCCTTTTTGAAATAATTCACTTTCAGGGCTGTTTAAATATTTTGGCTCTTGACCAGCAATTGCACGACCACCAAATGCTACTGTTTTTCCCAGGTGGTTTCTAATCGGGAAAATCACTCTACCTCTGAACCGGTCAGAAACGGTATTATCATCGTACAATGAGAGCAGACCTGCTTTTACTAGAACTTGTTGGTGAAATCCTTTTTTCTCAAGAAATTCAGCAGTAAAATCTTTTACGTTTGGGGCAAAGCCTAATTGAAACTGATCAATCGTTTCTTCTTCAATCCCCCGATCGATAAAATATTGATATCCTTCTTTTCCATCTTTAGTAAACCGAAGTAAGTGATGATATAATTTTTGCAACCATTCATAGGCAGATAAAATACTCTGGTTTTCCTGGGAAAGAGAACTTTCTTTGTTTATACCTGTTTCAGGTAATTTCGTACCACTTCTATCTGCAAGAAATTTCAAGGCATCATAAAAAGAATAGCTCTCCATTTCCATTAAAAATGTCACGACATTTCCACCTTTTCCACAACCAAAGCAATGAAAAATTTGTTTTTCCTGTGTGACTGAAAACGAAGGGGTCTTCTCACCATGAAAAGGGCACAATCCGAAAAAGTTTCGCCCTTGTTTTTTCAATTGTACATATTCTCCAATGACATCAACAATATCATTTGCTTTACGGACTTCTTCGATCACATCTTCTGGAACTTGATAAGGCATATAAAACCACCACTATACTATTATTCGAGATTGTTTTAGAAAATCCTTCATGGTTCGACAATATTTTTTATAACTCGAAAAAAATTTCCTTCTATTTTGTATGCTAAACTTAGAAGGATCTTTCCTATCTATGCAATTTTATTCACTATTATCTATTGTACCTCTTGAAGGATAAACATAAACACTAAGATGTTCCTAGTGATTGCTCTACAAGTAACTTTCCATTATAGATTAATTCTACACAAGCGAAATAGAATCCTCCTTAATTGGTAATGTTTTATTTTTCTGACTATGTCTTCCATCCTAAAAATATTATAATGTTAGAACACATTTTTACACAAATATTAATTATAATACAAGAAATACTAAAATGCCATAAAAAAATTCAAGAAAACATCCTACTCCTTTATGCAGAATGTTTTCTTGTTTATTCTATGATTTAATAATGCGTAAAATGCTATTTGCTGTTTCCTCGACTGCCTTACTGGATACATCCACTACTTTACAGCCAATTTTATTCACGATTTTATCAAAATAATCCAGTTCTTGATGAATCCTATCCATGTTTGCATATGTGGCTTGATCACCTAGCCCCAAAGCTTTTAGCCTCTCTCTTCGAATATCATTTAACTTCGTCGAATTTATTCTAAGCCCAATACATTTTTTTGGATTAACTTCAAATAATTCCTCAGGAGGTTCAACTTCCGGAACGATTGGCACATTTGCAACCTTTAATCGTTTGTGTGCTAAATATTGTGATAATGGTGTTTTCGATGTACGGGAAACACCAATCAAAATAATATCTGCACGTGCAATCCCACGTGGATCCCTTCCATCATCATATTTAACAGCAAATTCAATTGCCTCCACGCGTTTGAAATAATCCTCGTCCAATTTATGTACTAACCCCGGTTCGAGTCGCGGCTTTCCGAATAACCGCTCCATCGCTTCCATCATCGGACCCATGATATCAATCGCCTCAATATCAAGTTTTTTCGCTTCCTGATTCAAATAATTACGAAGTGCTGGATCAACCAAAGTAAAGCCAATAATTCCTTGTTGTTCTTTTGCTAACGCTAATGCTTCATCGATTGTTTGTTTGTCTTCTACATAAGGAATACGTTGGATTTTATATTCGCCATTATTAAATTGGCTCAGACCAGCCTTAATAACTAAGTCTGCCGTTTCCCCGACAGAGTCAGATAAAACATAGACTAATGGTTTTGATCCCATCTATCTCCACTCCTTTCCAGTTCGGACTTATTCTATAAGTGCTCATCCATAATCAATTCCACAAACGCCTTCGTGATCGTTGTTTTTGTAATACGGCCAACAACTTCTAGACCTTTTTCCGCATCTTTAATTACTGGGACGCCATCAATTTGTTTATCGATTAATTTTTTTGCAACGTCTAAAAGCGGATCGTCTCTCATACAAACCGTAATGTTAGGCATACGGGTCATGATAATGTGCACTGGTATATCATTTAGGTCTTGTTTTCCGATACTTGCTCTTAGCAGGTCTTTTCGTGACAGAACCCCAGTTAAACAGGCATTATCATCGACTACAAATAATGTGCCGACATCTTCTAGGAACATTGTTGAAATGGCATCATATACCGATGCACTTTCCTTAACTACGATTGGTACAGATTGGTATTCATGAACCTTAAATTTCTTTATCTTTTCAGTTAACAGTTCTGAACCAGTTTTCCCTGTAAAGAAATAGCCTACACGTGGTCTGGCTTCTAAAAAACCAGCCATTGTTAAAATAGCTAAATCTGGTCGTAAAGTTGCACGCGTCAATGACAGCCGATCAGCAATATGTTCTCCGGTAATTGGACCATTCTCTTTGACAATTTCAATGATTTGTTCTTGTCTATTTGATAATTCCACCTTTTCACCACCTACTAGCACAAATGTGACATACTATTCTATAAACATTATAGTTTATTTAAAGTGAAAAAGAAAATAAAGACATACAATTAGGAGGTAAAGGGCAATCGAAATCATTTGAGCCAGCCCTTTCCGTACACCCCCACAATCAATTTATGAACTAACTAATTTTAAAAATACTGTTTCCAGCTTACTTGTGTCATGTCAGCGTAATCATGGATTAAATTGGCAATTAAATGAATCAATGCTAGGCGATTATTCCGAACCCCGTCATCATCAGCCATTACCATGTTATTTTCAAAAAAGTCATGGATTCCACTATGAAGCTTACTTAATTCCATTAACGCTTGCTCAGCATCCAAATTATCCTTCGCTTGATGGTAACCAGTCGAAACTTCTTGAAATTTTTCATATAAATATCGCTCGGATGGTGTTTCAAACAAATTCGGATCAACCTGATTGCTGTCTGCTTTTTTCGCTAGGTTCAAGACCCGAGTAAATGCTTCTTGAGTCTGCTTGAAATCGGCTTGATTCCGTTTTTCTGATAATTCGGTTGCCCTTGCCAGTGTATAATCAAAAACCCCAATTTCTTTTGCTAAGATCGCTTGGATAATATCTTGCTCAACGCCCGCTTCTTTCAGCAAATACGTAGCACGTAATACTAGGAAGTCGTGCAATTCATTTACTACAGTTTCTTGATCATTAAGCTCGATATCAGTTGTTTGATACAGCTTTTGCGTGATTTCTAATAGCTGCTCAACAGAAATATCCCATTTGTTGTTTTGTAAAATTCTCAACACACCAACAGCCTGGCGTCTTAATCCATATGGGTCTTGTGAGCCAGTTGGCACCAATCCCACTGAAATACATCCGACAATTGTGTCCAGCTTATCTGCTACACTTACAATAGCACCTTCGATTGTTTCTGGTAATTGATCATTTGCATTTCGTGGCATATAGTGCTCTGCAATAGCTTTTGCAACGGTTTTGTCCTCACCATAGTTAATGGCATATTTTTCTCCCATTATCCCTTGTAGTTCTGTAAATTCGTTAACCATATTCGTCATTAAATCAAACTTACTGATTTCTGCTGTTCGAACTGCTCGTTGCTTTATCTCGTTATTCAAATCTAATGTATCAGCAATTTGTTTCGTAATCGCCATTACGCGTTCAACTTTATCATGAATGGTCCCCAGCTTCTCCTGGAAAACTACTTTATCTAGTTTTTGCAAGTAAAAAGCAATTGGATGCTTCTGATCTTCCTCGTAGAAAAATTGTGCATCCGATAATCGAGCTTTTAATACTTTTTCATTTCCTTTAGCAACCATTTCAAGCTGATGGTCATCACCATTTCTTACACCAACAAAATGCGCGAGAAGTTGACCGTCATTTGATTTAACTGGAAAATACCGTTGATGTTCTTTCATCGATGTAATTAGTACTTCAGGTGGCAATTTCAAGAACGCCACATCAAACGATCCCATAAAAGCAGTTGGATATTCAACTAAATTACGGACTTCATTTAACAAGTCTGCATCCATTGGGATACGCAAATCATTTTGTTTCTCCAATTCTTTTATTCCTTCAACAATTAATTTTTCACGTTTTTCCGGATCAGCAATGACAAAATTCGCAGCCAATTTGTCAACGTATTCACTTGGTTCTTCAAGTGTAATAGCCTCCCCTAGAAACCGGTGACCATATGTCTGGTTGGCTGTATGAACATGGGTAATCTCAAACGGAATCACTTCATGATCATATAATGCCACAAGCCAGCGAATTGGACGCACGTAGCGCAGACTTTCTGCTGCCCAGCGCATATTTTTTGGAAACTGTATCGATAAAATAACATCTTTGAACGATGGTAGTAATTCAGATGTTTGCTTTCCTTCAATATGTTTTTTAACAAAGATATAGGAAGTACCTTTCACCTCTTTTGTGTATATATCCTCCGTTGTTTTGCCCTGTCCTTTTGTAAACCCAACAGCTGCCTTAGTCCAATTTCCTTTCTCGTCTTGAGCAATTTTTGTTGCGGGTCCTTTTGCCTCTTCCTCAATTGTCGTTTGCTCTTCCGCCATTCCGTGGATAAGGACAGCAAGCCTTCTTGGCGTTGAATAGGAAGAAATGGACTCATAAGCGATCCGTAGTTCTTCCAGCCATTTTTTCGTTTTATCTTTTAATTGTTTTTCTGCATCATCAATAAAGCGTGCAGGTAACTCTTCTAATCCTATTTCAAATAACGCATCCTTTGCCATTATTCTTTCTCCTCCTTAAGCATCGGAAATCCAAGCTCTTCCCGTTTTGCCACATATGCCTTCGCAATGCCTCTGGCTAAATTACGAACTCTGGAGATGTATCCTGTTCGTTCTGTAACGGAAATTACACCCTTTGCATCAAGCAAATTGAATGTATGGGAACACTTTAATACATAGTCATACGCTGGGAAAACCAATCCTTTTTCCATTGTTGTCTTCGCCTCTTGCTCATACATACTGAATAATTGGAATAACATGTCCGTATTTGATTCTTCAAATGTGTACGTTGAATGCTCATATTCTGGTTGGAAAAAAATATCCTTAACCGTTACACCATCTGTCCATTCCAAATCAAACACATTTTCTTTATCTTGGATGTACGAAGCTAGTCGTTCAATTCCATATGTTAACTCAACTGTAACAGGATTTGCTTCTAAACCACCAATTTGCTGAAAATAAGTGAATTGAGTAATCTCCATTCCATCCAGCCATACTTCCCAGCCTAAACCTGCAGCACCAAGTGTAGGATTTTCCCAATTATCTTCTACAAATCGAATGTCATGTTGTAATGGATCAATTCCTAAAGCCTTGAGCGAATTTAAATATAATTCCTGAATGTTATCAGGAGACGGCTTCATAATCACCTGAAATTGATGATGCTGATACAAGCGGTTTGGGTTTTGACCATATCTGCCATCTGCCGGACGTCTTGATGGCTCTACATAAGCAACCTTCCATGGTTCTGGCCCCAAACTCCTTAAAAGTGTCATTGGCGACATTGTACCTGCACCTTTTTCCACATCATAGGCTTGGACTAAAATACACTTTTGATCTGACCAATGTTTCTGCAATGTTAGAATCATTTCTTGGATATTCATTGTGATTTACCCTCCAGTTTATACAATAAAAAACGTCCCTATGTCTATAATTATCTAGACATAGGGACGGGATTTCCGCGGTTCCACCCTATTTGCTCATATAGAGCCACTTTATTAAATTGCTCAGAAGCGCCTTTCCTTATTGTACTATTATCCAGCTCACACCGTTCCGGACTCGCTTTATGAGGTTGTTCAAAAAGTCACCAAATGATAAGCTGCGAACCTCTTCGTTGGCTTGTCATTCCGGTCCTCATGTGAATTTTACCTACATTCCGGCCCTTAAGACTACGCCGTCTCAACTTTCTTGCTTCTAATTTGGCAACTCTTTGAACACGCACTTTGAATAGCAATCAATAAGTACTTTTTCTCCATCTTCGCAATTGTATCTCACTTGAACATATGTACAAATAATACTGTATTTATAATGATTTTGTCAACATAATTCACCTAAAGAGATCCAGTTGATTTAAGAATTTCTTGGATTTTATATAAAACCCGCCATAGCGATCATAATAAGCGTCTAATAATTGCCTTAACAACCGAATATTCTTCTCTTTCATTGATATGTTACCAATCTGTTCCAGTCCAGCATGCAGAAAAACATGCAATAACTTTACTAAAACATTTGGCAAGGCGATTGCATCCTGATCCAAGTGTAAGCATCTTGTGCAAAGTAGACCTCCTTCGCTAATGGAAAAAGAAAATGGAGCTTCTTTGCAGCCGCAATTGACACAGCAATCAACAGTAGGAGCAAATCCACCTTTTGCAAACAGTTTTAATTCATACATCATAATCGGGATTTCTGCACGTTCATTTTCAGCAATCCAATATAGTGTTCGGTTCAACTGATCATATAAATAAACGTCGGGTGTATGCTGGTCCAAAAGCTTATCTGTTAGTTCAACAAGGTAAGCTGTGTAAGCTGTTTTAATAATATCTTCACGGATAGCACGGAATGATTGGACTATTTCCCCTTGCTGGATCGTACTTAGTCCAGTATTCATATAGACAAAAAATTCACCAAGAATGAATGGCTGCGTAACAGCAGCCATTCTGCTCTTAGGCTTCTTTGCGCCTTTGGCAATTGCCGCAAACTTCCCTACCTTTTTACTAAAAATCGTAACTATTTTATGTGTTTCACCGTAATCTTGTGTTTTAATGACAATACCTTCCACCTTTTCAAGCACATAGCTTCACCTATCCTTTATTAGGCAATCAAATCTCGTCCATTACCTAATACGTCCCCACGTCTATTGAAAAGTTTTCCAATTCAATTTAAATTTTCGTATCATGTTGCGTAATTTCGTCATTTTCATGTGGTGTTTGACCATTTGGTTCTGTCTCCAACTCTTTCAATAACAAATAGGTTTCAACGTTCCCCGTTTGACTAAATAATTTCCAAGTAAAGTCGATCACAAGAAACCACACCTTCCTTTATATCGTTTGAAAAAGCAATGTTTTTCCAGTTCAAATTGTAACCCTAAAAAATTTGAACCCTATTACTAGAATGACCCACACATGGTGAAAGAATGAGTTTTAAATTTTACCATGTTTAATATTCATCACGACGAAAACCTAACTCTCGAAGCTGACTTTGTCTATTCCGCCAGTCTTTTTGAACCTTTACCCAGAGTTCAAGATATATTTTTGTACCAAGTAACGCTTCAATATCTGCGCGCGCTTTCTTCCCAATTTCCTTCAACATATTTCCTTGTTTTCCAATCAAAATGCCCTTTTGTGTTTTTCTTTCCGTAATGACAGTCGCCTGAATAAAGACTGTATTAGAGTCTCTCTCTTCAATATTTTCAATTACAACCGCAATTGAATGCGGAACCTCTTCCCGGGTTAATTGCAAAACTTTTTCTCTAATTAATTCGCTGATAATAAAGCGTTCCGGGTGGTCTGTGACTTGATCTTCCGGATAGTACTGCGGACCTTCTGGTAAATGACCTTTTAAAACATCTAATAGATGATTAACATTATTACCTTGCAATGCTGAAATCGGGATGATCTCTTCAAAATTATATTTTTCCTTATATAATTCAATCAGCGGAAATAAATCATCTGGATGGATCAAATCAATTTTATTTATAATGAGAAAAACCGGCTTTTTAACTTGCTGGAGTCGATCTAAAATATATTGATCTCCCCTACCATATCCCTCTTTCGCATTAATCATAAACAAAACAGCATCCACTTCATTTAACGTGTTTTCAGCAATTTGCACCATAAAATCACCAAGTCGATGCTTCGGTTTGTGTATTCCTGGAGTATCAATAAAAACTAATTGCGCATCGTCCTCGGTAAGTACACCTTGAATTTTATTTCGGGTTGTTTGTGCTTTATCACTCATGATGGCAATTTTTTGGCCAATTACCCGATTCATAAATGTTGATTTTCCAACATTTGGTCTACCAATTATTGCAATAAAGCCAGATTTAAAATTATTTTCCATGCTATATCCTCCGGTGCCTAAGTTATTTCGTCTTTGTTTATACTATAATACTACAAAAAAGCGCTACTTTCATGTTATCGACAAAAGCTTTAAAAAGTTTTTCTTTTTCTTTGTTTCCTGACATGGAACTATACCCAAAAAGCGGCAATCTTTTATAAAACATTCAAAGTAAAAAACCCATCACTAAGGAAGGGTCTTAAATCATAAACAATCTGTATAGTTTCGGTAAAAAAATGATGAAGCCGATAATCACAGCAATTAGTGCAGCAACTAGCACGGAACCAGCAGCAATATCCTTGATTGCTTTTGCTATGGGATGGATATCAGGTTTTACGTAGTCAATTATTCTTTCAATCGCTGTATTTGTCATTTCCGCAACAAATACAAAGCCGATGGAAAACAATATGATGGCCCATTCGACAACGTTTAATTGAAGTAGAAAGCTTACGCCGATTATGATAATGGCTGTTACTGTATGAATTTGGAAGTTTCGTTCGGTTTTCAATACTTCAACAAGCCCATTCCATGCATATCGAATACCGATTCCACGCTTCTTTTGATTATCGTTCGAGCCCAAACGCATCTAAAATATCCTCTTGTTTTTGAAACATTACCGCTTCTTCTTCCTTTACCATATGATCATAGCCAAGCAGATGGAGGAAACCATGAACAGTTAAAAACCCGATTTCACGCTCAAGTGAATGGTTGTAATCCTCTGCCTGTTCTTTTGCACGATCGACTGAGATCACAATATCTCCTAACACGAGTGGTATATCCTCGCCAACGACATGAATTTCCCCTTCCACTGTCTCCTGTAATGCGAACGATATAACATCAGTTGGTTTATCTATCCCTCTGTAATTACGATTCAATTCTTGTATTTCTTTATTATCAACGAAGTTAACGGACACTTCCGCTTCGTTTGAAATACCTTCCTTTTCTGCAGCAAATATCAGTAATCGTTGAAGCATATCCACATAATCACTAGGGATCGATGTTGTTTGATCATGAAAATCAATATGCATGCTACTTTGCCTCCTTCATTGGGTATTGAATTCTAGAATGAAAAATTCCCTTCAACGTTTCACAAACCGTTTTATGAATGGTGTGTATTTCTTGAATCGTTAATGGACATTCATCAAGTTGCCCATCCATTAAACGATCTTTAATTATCGATGAAACAATTTCCTCAATTTTTTCCTCTGTTGGTTCCTTTAATGAACGAACGGCCGCTTCTACTGAATCACAGATACAAACAACTGCGGCTTCTTTCGTTTGCGGTTTTGGGCCAGGATAACGAAATTCAGCTTCCTTTACTTGGTTATTATTCTCTTTCTCCTTATAATAAAAGAATTTTAATAATGTTGTTCCATGATGCTGATTTGCAATATCAATTATTTCTTTCGGCAGCCGATGTTTTTTCAGCATTGCTGCACCATCATATGGATGATTAATAATAATTTCTGCACTTTGTTTTGGTTCGATCCGATCATGCAGATTTTTAATGGCTAATTGGTTTTCAATAAAGTAATGGGGCTGTACAGTCTTACCAATATCATGATAATAGGCACCAACCCTTGCCAGCAAACCATTTGCTCCAATTGCTTCGCATGCTGTTTCACTTAGATTTGCTACCATAACAGAATGATGATAGGTCCCTGGTGCTTCGGTTAAAATTTTTTTAAGTAAAGGCTGATTTGGACTCGATAATGAAAGTAACTTTATGTCCGATAATATACCTAACCCTGTTTCAAAAAACGGTAATAAACCAATTGTTAACACCGCGGATAAAAGGGCAGATCCAAAACCAAAGCCTAACGGAATAAAAAGATCATTTAATGAATATTTCTCGAATGAAAGAAATAAGAATAATAATACAGTAACTACATTTACAACTGCCATACCAATTCCAGATTTCACAATTGCCAGCCTGTCTTTTATATTCATTAAAAAGATGATACCAGCAATTTGCGAGAAAAAGAAATAAATACCGGCTTCAACATTTAATGATCCAGGGATTTCCCCATTGAAAATAATACTTCCCAAAATAGCGTATAAACCAGCTAATACAATTGCCAATCGTTCCTGAATCAACTGTTTTACAAGAAGTGCCCCTGTTGCTACGGGTACTAAGAAATAAAGTTGGTTTATTTGTGTTGTAAATAAACTAACACCCTTCATCAAAAATACAACGATAACACTGATGAGAAAAACAGCCGCAATTTTTCCACCATCCAACTGTTTCTTCTTGTCTAATAAGTACATTTCATACCCAATTACAGTAGCAATTAACACAATAAGTAAAGCTAGCCCAATTACCGGATATACATTGCGTTCCTTATTTAACAGTCCAACTAACTTTAAATCTTCATATATTTCATTTGTAATTGTTTGGCCTTCTCTAACAATTATTTCGCCAGCTCTAATAACAACCGGTTCAACACTGCTTGCCGCTTCCTTTCTAGCATCCATTGTTTTTTCAACATCAAAGAATGAATTTTCTACCACGGCAAACCCACTTAACGACATTAAGGCTTGTTTCAAATCGCCTCCAAGCTCCGTATATTTAATTTTCTGCTTTACCTCGGCTGTAGCACTTTGTACATTTTCCGTACGAACCCCATTGTGTAGTACTTCTCCCAATGCATCTAGCATGATCTTTTTGCCTGTTGCCCGCTCTTTTGGCGCAGTTTCAATTAATTGGGTTAAAATTAGTTCATCAACTTGCTCCGTTATTTCAGGCGAAAGTATGTTTTGTAATCGCTGCACTCTTTCTTGTGTAGTTAGTACAACCGCTTTCTCATTATCCTTAGAATCTTCTACATTTATAGGATTTTCCTCTTCAAGTTTCGTAATTGCATCAAAAATTTCATTGATATAACCAACTTGTTCCTCTGTAATTTCCGTTGATATGTCATATCGATCTTCAATCGACTGCACTGTTTCTCGTGTTTTTCGTTTCGTCTCCTGCTCGTTTTCAATCGTTATTGGAGAGCGAATTGATTCTTTTGCAACACTAAACCGGTCGATATCATACGTTTCGGTAAAGACATTATTTAATGTTACAGTAAAAATAACGATAGCTAGAGCTGTAACTGGTATGCCAATTCTAATCCATCTTGACTTTAATTTTACTAATGACGATAAATATTCCCCAAATTTTTTCATTATCGTTTCACCCCATTAATAGACCCTCATATAGAAAATAAGACCCTCTAAATTGGGGCCTTACCTATCAAGAATACCAGCACTAATTAACATTTTCATATGCGTCAATAATTCGTTGTACTAATGGGTGTCTGACAACATCCGTTTGTGTTAAATGTACAAAAGAAATGCCTTTTACGTTTGCAAGTAAATGGTTTGCAACCTGTAATCCAGACTTCACACCTTTAGGCAAGTCGATCTGTGTTATATCCCCGGTTATCACCATTTTCGAGCCGAACCCTAACCGGGTCAAAAACATTTTCATTTGTTCAGGAGTAGTGTTCTGCGCCTCATCTAAAATCACAAATGCATCATCAAGTGTTCTCCCTCGCATGTACGCTAGTGGTGCTATTTCTATCGTTTCACGCTCAATTAGCCGCATTGTATGTTCTGCACCAAGCACATCATGCAATGCGTCATACAATGGTCGTAAGTAAGGGTCCACCTTTTCCTTCAAATCGCCCGGTAAAAATCCTAAACTCTCCCCAGCCTCTACTGCTGGTCTTGTTAGAATTATTCGCTTTACTAAACCATTTTTTAACGCATGGACAGCCATTACAACTGCCAAATACGTTTTTCCTGTACCAGCGGGACCAATTCCAAAAACAAGGTCATCCGTTTTTATTGCTGTAATATAGCTTTTTTGTCCTAACGTTTTAACACGGATTGATTTTCCTTTTACATTTTTTGTGATTTCATCTTCAAACAATGTTTCAAGTTGATTGATCTTGCCAGCTTTTGCTAACTCAACCGCATAGACAACATCACGTTCTGAAATTGTTAATCCCTTTCGAATAATTGATAAAAACGTTAACAAAATAGCTTGAACTAATGCAATATCTTCCTCTGAACCTGAAACACGAACTTGTTCGCCTCTTGTAACAATCGATACCGATAATTGTTCTTCTATTTGTTTTAAAAACTTATCGTTTGTTCCAAATAAAGCCAGTGCTTCACTTGGACTTGTTATTTGTAAATCAATTGTGCTAAGATTCTCTGACATAATCAATCTCCTTGATTTATAGGTTCTGCTTTAGCAATATTTTCTTCAACTGTATGATATAAGGTTAATTTAACTTTACCACGCTCCGTGGTTTCATGCAAAACTTTTTGAGAGATTATTTTTGCCTCAGGCCCCAGCCTTAGTTGTAATTCGTTTTTCGCCTGTTTTCTTCCGACCTGAATTGCTTCTTTCTTCGTTCGGTCAAGTTTATGATACTTTTTTTCACTTAATTTAGATTCGATAAAGTTAATTGGCAGTTCCCATTTTAAAAAATGAATGGGATTGTCATTAACCTCTTCATGAATATTTTTATATTCGGGATCACCAAATCCCCAAATAGGCAATTTAACATCACCAAAACCTAAATAGTACTTTTTTTCATTCTTTCCAGTTAACATTTCAAAATTAGCATGAAGTGGAACGGTTACAGATACTTCATACCATGTTTTTGCGATAACCTCCCCTTCTGCTGCTATCAACTTTGGTTTATCATCATCTTTTTCTTCCTTTCCTGCATCTTCTTCAAAATCAAGTTTCCCAGACACAAGAATATCTCCTGGCTCCACATAATCATTTACATGTTTTTTAGAAAGCCCCTTAGAAACATACATATTTTGGATGACACCTTTTTTAGTTGCAACTAAATTACGGGGGCCTTTAACCTCCTTTTCTTTAACGATTGATTTCTCTACACCTTCAAGAAAATAGGTTGTCCCTTTTTTATTCACACCAACCCACAGTAATTCAGGTATATCACTCACTAACTTTTGTTGAATTACACTTGGTGGTTCTAGTGTTAAACTCCACGACCCTGGGTGAATGCCATATATATCAAGCTGTTTGACGATTTTCTTTTCGATATCTTTAGGCAATCCTGTCACCTTTACATCCCATATAATATTAGATAAAAGAAAAATCAACAGAATACTAACCAAGAGACCTGTAACGATCTCTTTTTTTCTGATTATCCTTTTTAAGAAAAAGGGGGAGCCTTTCTTGTGAATAAAAGATAGCTTGTATATTGTTTCCCTTTTTAATTGCTTGATTAATTTTATATCCTGTAATTTAACATTACCTTGGCAGGAAGTTTGGGACACTTTTTTTACATCCCAAACAAGAATCCCTTGTTTAACACACTTTTGAAAGAAAAGTTCTGGCATATGTCCTTTTACTAAAATGGTTACATATCCGGTTATAAACGATCCTTGAATTTGCTTCATTTCCTCCTCCTTATCACACTTCAATAAAATTACGCTGGAATAAACTTGACTTCCTCAATTTGCCCTTCCACTAAAATCTCTTCAGGAAGCATCATTTTTAAAACAAAGGAAGACCCTAAAATCTGAATAAAACCTTTGTTTGTTTTTAATTTTAGTTCGGTGTCTGAATAGACTTCAAGCCCTTGGTGATTCTCGATATAGCAATGTATTTGCCCAATCATGGTAATTCTAGGAAGTTCAAGAATGACATCTGAAGGAAGTGCAAGATGCTTAGTTAACCATGGTGCGATACGTTTATGCCATTTCACTTACAGAGCCCCCCTCTCACATTCATATTTATGAAAGTTACAGTGAGATAAGAACAAGAATTACGAAAGTGACCAATTCCCTGATTGTACTGTCGGGATCAATCATACATAATCTTTTCACTGACCATCACGATTTTAAAAGCACCGTGAATCTCGCCCCGTAATAATTTGGATTGAATTAACATGTTATCAAAACAAAAAGGCCTTCAAGAAAGCATGCTCGCTTTTCCTGAAGGCTTTTAAGACAGCTATTAATTTTTTCTTCTTCGTTCAGAAATAATACTTTGGTATGGCTTATGTGCCTTGGGTGGTCCTAAAACCTCGGCCATGATAATACCATCAATCAATCCTTTATTTGATAAATTTTTCTTAACCTGTTTCTTTAATGGGGACTTTCGATTCGAAAGCTCACCAGGCTTTCGAATTGTATTACCAATTATCGCATCATGAGGTTGTTTATCAGCCTTTTGCTTGGTATTCGTGTTCATGATATCCGCCAATTGTTTCATTTGGTCTTCTCGCTGTTCCTCCAGTGATGCAGTATTCTTCACCTGTTTCGGTTGCATAGCCGGACCTTCACGTCTTGATTGATAATTTCCACCAGATGGCGTTGCTGTTGGCTTTGGCACTTGATATGGCCGTTTATTTTTTGTCTCTGTTGATTTGTCCTTGAACATCCCAATAGCGCCACCAATTATAGCAAGAATCGCGAGAAATACTTCCATAGTAGTCCTCCTCTATAGCTTTGAGCTTCCTTTATTTGTCGTTATCCTCGTCGTCTTCTTTGGATAGCTTGCCAATTGTATCACGCATATCTGTATCGGCATCAATGTTCTTATAATTCATATAGTCCATTACACCTAGGTTACCCGAACGTAATGCTTCAGCAAGTGCAAGCGGAACATCTGCTTCAGCTTCGACAACTTTTGAACGCATCTCTTGAACTTTTGCAACCATTTCTTGTTCTTGGGCAACAGCCATTGCGCGTCTTTCTTCCGCCTTGGCCTGTGCAATGTTTTTATCAGCCTCAGCCTGGTCTGTTTGTAAGATTGCCCCAATATTTTTACCAATATCAACGTCTGCAATATCGATCGATAAAATTTCAAAAGCCGTTCCAGCATCAAGCCCTTTATTTAATACATTGTGGGAGATTGAATCCGGATTTTCCAACACTTTTGTATGGGCCTCTGAACTACCGATTGTACTAACAACACCCTCACCTACACGGGCGATAACCGTTTCTTCACCAGCGCCCCCGACAAGACGATCAATATTTGCTCGTACAGTAATTCTTGCTTTTGCTTTTACCTCAATTCCATCCATCGCAATACCTGCAATAAACGGTGTCTCAATTACACTTGGATTCACACTCATTTGTACCGCTTCAAGAACATCACGGCCTGCTAAATCGATCGCAGCACAACGTTCAAAACTAAGTTCAATGTTTGCCCGCTGTGCAGCAATTAAAGCATTGACAACCCGATCAACATTACCACCTGCTAAATAATGACTTTCCAATTGATTTGTCGTAACATCCAAACCTGCTTTATGTGCCTTGATTAACGGATTAATTACTCTTGATGGTACAACACGACGTAAGCGCATACCCACCAATGTAAAGATACCTACTTTTACCCCAGCCGCAAGTGCACTAATCCATAACATTACTGGAATAAATGTAAATAGCACAGCAATAACAATCAAAATGATTCCGATGATGATAATCGGCATTAGTTCCTGAAATTCCATTTTTGTATTCCTCCTATTATTTTTCTATTTCTATATACTATAATTCTCTAACCACTACCCTAACTCCTTCAACCTTAACAATTTTCACAAATTTATCTTCCGGTATAAAACTCCCCTCTGACACTACATCGATTCGTTCTTCATCAAATAGTGCTGCGCCTGATGGTCTAAGGGGTGTCACTGTTTTTCCCTCAAGCCCAATTAGTTCTAAACGGTTTGTCGATGATACATAACCCAATTCTGTGGATGTTGTGTCTTTTAAAATAACATGTCGGAAAAAGCCTTTATCCATCCCCATCATTTTAAACAGAATAACAGCGGCAGCAATAGCAATAATTAATGCAATACTAACACTCATTGCCATGTGTCCAATGTCCTGACCTGATAAAAAGAGGGAGCCAAGAATGGAACCAATCCCTAACAGACCAACAATACCACCCGGCACAAAAAACTCTGCAATAATTAAAATAATACCTAGGATAAGTAAAAAAATCGCTTCAAACCCCGCTAATCCAGCAACAATATGGCCATAAAAAAACAACACAAGAGATAGGAGTCCCATTATACCTGGTACGCCAAATCCTGGTGAAAAAAGCTCTACAATAAGTCCCAGGCTTGCTATTGATAATAATATCGGAACAACTACTGGATTCGTTAAAAATCTCGCAATTTCTTCTGAAAGCGTTGGCTCGATTTCTACGACCGTTGCTTTGCTTAAACCAAGTGCTTGTAACAGTTCCTCCCGATTGTCAACGGTTCCTTGCGAATAACCAATATCAAGAGCTGAAGAAGGTTCTAATGTTAAGAATTCTCCTTTTGGTGCTCCATAATCCGGCAAATCGATACTAGAATCAGCCATTGCTGCTGCATATAAAGGATCACGCCCCTTTGATTCTGCGGCACTTTTCATGGCTGATAACCAAGCCGATTGAGCTTTTTTATCAGCGGCTGTACCATTTTGATTTATCACACCACTTGCACCCATTGTTGCCTGCGGTTTCATAAAAATCGAGTCGGTATTTAAAGCAATATAGGAACCTGCCGATAACGCTTGGTTGACAATATAACTGGTTGTTGAAATTTCTAGATTTTGCAGTAATTCCGCAATTTGACTTGCTGCATCTACTCTCCCGCCCGGGGTATCAATTTCAAATATAATGTGATCGGCACCCTCATTTTCAGCCTCTTTAGTAGCACGAGTTAAAAATGATTCCAAGCCTTTCTCTACTTCGTGTTCAATCGGGACAACGTACACTAATTTGCCATTACCATCTGCAGCATGTGTAAAGCTAACACTATGTAAAAAAGCGAATATCATTACAAGACTTATTATGGTATATGCTGGTAACTTTTTTCGTATCACTTTCTCACCCCCTATTTAATTGATTAACTTATATACGGATTGCGATGTTTTTAGGTTTCACTTTATTAATCTGCAAACGAAATAATTAAGATAGGATATAACACAGTAAATGACAGGGCAATACAATAACTACAGATAGTAAAAAAGGTCTCTGCCTAGTTTGACAAAGACCTTTTGTAATTCTTATTTGATGAATAATTAGCTTAAATGCTTTTTCACAAGCATATTAATTTTTGAGCCGTCTGCCTTCCCTTTAACTTTAGGCATAATCGCACCCATCACTTTACCCATCTCATGCATTGATGTTGCATTTACTTCCTGAATCGTCGACTGAACGATTGCCTCAAGTTCATCATCTGACAACTGTTTTGGCATATATTCCTGTAAAATATTGATTTCAATTTCAAGTTTTTTAACAAGATCATCGCGTCCAGCTGATTTAAATTCTTGGAGGGAATCTTTTCTTTGCTTTAACTCTCTCGACAGAATAGTTAATTCTTCGTCTTCAGAAAGTTGTTCTTTACCGAGCTTAATTGTTTCATTTTGTAATGAAGCTTTAACCATGCGAACAACACTTAGCTTTTCTTTATCTTTTTGCTTCATTGCTTGCTTCATTTCCTGATTAAGCTGTTCTAACAATGTCATGCTTGGCACCCTCTTTAGAATTTACGCTTTCTAGCAGCTTCCGATTTCTTTTTACGCTTAACGCTAGGTTTTTCATAATGTTCACGTTTACGATATTCCTGTAGTGTACCACTTTTTGACACACTACGTTTAAAGCGACGAAGAGCATCCTCAAGAGACTCGTTTTTACGAACGCGAGTTGTATTTGACATGCTAATTTCCCCTCCCTCCGAAGCATAAAACAGTTTGTACAGGCATATGTAACTACCTCACATGCCTTGTTAAATTATAATATAACCATTCTTGAAGGTCAACTCATTTTCCCGAATTCGTTAACAATATTAGTTTTAGTAATCGGAATTCCCTTGATTTCCCGCTATGATATCAACACCGGCACTAGCACCAATTCGCGTTGCTCCGGCATCAATCATCGCCTTTGTTGATGCTAAATCACGCACACCCCCAGAGGCTTTTACTCCCATTTCATTACCTACTGTTTCACGCATTAATTTGATATCTTCAACGGTTGCACCACCACCAGAAAAACCGGTGGATGTCTTCACAAAATCCGCACCTGCTGCTTTTGCCAATTTACACGCACGAACTTTTTCATCATCAGTTAGCAATGCTGTCTCAATAATTACCTTTGTTAACGCGTTTCCTTTAGCGGCTGAAACAACTGCTTCAATATCACGTTTTACGGCATCATCATTATTTGATTTCAATTGGCCAATGTTAATCACCATATCAACTTCAGTAGCCCCATCTTTAATTGCTTGACCAGTTTCAAACACTTTTGCTTCTGTCGTTGTAGCACCCAACGGAAAACCGATAACTGTGCAAACTTTTACTTCTGTATCTTTTAAATTTTCATGACAATAAGATACCCAATATGGATTGACGCAAACAGAAGCAAAATGATTTTCTTTTGCCTCTTCAATAATTTGGGTGATTTTATCTTTTGTTGTATCCGGCTTTAATTGTGTATGGTCAATGTATTTTGCTAGATCTTTTCCCATATAAACTCCCTCTCTTGATTGTTGTACGTACCTCTTCGACAATCATAGCATGGTTTAAAATGAAAAACAAATAAACCCGGTATTACACCGGGTTTTAGAAAGCGCTAAAGCCATTAAGAAGTGGCACTAATGTAATCATTTGTCACATCATCCATAACTCGCACAAACGTTCCTTGATTATATGGGTATCCTGATTCCGTGATTTTTACGCGGACAATTTTACCAACCATGTCATGACTGCCCGAGAAAACTACTTTTAGATAATTATCTGTATACCCAACAAGTAAATCTGGATTATCTTGATCAGGCATGCGTTCTTCTGGGATAACTTCTAATACTTCATTTTCATAGTCTGACGCATATTCTTTAGCCAATTGATCAGATAATTCAATCATACGATGGACACGATCATTTTTTACATCGTCATCCACTTGATCACTCATTCGAGCAGCTGGTGTACCTGTTCTTCTTGAAAAAGGGAAAACATGCAGTTCGGAATAACCAATATCTTTAACAAAGTTATACGTCTCCATAAATTCTTCCTCAGTTTCACCTGGAAAACCTACAATAACATCTGATGTGATAGCTAGGCCAGGCAATGCTTTACGAATCTTTTCCACTTTTTCTTTATAGTAAGCACTTGAATATTTTCTACGCATTCTTTTTAAGACTGAATCTGAACCAGCTTGAAGTGGAATGTGTAAGTGACGGACAATTTTCTCCGATTTGTCAAGTACGTCAATTACTTCATCGGTAATTTGACTTGCTTCAATTGAAGAAATACGAATTCGTTTTAAACCATCTACTTTTGTTTCCAGTTCTTGAAGAAGCTTGGCGAAATTGTAATCCTTCAAGTCCTCTCCGTATCCTGCAGTATGAATACCAGTTAAGACGATTTCTTTATACCCCGCATCAACTAACTTCTGAGCTTGATCAAGTACATCTTCTGGTTTTCTAGAGCGCAATAAACCGCGTGACCACGGAATAATACAAAATGTACAGAAATTATTACACCCTTCTTGTATCTTTAACGATGCCCGTGTTCTATCCGTGAATTCAGGAACATCCATTTCCTCAAAGACACGATTTTTCATAATATTAGTGACGCCATTAATTGGCTCACGCGTTTTTTGATGTTCTTCAATGTAATCGATCATTTTTTTCCGGTTTTGCGTCCCCACTACAACATCTACACCAGGGATCTCCATAATTTCTCCAGGAGATGTTTGGGCATAACACCCAGTTACACAAACAACCGATTCTGGATTTTTTCGAATAGCACGACGGATAACTTGTCTACTTTTCTTATCCCCTGTATTTGTAACAGTACACGTATTAATAACATATACATCGGATTGTCGGTCAAAATCTACCCGTTCATATCCATTTTCCTTAAAAATATTCCAAATACCCTCTGTTTCATAATGGTTTACTTTACAGCCCAATGTGTGAAAGGCTACTGTTGGCATTATTTGCACCCCAATTCTTCAAAATGATAAGAAATACTTGCTAATACATATAACGGCGCTGTTTCTGTTCGTAAAATACGTGGCCCTAAACGAACGGGAGAAAAGCCGCCTTCTTTTAATTTATCAACTTCCTGCAAGGAAAATCCACCTTCTGGACCTACACATACCAGAATATTTTGCTGCTCCTTCAAAGAACTTACAGCCGCTGCAAATGACTGATATTCGGCTGTCTTCGCTTCTTCTTCATAGGCAAACAGTAAAACATCATAGTTGCTGCTTTCCCTGATAAGTACATCTACGTTCATCATTTCCCTTATTTCAGGTATTTTATTGCGATGACTTTGTTCACTTGCTTCTTTAACAATTTTTTCAAAACGCTGCATTTTTTTCTCTGTTTTCTTCTTGTCCCAGACAACAACCGATCGTTCAGCTTGAAAAGGAATAAATGCTGCTGCACCTAATTCTGTCCCTTTCTGCAGGACAAAATCAAATTTGTCTCCTTTTGCAAGTCCCTGAGCAATCGTAACATTAACAGGGAGTTCAGTATTTTCGTCAAGCCACTCCATGATCGTTGCTTGGACATAATCGTGTTCAAGTTTGTCAATTACACATATTGCTGCATTGCCACCCGGATTGTTGCATATTATTTTACTACCTTCTTTATAGCGCATTACCCGTGTAATGTGGTGGACATCATCACCGGAAATAATAACTTTATCGCCTTGCCATTTTGTTGCCGGAATAAAATAGCGTTGCAAATTGAACACCTACTTTTGAGCTGGTTTCTTTGCCACAATAGAAACCCAGTCTTCCATCTCATTTATTTCTAAAATAGTAAATCCATTTTCCTGCAGTTGATCTTTTACCATTTGTTTCTTTGCTTGAATGATACCAGATGTGATGAATAACCCATCTTCTTTTAAATTATTCCATGCATCATGAATAAATCGAACAATAATCTCCGCTAATATGTTGGAAACGATAATATCGGCCTGTTTACTTACATGATCCAACAAATTATTTTGCTTGGTCTCAATTTGTTGTCCTAGTTTATTCAGTTTTGCATTCAATTTTGTACTTTTAACAGCAATTTCATCTAAATCATACGCATAAACCTTTTGAGCACCAAGTAAAACAGAAGCAATGCTAAGGACGCCAGAACCACAACCAACATCCATGATCATATCATCTTGTTTAATGTATTGCTCCAGCGCTTGAATACTTAATACCGTTGTTGGATGTGTGCCCGTTCCAAATGCCATACCAGGATCTAGTTCGATGATTAGCTCATCACTTGCTACAGGTGGATAGTCTTCCCATGTTGGTGTAATCGTAATCTTCTTTGATATTTTAACAGGCTTATAATATTTTTTCCATGCTGTCGCCCATTCCTCTTCTTTTACTTCACTTAATGTAATGTTATTTCTACCCAAATCAATATCATAAATCATTAAATTATTAATCGCTTGCTTAATTTCCTCAACCGTCTCACCTAAGAAACTATTTACTGGTAAGTAAGCCTTAACATAAACACCTTCTTCCGGATATTCACTTGTATCCAGATCATAGATTTCGCCAAATTCATTTTCTCTTTCCTTAACCAAATCTAATGGATCTTCAATAACAACACCACTTGCTCCATTTTCATGAAGAATATTAGATATCGGCTCAATCGCCTCATTAGTCGTGTGAACGCATATTTCGGACCATTTCAATAGTACCCACTCATTTCTCAAGAATGTAACAAATATGTAAACGATGTTGCTTCACGCAACACCGTTTCGTAATCTTAACCATTTTCGCTTATCTATTAATCACCTTTGAAGGCCTTTTTAAATCGTTGGAAGAAAGATCCTTCTTGTTCATCTGTTGCTTCATTACCACCAATTTCATTAAATTCACGAAGCAATTCTTTTTGCCGATCTGTTAATTTCTTAGGTGTAACAATACGTATTTGTACATGTTGATCGCCATATCCATAACCACGGACATTTGGAGCGCCTTTTCCTTTTAGACGGAAAATTTTACCTGTCTGTGTGCCGGCCGGAATCTTTAACATTACTTTTCCATGCACAGTAGGAACTTCAATCTCATCACCAAGTGCTGCCTGTGTGAATGTAACAGGTAGTTCACAGTAAATATGATCGCCTTCACGCTCGTAGAATTCATGCGGTTTAACTTTTATTACCACATATAAATCTCCTGCAGGACCGCCATTCACACCTGGTTCTCCTTTTCCAGATACACGAATTTGCTGCCCTTCATCAATACCAGCTGGAATGGAGATATGAATGGTCTTGTTTTTCTTCACTTTTCCAGTCCCACCACAAGTATTACATTTTTCCGGAATAATTTTTCCTGTACCATTACAATGATGACATACCCGGCGGTTAACAACCTTACCAAATGGTGTATTTTGTTCCATATTCAGTTGTCCAGAACCGTTACAATGTGAACATGTTTTCGTTTTCGTGCCAGGTTTTGCCCCCGAACCCTCACAAGTATCACATGTTTCCTCTTTTGGTATATTGATATCCGTTTCCTTACCAAAAATAGCTTCTTCAAAATCAAGGACCATGGTATATTGTAAATCCGCTCCTTGTTGTGGGGCATTCGGGTCTCGTCTTCGTCCGCCACCACCAAAGAACATATCAAAAATGTCACCAAAGCCACCGAAGTCCTGCGCACCACCGCCAAAGCCACCAAATCCTTGACCTTGTGCACCTGCATGGCCAAATTGGTCATATTGAGTACGTTTTTGCTCATTACTTAAAACTTCGTACGCTTCTTTAGCTTCCTTAAATTTATCTGCGGCATCTTCTTCTTTGTTCACGTCAGGGTGATATTTCCTAGCTAATTTTCGATAAGACTTTTTTATTTCCTCTTTTGATGCGTCCTTGCCAACGCCAAGGACATCATAATAATCACGCTTACTCACTTATTCATCACTCTCCCGATACACTACTCGCATAGCTTTAATCTTATCATCATTTATTTGTTAATAGCAAATGTGAGAAAATACTTAAATTCTCAAGCTTATGCGTTCCTTACATGAAAAAAGCCAAAGCCAAGAGAATCCTGACTTTGACTTGGAATTACAGGATAAGGAAAGCTTTCACAGCTGAAACATTACAATTTTGCAATGTCGGTAGAATCTCCCCTTATTGTCTATTAACAATTACTCCTGTTTTCGTTTATTTTTTATCTTCTTCATCGTCTACTTCTTTATAGTCCGCATCAACAACATCGTCATCACCGTTTTGGCCTTCTTGACCTTGTGCTGCTTGCTGTTCCTGTTGCATTTGTTCATACATCTTAACAGATAGCTGTTGAACTTGTTCTTGTAGTGCTTCTTTCTTTTCTTTGATTTGATCTAAGTCATCGGATTCGATTGCTTTTTTCAATTCTTCTTTTGCTTCTTCTGCTTTTTGTTTTTCTTCATCCGATACTTTATCGCCAAGATCTTTGATTGTTTTGTCGGTAGTAAAGATTAGTTGATCTGCTTCGTTGCGTAATTCAACTTCTTCACGACGTTTTTTGTCGGCTTCGGCATTTTCTTCTGCTTCATGTACCATTTGTTCTACTTCCTCATCTGATAGACCGGAAGAAGATTTGATTGTAATTGATTGTTCCTTATTTGTACCCATATCTTTTGCGCGAACATTTACAATACCGTTAGCATCAATATCAAACGATACTTCGATTTGTGGTACACCGCGTGGAGCTGGTGGGATGTCCGTTAATTGAAAACGTCCAAGCGTTTTATTATCCGCAGCCATTTCACGTTCACCTTGTAATACATGGATATCTACAGCTGTTTGATTATCAGCAGCAGTAGAGAATACTTGTGAATGACTAGTAGGGATTGTTGTGTTACGCTCAATCAATTTTGTAGATACGCTACCCATTGTTTCAATACCTAATGATAGTGGTGTAACGTCAAGCAATACAACATCTTTTACATCACCTTGTAACACCCCTGCTTGAATTGCAGCACCAAGCGCAACAACTTCATCTGGGTTTACACCTTTTGATGGTTCTTTACCAATTTCACGTTTGATTGCTTCTTGTACAGATGGGATTCTTGTTGATCCACCAACCAAAATAACTTTATGGATTTCATTAGCAGAAAGATCAGCATCTTTAAGTGCTTTGCGAGTTGGAACCATTGTACGTTCAACTAATTCCGTTGATAACTCATCAAATTTAGCACGAGTCAAATTCATTTCTAAATGTAACGGACCAGCTTCGCCAGCTGTAATAAATGGTAGCGAAATTTGTGTTTGTGTAACACCTGACAAATCTTTTTTCGCTTTTTCAGCTGCATCTTTCAATCGTTGCATTGCCATTTTGTCTTTAGAAAGATCAATACCATTTTCCTTTTTGAATTCTTTTACTAGATGATTAATAATTACTTCGTCAAAGTCATCCCCACCAAGACGATTATCACCAGCGGTAGAAACAACTTCAAATGTACCATCACCGATATCCAAAATAGATACGTCAAACGTACCGCCACCAAGGTCATATACAAGGATTGTTTGATCTTGATCGTCTTTGTCAATACCATAAGCCAAAGCAGCCGCTGTAGGTTCATTAATAATACGTTCTACTTCTAATCCAGCAATTTTACCAGCATCTTTTGTTGCTTGACGCTCAGCATCATTAAAATAAGCTGGAACAGTTATAACTGCTTTATCGACTGTTTCACCTAAATAGTCTTCAGCATATGATTTAATATGTTGTAAAATGATAGCTGAAACTTCTTGTGGTGTATAGTCTTTATCTTCAATTTTCACTTTATAATCAGTACCCATATGACGTTTAATGGATTGAATTGTATTAGGGTTTGTAATTGCTTGACGCTTTGCTACTTCCCCAACTTGACGTTCCCCATTTTTAAATGCTACTACAGATGGTGTCGTACGGTTTCCTTCAGGGTTTGGAATAACGACAGCTTCTCCACCTTCCATTACTGACACACATGAATTTGTTGTACCTAAGTCAATTCCGATTATTTTGCTCATAATCGTGTTCCTCCTTTACTGCTCATCCATTTATTTATTCACTTTAACCATTGCAGGTCGAATAACGCGATCTTTTAGGATATACCCTTTTTGCAATTCTTCTACAACACTATTAGGTTCCATTTCATCATCTTCAATTTGCATAACAGCGTGATGTAAATTGGGATCGAAGGTCTTTCCAACTGCTTCAATTTCTTCTACACCTTGATTTTTTAATGCATCCTTCAACTGGTTGTAAACCATGGTAATTCCTTCTACAAAACTTTTATTTGCTTCGGTAACTTCTTGATTCAGAGCACGTTCGAAGTTATCCAAAGCAGGTAAAAGTTCATTTACCAAATCTTGAGATTTATATTTTCGTTCTTTTTCTTTTTCTTTTTGCGAACGTTTTTTAAAATTCTCAAATTCTGCCTGACTTCGTAACAATTTTTGATATAAGTCATCTTTTTCTTGCTTTACGTTCTCCATTTCCACTTTTAATGTTTCCATTTTACTTTCATCAGAGTCTAATATCTGCTCTTCAACCTTCTCATCTTCTTCATCGATTACTTCGGTGATTTCAGGTTCTGCTTCTGTAAATTCTTTTGTTTCATTATTGTGATCTGCCATCATAGCCACCTCCTCTTTAAATAACCACGTTAGACTATATCATGAAAAGAATGTAAATTAAACTGTAAAGAATGATGGTGAAATGCTGTAGATTCAGCTACTTCCATAGTATAAATTGACTTAATCATTGTTTTTATACCAGATATACAATGCTTCTGTCATTTCGGTTGATAAAACGTTTAATAAAGCAATCACCTTTTTATACTCCATTCTTGTTGGACCAAGTAATGCGATGGTCCCCATCTGTTCATCACCCAAATGATAGGTAGCTGTTATCAAACTTAAATCCTTAATTGCCTCCACCTTGTTTTCATGCCCAATGGTTACTTTGATACCATCTGTTTTCGATTTTAACAGATTAGCAATTTCCTCTTCTTTTTCCATCATCGTATAGAATGAGCGGACTTTTTCAATATCCTTAAATTCGGGTTGCATTAACATATTGGTTTTACCACCGATATATAATTTTGCTGGATATTCATTGAAAAAAGCAGCTTTCAAGTAGTCATATGACTTCTCGAAATCATTTACATACCGCTTCATTAGCTCCAATACTTCGCTATTCAACTTTTCATGCAAGCGAACGATTGGCACACCATAAAGACGATCATTTAATATGTTCACCATTTTCTCCAAATCTGCGGCATTAATTTCTTTCGGTATAGAAAATGATCGATGCTCAACATGCCCTGTGTTCGTAATCAAAATCGCCACAGCTGTTTGTGGTGTTAACGCAACAATTTGAATTTGTTTTAATTTCGCCTCAAATATTTCAGGGCCTAAAATAATCGACGTATAATTTGTCAAATCAGACAGCACTTCAGCGGACTTTTGAACAATTTGCTCGAATTCAAAAAAGCCATCCTGAATGACGTGCCTTATCACATTCACATCTTCCCGCGCTATTTGTGGTGATAACAAATTGTCGACATAATAACGGTACCCTTGCTCTGAAGGGATACGACCAGATGAGGAATGTGTTTTTTCCAAAAATCCCATGTCTTCTAAATCCGCCATCACATTTCTAATGGTAGCTGGACTATAGGGGATGTTTCCTTTTTTAGAAATCGCACGAGAACCAACTGGCTGCGCTGTCTGGATGAAATCATCAATAATGACCTGTAGAATCAATACCTGTCTTTCTGTTAACATGATGACCACCTCTGTTAGCACTCTCTATTAGTGAGTGCTAATTCTATTAATAAATTATCAAATCCTTATTTTTTTGTCAACGAAGATGAACTAAAATATCATCATCCAATAAAAATTGTTCAAATACATCATTACCAAATAGTAATCCTTGATCAGTCAAGCAAATTCTATCTTCCATATTAGCAAGCAATCCTCTATTCACAAGCTGATCAATGGCAGATTTATATAACGCATCCATACTAAAGCCAAACTTTTTAGTAAATGTCGCTTTACTTACACCTGCTAGTCTTCGTAAACCTAAGAACATCTCTTCCTCAACCTGTTCCTTTAATCCAATACGCTCGGTATTTAGAATCGGTTTCCCATCTTCCATCGCCTGTTTAACATAGTGAGGCAGTGGTCTAATATTTCCCGTCCGCACCCCTGGCATATATCCATGGGCACCCGCCCCAAAACCATAATAGTATTCATTGTTCCAATACGTTAAATTATGCTTACTTTCAAAACCCGGCTTGGCAAAATTGCTTATTTCATATTGCAAGTTTCCATTTTGACGCATCGTATTGCGCAAGATTTCATACATCTCCACTTCCGTTTCTTGTGGTGGTCGATGTAGCTTCCCCTTATGATAGCGTTGGTAAAATACAGTTTTAGGCTCAATTTGTAATGCGTAAGTTGAATAATGCGGTAAATCAAATTGAACTGCTTCATCCAATGTGTGCCGGAAATTTTCCAACGTTTGGTTTGGAAGTGCATAAATTAAATCAATACTGATATTGGAAAAATTCTGCTGATGCAGCGCGTCAATTGTTTGATAGACATCTTTTACTTTGTGCAAACGACCAATTTCTTCAAGCATTTTATCATCAAAAACTTGCACACCAAGTGATATGCGTTTAACACCGAAATCTCGTAGTAGCTTTATTTTCTCAGCATCAAAGTCACCAGGGTTCGCTTCGATAGTATATTCTTCACAGTTTTGCACATCAAATTTTTCATTAACCAACTCCAACAATTGACGTAATTGGGTTATGTTTAAAGCTGTCGGCGTACCACCACCAATAAAAATTGTCTTTACCCTATTATTCTTTCCGTTAACATTCACATTTATTTCATTAGCTAATGCTTCCATATATTCATCTGCCAGTTTTTCATTATAAAAAAACTTCGTAAAATCACAATAATGACAGATTTGCTGACAAAATGGTATATGGATATATGCAGATTGTATCAATTAATTTCACCCCTAAAAGTCATCAAAAGAATAGGGTCAAACCTTTGACTACAACAAGGTTTATACCCTATCCATAAAAATTTAATCATCATTCATTTGCAGAACAGCCATAAACGCCTCTTGCGGAACTTCAACAGATCCGACCATCTTCATGCGCTTTTTCCCTTCTTTTTGCTTCTCTAACAATTTACGCTTTCGGGAAATGTCGCCACCGTAACATTTTGACAAAACATTTTTCCGCATTGCCTTAATCGTTGACCGTGCAACAATTTTATTTCCGATCGCCGCTTGGACAGGTACTTCAAATTGCTGCCTTGGAATTAGTTCCTTTAGTTTATCAACAATCTGTTTTCCTCGTTCATAAGCAAAATCACGATGAACAATGAAAGATAACGCATCGATTGTTTCACCATTAAGTAGGATATCCATTTTAACCAGCTCTGAAATTCGATAACCTATTAAGTCATAATCAAATGATGCATAACCTTTAGTTTGTGATTTCAATTGATCAAAGAAATCATAAACTATTTCTGATAAAGGGATATTATATATGATATTTACACGTATATCATCTAAATATTCCATATCAACAAATTGCCCACGCTTTTTCTGGCAAATTTCCATCACTGCCCCAACGAAGTCATTAGGGACCATAACCGTTGCTTTCACAAATGGTTCACGAATTTCCTTTACTTGTTGTGGATCAGGCATTACCGAGGGATTATCAACTTCTACGGTTTCATCATTCGTTTGCTCTACTTCATAAATCACACTCGGAGCCGTTGTAATCAAATCAATGTTAAATTCTCGTTCGATTCGTTCTTGAATAATTTCCATATGTAAAAGTCCTAAAAATCCACAACGAAAGCCAAAACCTAGCGCCTGTGATGTTTCAGCCTCATATTGCAGTGATGAATCATTTAACTCAAGCCGCTCCAACGCTTCTCGTAAATCATTATACTTATTCGAATCAATCGGGTATAACCCACAAAATACCATTGGATTTAATCTTTTGTAACCAGGCAACGGAGTTTCAGCTGGATTATTGACATGTGTAATGGTGTCACCAACCCTTGAATCGCCCACTTGTTTGATCGAGGCTGTTAAATAACCAACATCACCGACGACTAATTCATCTTTTGTAACCGGTTTTGGTGTAAACACTCCAATTTCATTAACTTCAAACTCTTTTTCGGTGGCCATCATCTTTATCTTATCGCCCACCTTAACTGAGCCCTCTTTCACACATACATAAGCAATAACACCACGGTACGGATCATATAACGAATCAAAGATAAGTGCTTTTAGCGGTTCATCGCTGTCGCCAGCTGGTGCCGGCACAGCATCTACAATCCGTTCCAAAATCTCTTCAATTCCAATATTGGCTTTTGCAGAGGCTAATATAACGTCATCTCCATCTATACCAATCACATCTTCCAATTCTTTCGTAACACGGTCTGTATCTGCATTAGGCAGGTCAATCTTATTGATAACAGGAATAATTTCTAGATCATTATCTAACGCAAGATACACGTTTGCGAGAGTTTGAGCCTCGATTCCTTGAGCTGCATCTACCACAAGAATTGCCCCTTCACAGGCAGCAAGACTTCTGGAAACTTCATATGTAAAATCGACATGACCCGGCGTATCGATAAGATGAAATGTAAATTCTTCTCCATTTTTACTTTGGTAATGTAACTGTACAGCGTTCAATTTAATTGTTATACCACGTTCCCGTTCCAAATCCATGGCATCGAGAAATTGCTCTTTCATTTCACGTTGTGTTAATGCTTTTGTATTTTCTAAAATACGGTCCGCTAACGTAGACTTTCCGTGATCGATATGTGCAATAATCGAAAAGTTACGGACGTTTTTTTGTTTTTTTGCCATTAGTGATGTTCACTCCTACTATTTCCGTTTAGACATGACATTAACTAGGATACATTATAGCAATAGCACACCAGACATTCAATTATGATTAATCATTACCTGTCCTTAAATAACAAAACCCCTTCATTATTCGTAAAACACTGAATAGTGAAGAGGTTGTTAAATAGTGTTTTCGGATAGATTGTTGCTATCTGACCCACAGCCCGTACAAGACTACGCACATCCTAAGGCGGCCGGAAAGCGAAGTGTTCTGCCGGAGCGGACCCAAGCACTGAATTATCATTAGAACAAGAAAAAACGTCAAAAAAAAGAATTTTCACTGTGTCACATTATATTTTGTGTAAAAAGCAACAATTTTTTAGAAAACAACCTTTTAGAAAAAATATTAAACAAACAACTGTGCAATTTGATAAACAATCATGACGACCATTTCATAGAAACCTTTTATGCTTGCCTCCAAAAATGATGCCATTTTTTGCGTGAAACCAATAGGTGCATCAATATCCGCTGGCATTTCACTTTCAATTTCGATGGAATCGGTTGTACCCTGCTCCACATTTTTATCCGATACAATAACTTCTTTTATCTCCTCTTCTTGGTGAGCATTATCATCTTGTCCATGATCAATCCCTAACAACATACCGGTTAAAAAGCATACAGCTAACAATAACAATGTGATAAAGGAGCGCACCATCGACTATTCCTCCTCTGCATCCGCGTTTACTTTTTCGGCATCCCAGTAAAAATCACTAAAGACTTCTCCTAAGGCATCTGCGGATCGGTACAATTCCTCAAAGTTGTTTTCCACACCACCAAATTCAAACAGCAAGGAATTTCCCGACAAATCTTGATTATATACACCATTATTTCCCGCACCACCACGTTCAATAAATCCTCTACTTAGGCCAGGATACTTTTTCTCAAGACGATTATGGAGCTCGTAAGCAAGTTTTAAATTCTTTTCATTATTTTCATAATCCGCACCAACAACAATCATAATTCTTGCGTATTTTTTTCCATCGATTTCTACAGTTGTTTTATTCTTAGGAACAGAATCTCGATGAATATCAAAAGCAAATTTGTTATCCTTATTATTTGCGAAGGCTTCTTTTACCACCTCTCGTGAGGCATCATAGGACTGCCAATACTTCCAATCCCTTTTATTTAATTCACTCATAATGTCCGTGTGGTCAACACTTGTTCCAATGCCATTAGCTTCTAATGCCTTAGCGAGCCTGTCACTTACCTTGGTAATGTTAACTTTATCGTGTTGAGCCAAATCCTTATCATTTACTTTAGGTAGATGCGGTAAAAAGGATTCCCTATTATGCGAATTGTAAAGGAATACGACGTCCCGATCGCCGGTCGTTGGTGTATCTTTTTTATCTGTATCCGCATCTGTATCGGCGTCTGATTGATCCGATTCATCAGGCTCATCCATTACGGCTTCTCGATCTTTCAATACTTCTTCTAGTGGTGGTGACGATTCAACAGGCAGGTTCGTATAGTCTGTACCTTCCCCCGCCACAATAATTTTCGTATCAAACGTTGAAAAACCAGGTAATTCATTGCCCAATAAGCTCCTTGGATCATTCGGCTTGATACTTGTCGCCATCTGAAAAAGAGTTGTCGATACCTTTGGCAATTGTTTATCATCTGGATATGCCTTCTGAAATGCTCGGTTTTCCATCCCCATCAAGTACAAAAAAGTAGTACTATCGATTTCGCTTGTCCACTCCGTAATCGCATTGGAAGAAAATCTGTATGCCGGTGAAATGCTTGTTAATATACCTATCGAAACGAACAAAATAATTACACATAGTAAATATATTCCGCTTTTTTTATAGATCCGATTTAATAAACTTCTTCCTTTATCAGGTTGGTTATAATTATAATTCCGACTCATTGTTCCATCCCTTCCGAAGTCTGCGTCATTGGTAAAATCTATGTCGCAACTTCAGAAACTAGAACAAAGCCTTATAATTTTTTCAAAAAAGTAGACCCTACTAGAGTTAAAAATTATCTTGAATACGAAGCAAAATTATCCACATCAACTTTTTCATGCAGAGCAGCATTAACACCATTAGCGATAACATGCGACATGTCGATCATAAACCCATCAACTTCTTTTGGTGTCACCATTAAGTTATGTCCAATTGGCGTAAGTACCTCTTTTATTAATGATTTTTTTTCTTCTTCTGATAGAGTTCCTACTATTCCTAGGAATGTTTGTCGCTTTTCTTCATCAGGTAAATCAGCTTCACTGAATTTTTTCTCACCAAAAGTTAAGCTTGCAGGTGCTAGAGACTTGGATGGGTTGTCTTTTTCATTCCACTCCCTACCAAAATGTTTTAACATGTAATCGATGGTATCGCTTGTAATTGTAACTGCATCCACAACCGTCGGAACACCAATGGCAATTACTGGGATTCCCAATGTCTCTTTACTTAATTCCTTCCGCTTATTTCCAACACCAGAGCCCGGATGAATCCCTGAATCAGAAAGTTGAATCGTTTCATTCACCCGCTCAATTGACCTGGAAGCCAACGCATCAACAGCAATAACAAAATCCGGCGAAAACTTTTCGATAATACCGAATATAATGTCGCTTGTTTCAATACCGGTTACCCCCATTACACCTGGGGTTACAGCCGCTACGGAACGATACCCATCGGCAACCGTTTCCTGCTGGAGTTTAAATAAGTGACTTGTTACAAGGACTTTTTCAATTGTCATTGGACCAAGTGCATCAGGCGTCACGTTCCAATTGCCTAATCCAACGATTAATCCAGTAGCATTTTCTGAAATGTTGTTTTTTGCTAATAGCTGCTCCAGTTCCTTGCCCAAAATCTTTGCAGCAGCCTCCTGTTTAGCTGTATCCTGTTTTTTTACACCATCTGCATAAATGGTAATATAAGTACCTTTCTTTTTATTAAGTAACTTTTCTCCTTCTTCATCTATTTCTACATGAGAGATATTAATGTTATTTTCATCACGTTCTTTTATGGTTACTCCGTTTATTTGATCCTTTTCGGTTTTATTTTTTTCTACGTACATATCCTTTGCCTCAACAGCCAAATCTGTCCGAACTTGATAATTTTGTTCCTTATCTTCCATTTTGTGCACCCTTTCTTGTGATTTTCTACTGATTCATTAACCATAGACTACGCAAATCAACAAGAATTCATACAAAATGTTACATAGACAACACATAGCTATTGAAAACAATGCTTCTGTTTGGTAAAATGACTTTTGTTCACAACTATGTAGAATGGTTGTTATTAGGAGGTGAAACAACAATGGCTAATATTAAATCTGCAAAAAAACGTATTGACGTAAATAATAAAGCCCGTGTGCAAAATCAGGCTGATAAATCTGAAATGCGTTCTCAAATCAAACGTGTTGAAAAATTAGTTGAAGCTAAAGATCTTGAAAATGCAAAAACTGCTCTTATCTCTGCTACAAAGGTTATTGATAAAGTAGTTCAAAAAGGGATTGTTCATAAAAATACTGGTAATCGTCAAAAATCCCGCTTAGCAAACAAAGTTAATAATTTAAGTGCTTAATCTAAAAACGATCCCTTTTAAAGGATCGTTTTTTATTAGGCTGTTTCGTAATGTTTGTTGTTTCTTAATTTCGTAGTTTATATATAATGCGCAGTAATGAAGTTCTCTTTGGTGACACTTTCTTCCCGTTCCAATGGTATATGAGTGCTTGGATTCGCTTCGTCAGAATACTCCGCTAGTAGAAGTTCCCTGATTTTTGTGTAGATATAGCATGTATACCAAGTAATAGCATCTACTAGCGTAGTGTTTTCCCGTAGCGGTTGTCAAAGCTCCGAACTTGATTTCTAGTTATTGCACATAATCCTTCTATTGTGTAAAAAATAACGATCTTTTAGAAAACAACCTTTATAAAACAGCTTTTTTATTACCTTGTCTGAATCAAATCATATAATAACAATTCAAAGGCTAGTTCTTTTTCCATTTTTCCCTGTTTCATTGCTGTATCAGCTTCGGTTAATTTATCCATTATAGTTTGCAATACATCAATGGTAAATTTACTCTCCCGACTATAAGCTATTTTAACAACATATGGATGGACACCTAACTGCTTTTGCATTTGAAACTGACTATACCCTTTTTGTTTCAACAACTTAACCCGAAAGATGGTACGAAACTGAAAGGCTAATAACCCGATCAACGCAATTGGCTCTTCCTTCATTTTCTCAAGATCCTTGAAGATGGAAATTGCTTTATGTATATCCCGCCCAATTACAGCATCAACAAGTCTTAACGAGGAACTATTTGTTGTATGGGATACTAAACTTTCAGCTATCTCTCGAGTTACGTTACCACCCTCCCCTACATAAAGTGCCAACTTTGTCAGCTCATTTTGTAACAAATGAAGGTTGGTTGAAATTTCTCCTTCCAGTATATCGTAGGCCTCAGGTGCAATGGTAATGTTCAGGTTATCGGCTTGATTCTTAATCCACTTTGATACTTCCTGCTCTTTGATTGGGCTGCAGTTCGCAACCGCACCATGTTTTTTTAACAATTTGCTTATTTTTTTGCGTTCATCAATTTTTTCATATGTAGCAATAAATACAACGACAGAATAATCTACAGGGTTTTCAATGTAGTTCTGTAAAACATTTATATCATGATCAAACGGTAACTTGTCCGGTTTCGCTTTTAGAAATGTTGGATTATTAGCGATGATTAATTTCTTTTCTCCAAAAAAAGGATATGTTTCTGCATCCGAAATCACTTCTTGAATTGGCGTTTCTGCCAGGTCATATGAAACCAAATTTTCATAATCATCTGTCGGTAAAACAGCTTTGGTAATTTGTTTCTTTAAATTTTGTATGAAATAAGAATCCGATCCATATAATAAATATATTGGTGAAATTTGCTTGTTCTTTACCTGTTTTAAAACATCCATATATGCCATACGTTTCACTCCAATTATGTATATATATTATCGTAAAACGTACCCAACACAATAGCAAGCAAAAGTTGATAATTAAAGGGTTTGAGGGGATTACTGTTCACAATCCCCTCAAGGATCTATATAAACGTTTAAATCACAGCCCCAGGAAACTGTTCTTTAAACGATATTTGCTTTCACTTATAGAATGACCATTCCATGTGAAAGTATAGCTGTAAACTCTTTCTAAAAATGGAGACATAGGTTTTTGTGAAATTTTCCATATGGAAGTGGATTTTTTTGTGTATTTAATTTATACTAAATATGATATAGGAGGGATAGATGTGAACGAATTCGAAAATGACGTACAGTCAAAAAATAATGATGTAGTTGATTCTATAAAAGGCTTTGGTTTCTCTTTTATATTCTTTGTCCTAATTTTTGCGATTGGTGCAGCCATCAGTGTTATAGGATCATAAACAGTCTATTTATACTTAATAAACATGTTTAACAAAGAGACTCCCATACGGTAGTCTCTTTTGTTCTGTCTAAATTAGCTTATGGTAAGAACTTAAAAAATGTGCCTTGTTTACCTTGATAACGGAATGTAACTGCACCATTTAAATCAGTTCGAAGTAAATAAATCCCCTCTGCTTCCAACTTATCCAGGACTTCATTTGCTGGATGACCATAGGCATTGTTTTTTCCTACAGAAATAAGTGCATAGGTTGGAGCAATCTGAGTAAGCAATGCTTGATCTGTTGATGTATTACTCCCATGATGAGCTACTTTCAAAACATCAACTGTCAAATTTGGATAATCCGCTAGCATTTCTTGTTCTGTATTTTTGTCAATATCCCCAGTAAATAGCCAAGATAATCCCCCTAATTCTGTATAAACTACGAGTGAATTCTCGTTAGCGGTGGCCTTTTCAGCATTTGGTGAGAGGACAGAAAATGACTGATTAGCGATCGTAATCAACTGATTCTTTTCGATGCGCTGAATTTCCAACCCATTTTTTGTCCATTGGGAAGCCTGTTTCTCACTAAACTGAAAAAAATTACTCACAATAACTTTCTCTACATCCATTTCTTCTATTAAGAATGGCACACTTCCAATATGATCAGTATCTTCATGCGATAAAAAGACGGCATCGATTTTACTGATTCCTTTAGATAGCAAATAAGGCCTAATAATTTGTCGGTAATTTTTATCTGAGGATTTTTCTTCCCCAAAAGTCACCTTTGCACCTGCATCCACCATAATAACACCACGGCGATAGGGCAATTCAATTATAAATGCATCTCCTTGCCCAATATCAAGCATCGTTACGGATCCAGTTTGAGAAAAATACGGCTTTAGTGTAATTCCAATGATGAATATGGTTAGAAAGCAACCGTATTGAAGGGCATTACTCAATTTCTTTTGCTGCGTTTGTTTCATAAATAAAAAGAATAAACAGTAATATAACAAAGCACCGACAATGGTTATCGAACCAATTACAAAGGGAAAATAGGAGGTCTGATCAACTGCTTGAATAACGGAAATAAAAATGCCATGCACAAACACAAATATACGATCAAGAATGGAGAGCAAAAGTCCAGAAACCGGTGAAATTACTAGCAATAGAAACATCAGTGGTATAACAAAAATTGAAAAATAAGGGACAACCACAATATTAAGTACAATTGATAAAGGTTGGAACGTATAAAAATAGGCAACTTGAAGTGGCAAAATCATCATTTGTGAGACAAAGCTTATTTGTAAAACGAGAAAAACCGGTGAACTTGTTTCAGCCAGCCATCGTTTTGACAAAAGTAGTCCAAACGTTACTAAAAAAGATAGTTGAAAACCAACACTGTACACAATATATTTATTCGCAAGTATTAATAAGAAGAATACAATACTTAATGCATCAGTTACACTGTATTGTAGTTTTAATTTTGCTAACACAATGAATACCATAGCCATTACACTTGCGCGCCAGACAGATGGTTCACCACCAGCAACAATTGCATAAAACGGTAAAAAGAAAATCATTACCCATTGCGCTTTTTCCTTTGTAAGTAAATTCAGCTTAATAAGTATAAAATACAATAATGTTATGATTAACCCTACATGCAAGCCGGAAATTGCCAAAAGATGTGATAAACCCCATCGTTGAAATAATTCAATTGTATCATCACTAATCATTGAATCATCGCCAAGCACTAAGGCAGTTAACCAGGCAGCTGTTTCCGAACTTACTTGTTCATGAATATGACGAATTGCTTTGGTACGCACCTCATAAATATTGGCCATGGCAGATGAACCAGAACATGAAATATCTTCAAGTGAATCTAGTGTTACTTGATAGTCAATCCCCTGGGAAAGCAAATAATTGTGATAATCAAACTGCCCGGGGTTCCTGCTGCCATCCGGACGTTCTACCTTGCCTTTCAGCTGACATGAAGCACCATCTTTCAACATAGCTATATTTTTGTTGCGAATATTTTCTTCTTCATTTGTAAAATAGACAACGAGGAATTTGGTTTTTGAAAGTTGATCACGAAGCACAAAATCAACTTTTTTTGCTGTATTGTTAATCGAACCGACAATTTTTCCTGATAAATTGGAAACAGTATCGTTAGAAGTTGGTTGTTCAATAGGGGTTATCGTTGGAATAAATGTGTAAAAAAAGAGGAAAAGCGTTAGGGAAATAATAATCGGTACTTTCCCTAACCTATTAAAAACATACAAAAGTAAAAGCCATAATATCAATCCTACAGCAAACCAGAACGTATGAAAAATTATTGTCAAAATGCTCATCGCGACTGAAATAGCCGGAAAATGCCAATACCCTTTCACGTCACATATCACCTTGTTTCAATTAAGTTTAAATAATTTCTTTGCTTCATTTTTAAGTGAAGAAAGTTGGTCATTTGTTGATGTGTCCTCAAGGTTATCTAACAATGATTTGACTACTTCTGTCTTTTCTGCAACATTTTCATCAATTGCAACATAATTTAATTCTACTTTCTTTGTCTCCACTCCGGCTTCTTTAAATAAATCAATTGCGTATGGATGGTTTTTATAGTCTTCCGCGTAATAAACGGATTTAATGCCACTCTGAATGATTTGTTTGCAACATTGCAAGCAAGGGAAGTGTGTAACATATAATTCAGCACCATCCGTTGGCACACCAAATTTAGCACATTGCAATAAAGCATTCGCCTCAGCATGGACGGTTCGAACACAATGTCCATCAATTACATAACACCCTTCATCAATACAATGAACGCCCCCGGAAACACTGCCATTGTAACCGCCAGCAATAATGCGTTTATCCCTAACAATGGTTGCACCTACCATTAATCTAGTACACGTACTTCTTAGCGCTAATAAATGGCTCTGCGCCATAAAATATTGATCCCAAGAAATCCTCTCCATGAAAATATACTCCTTTGTTATCATTTGGTGACATTTTGAATAATCTCTACAAAATAATAGTTTACATGTACAGTTTCGAATTCGTCAATTCACTATGGAACTTGAATATCATCTTTAAGATTTTCCAATGTTTTTTCACCAATTCCTGAAACATCAAGCAAATCTTCAACCGTATGAAAAAAACCATTTTCTTCTCGATACTGAACAATTGCCTGTGCTTTTGACGGACCAATTCCATTTAGTCCTTCTATTTCTTCTTTTGTGGCATAATTTAATTTAACTTTGTCATTACTATTCGTTGGAGAACCTAATCCTGATCCAGATTCCGAGCCGGTACTTAATTCGCCCATTTTTGGGATCGTAATTACCATTTCGTCCTGTACTTTTTGGGCTAAATTTACCATTGATTGGTCTGCATGTTCAGAGAAACCACCCGCTAATTGGATCACATCATGAACCCTAGTATTTCCGTCTATTTCATATACTCCCGGGTTCATCACTTCACCTTTGACGTCAACTATTACCATTTGATTTTCTGTTTTCTTACTTTTAGGTTCATCTTTTGGGGAGGTTTCAATAGGAGTAAATTCAGAAGCAGGGTCTTTAGTATCATCATCATTATTATTAACTACCAAAAAAAGAATAATAACAATGCCTAGTACAATAAAAAGTGCACTCTTCTTTAGTAATTCAATGATCATGGAAATCACATCTTTCATTTGAGGTGGGTTAACAGGCGCGGAAAAATATGGGGCATTATCTATACTATTCGACATAAACTTCAAAAATCCTTCAACAAAAAGAAAGATCGAAAAAATATTATTTTCCCGATCTTTTTTCTGCAGCAAAAAATATTCGTTCTGTACTGTCTGATACACTTTCCGGTTCTACTGAAAAATCACCATACAAGTTTTTAATTTCAAAACCAGCTTCTTGTAACAATTTCCGATAAACCTCAATCGGAAATGTGCACTGATGATGATATTCATCAAAACGAATGTAGCTATCATCATCACCTGAAACAAAAAACGTTAAATCATGATACATATCACCAGTTGCTTCTCCAGGAGAACAGAACCATATATAAGAAATAGCATCATCCACCTGTGCGAACGTTTCGCCTACAAGATGATTTTCAACATGATACAGGGAATGCACATCAAAGATAAACATTCCTCCTTCATGAAGCATATTCGCCACATGACGGAAAACAGTCTCAAGTTCCTCTTCTGTTGTAATATAATTGATGACATCACAGTAACTTACAACTGCATCCATACCGCTGATACCCTCTAAGGATCGTAAATCTTGATGAATCCACTGAACTCCAAGACCAGCACTGCTTGCACGTTGTTCGGCATAGCTAAGCATATCCTCAGAATAATCCACCCCGATCATATCGAACCCTGCCTTGGCTAACTTAGATGTGATTTTGCCTGTGCCACATCCTAAATCAGCAACTGCCTTAATTTCTTCTTTTCCTGATTGTTTGAAAATTTCTCTTGTTACAGCGACCCACTCATCGTACGGTGCATCAAGCATCAGTTGATCATATAAATAAGCCAATTGTTGATATGCCATGGTTTATCCTTCTTGCCCAAAGTTTAATGTAACCTGGGAGGCATCGCCCCATAAACGTTCTAGATTATAATAAGACCGCTCATCTTTATGGAAAATGTGACAGACAATGTCTCCAATATCGACTAATATCCAACGCGCTTGTTCAAATCCTTCTAAACGTTTTACATCTAAACCTTCTTCTTCAGCAGTATCTTTAATGGATCTAGCAATTGCCTGTACTTGCCGCTCATTACTTCCGTGACAAATTAAGAAATAGTCCGCAACTAATGAAACATTTTTCATATCCAATGCAATAATATCTTCGGCACGTTTATCATCACACGCTTCTGCTACGTTTTCTAGAATTTCTTTCGTTTCCTTCAAGTTAGTTACCTCCATTTAATTGCTTTGTCAAATCATTATATGCATGAAAGGTATCTGGATATATACGTGATTGTTTTTGCATTAAAAATGCGATCGTATTTTTCAGTGTCAGCCAACATGCATGGGTTAAATCCCGTTCTGCCATCTCCCTGACTTCATCTAACCCCGGGAAGGATCGGCCAGGTTCAATATAGTCAGCCAATAAGACAACCATTTCCAGTCTATTCATGTGTGCTTTTCCAGTAGTATGATTATGGATGGCTCCAAGAACCTCTTGATCGTTAATACCATGCTCTTGATTCACCAAAATTGCCCCAACTGGTGCGTGCCATAATTCATGATGATATTGTAGTAAATCATTTGGCAGTGAGCTTGATAAAATGATCCGTCTCATTTCATCTAAGGAACGGAATTTTGCATAATCATGTAAAATACCCGCTAACTCTGCCTTACTTTCGGATACATTGAATCTTTTCGCTAATTCAACAGCCGTTTGGGCAACCCGTAATGTATGATCAAATCGTTTTTCAGTAAGATGAGGTTTAACGGCTGCAATGGCATCATTTTTCTTCATATAACTGTTTCTCCTTAATAAAAGTTTCCACCTTTTCTGGCAGTAAATACTTGACTGATTGGTTCGATTTTAGACGATCTCTAATTAAGGATGATGACACATCGATCATCGGAATATCCAATTCAATGATCGAATAATTCGTATGTAACTGATATCCGTTCCGTTTTACGCCGACAAATTTAACAATATTCATTAATTCGTCAATTCGATCCCATTTAGGTAAATATTCGACCATATCAGCCCCAATGATAAAATAAAACGTTATATTAGGATATGATTCATTCAATAGTTTCATTGTATCAAACGTATACGATTTTCCTAAACGATTAATTTCTATTGTATTTACCTGAAAATCTTGATTGTTCTCAATTGCTCTATTTACCATGGCAACACGATCTGCTGCACAAGTTCTAGCTCTTTGTTTATGTGGTGGTTCATATGAAGGAATAAACCAAATTTCCTCCAATTCAAGCTTATTCTTTACTTCTTCTGCAATCAGTAAATGTCCTAAATGCGGTGGGTCAAATGTCCCTCCTAGAATACCAACACGTTTCATAATGGCTCCTTTATGGTAATTGGATATGTTTATTTTCTTCCGACTCTTTATATAATACAATAATATTGCCAATTATTTGAACGACTTCTGCCTCTGTTCCTTCTGCTAATCGGGCAGCAACATCATCCTTTTCTTCCAAGCAATTTTGTAAAATGCTTACTTTAAGTAATTCTCTCTTTTCTAATGCTTCTTTTATTTGTTCGATCATATTCTCATTTACGCCGATTTTTCCAACTTGAAATATCGGTTTTAACTGATTAGCTTGCGAACGTAAATATCTTTTTTGCTTACCTGTTAACATATTATCTTCCTTCCAAAATTTGTTGTAGTTGACTTTCCATATCACCGATCGGAACATGTTTATTTGTCCATATTTCAAAAGCATATTGTGCTTGATATAAGAGCATTGTATGCCCGTAATGGATCATTGCTCCTGCGTTATTTGCTTGTTGTAGAAATTTCGTTTCAATTGGTTGATAAATGATATCACTTACCAAACTAGTACTATCCATAGGTGACTTCATTGTTATAATCGTTTGGTCTTGATTCGGTTTCATACCAACAGATGTCGTTTGAATGATCACATCATACATATTCAATCTTTGTTGTAAATCATCTAAAGATAAAATAGTCGTATTGGTGTTATTTTGTTGTAAATCAGCAATAGATTCTGCGCTTTTTACTGTTCGATTGGCGATATCAATAAAAAGAAATCCCTCTGTTACAAGTGCATCATAAATCCCTCTTGCAGCGCCACCTGCTCCAACGATCACTATTTTTTTTTGCTTGTCAGAGAATATAGCAGGATAATGTTCTTTTAGAGATCTGGTATATCCTTTGCCATCTGTATTATAACCGACCCATTTACCCTCCCGATTTACAACCGTATTCACTGCACCTATTCGTTCAGCTTCAACATCCAGTTCATCTAAATAAGTGATGATTTTTTGCTTATATGGGACGGTTATATTAAACCCATCAATCTGACTATCCTTGAGTTCCTTCATGCTATTAGTAAATGATTCATCTGGATCCAATTCTTTTATTACGTAGTCACCGCTTAACCCAGTTTTCTGTAAAAATTGTTTGTGAATCCATGGTGAAAGCGAATGGTTTATCGGGTAACCAATTAGAGCAAATTGGTAATGCATTCAGAATCCCCCCTTTAGATCAATGACTTCCGAACAGACACGGCTACACCTTTTGGACTATATGCAGTAACCGTCGTTTGATAGCCAGGGACACTCACCCAGCCTAAGCCAGGAAAAACAATATCCGTTTTTCCTTCGTTTAACCGATACGTCGTTTCTGTTAAATCTGGTAATTTCTCTAGTGTCTGTTCATCTGGAGGCGATAAAAGTTCCCCTTTATGCTCCTTATACAATGTATCTGCATTTTCAAGCTTCGTCCGATGAATCGGCAACTGATTTGAGAAGTAGCAAACGAACGATTGTTTATCCCCTTTAAGAAAATCCAAGCGAGCAAGTCCACCAAAAAATAATGATTGACCACTATTCAATTGATAAATTCTCGGTTTTATTTCCTTATTCGGTGTAATAAGCTTCAAATCCTGCTCGGAAACGTAATGAGCTATTTGCTGTTTATTCACAATCCCCGGCGTATCAATTAATGCAGTCGATTCATCTAAAGGTATTTCAATAAAACCTAGTGTTGTCCCTGGAAAATAAGATGTTGTAATCACATCTTTCATGCCTGTTGAATGCTTAATTAAGCGATTAATAAATGTTGATTTGCCAACGTTAGTTGTTCCGACAATGTATACATCCTTATTCGCACGAAAATGCTCAATAGCCTCTGTTAATGCTTCCATTCCATGTCCCTTTGCTGATGAAATCAAAAACACATCTTCCACACGGATTCCCATTTCTTTAGCTGATGATCGAAGCCAATCGGTTAACTTTCGTTTATTTGTTGATTTTGGCAATAAATCCATTTTATTCCCCACCAAAATGATCGGGTTATTCCCGGTGATCCTTGGTAAACTTTTAATTAAACTTCCACTAACATCAAATATGTCAACGATGTGAACAATCAATCCTCTTCTTTCCCCTATTTTACTAACCATTTGCAAAAAATCATCATCACGAATTGAAACGGACTGTATCTCGTTATAGTGTTTCAGACGAAAGCAACGTTGACATAAAATCGTATCCTTTTGTAGTGCTGATTCTGGTGTATAGCCAATTTCTTTTGGTTTAGCTGTCTGAATCGGGGCACCACAGCCTTGACAAAGTCTTTTTTCCACCATTATTCCTCCCAGGTAATTTTTCCTTTTTTCCGCATGTAGCTTAAAATTTGCCGTTCTATTTTTCGATTGATTCTAGTCATTTTTCCATCGGTTTGTACAATTGGAACAACCAATATCGTATAAAATCCCGCGAAATTTCCGCCGAGAACATCTGTTAGTAATTGATCGCCGACAACTACAATTTCTTCCTTTTTTAACTTCATTTGTTTCGCGGCAGATTTGAACGCGTGCCCTAGTGGTTTTCTTGCACTAAAAACAAATGGTGTACCTAGAGGTTCTGAAAAAACTTTAACACGTTCTTCTTTATTATTCGAAATAATCGTTACTTTAATATCATGTTCTTTCATTAACTTAAACCATTGGACAATTTCCGGTGTTGCATCTTTTACATCCCACGCAACAAGCGTATTATCCAAATCGGTTATAATTCCTCGAATACCCTTTTGCTTTAATGCAGCAGGGTGAATATCAAAAATACTTTTAACATGCTCATTCGGTAAAAACTTCTTTAACAACTGTCACACCTCATTATTATCTTCCCTAACCTAGTCCTATTTTATTGGGCAAAACAATACCATCTATTACCACAAGTTAACATTATACCTCAATCCTATAACAACTTTCTACAATATTAAAGCGAAACTTCTGTCGGGCTGTTTAATTTGTCATATCCTGGCAAAACTATCATGATCTACTGGCATTTGGAACAGAATGAGCGGATAAATTTTGTATGTTTATGTCTATTCACAAAAAATTATGCTTGTATGGGCGCATTTTCTACTAAAAACCGTTCGACAAATTCCATCATAATCCGACCTGTGGATAACTTTAATCACATTATCCACATTTATATAATAGTATTCAAGGGGTGATTTTTTACTTTTATACACAAGTTATCTACAAGGGATTGTAGATAACTATTGCCTTGTTCAGTACTATTATTCGTGGTAAGTTATTAATAACTTCAAATGGAAGTACTACTAATTACCCGGGAGGGGCTGTACTGATGGAGCATTTGTCAAATGAATTGTTGTTAGAATCATATCGTAAAGCAAATGAATTAAATCTAAGCCCTGATTTTCTTTACCTTATTGAACAGGAAATAAACAGAAGGTCATTAACACATAAAATAAAGTGTTCCAGAAACGATTCGAAAAACTTGCTTAATACTTCAATCCGCTAGAGACACTGAAAAGTTTAAAAAGATTGCTCTATGTTAACTCTTGTCATTTTTATGAATGATAGGGGTTTTTTATTTTGCAGGATCCTATAATATGATAAGCTATCATTTGAACATATGTAGGGAAAGCAGGATTTTAAGATCAATTTTAATATAATAAACTTTATTACACATATTACAGCGTATACTTGATACATAATGAAAAGAAAATACGTTAGAATGGATAATACCGCTAACATCCCCCATCAAGTTACCTGACAAAGCCTCAGACGTATGTTCATTTATCCTATTAGAGGTTGTTCAAAAAGTCACCAAATAATAAGCGGCGAATCTCTTCGTTGGCTCGTCTTTTCGGTCCTCATGTAGATTTTTCCTACATTCCGGTCCTCAAGACTACGCCGTCTCGACCTTCTTGCTTCTAATTTGATAACTTTTTGAACACACACTATTAACTTAAAAAGTAGGCTGAAAGTTTTTAAAACAAAGGAGGAATCCCAGTAGATGATTTTCACTGTAATAATACCACTTATACTAGCATGCTTTGTTCCATTACTTAGTAAAATAAAAGAAAAAATACATACTGGTATTTTTGTGTTTTTCATCCCATTTATCATTTTTCTTTACTTTATTCAATTTATTGGCAGTGACTTTTCGCCAATAGCAAAAACATATAAGTGGATACCATCACTCGGAATCAACTTGAACTTTTATTTAGACGGTTTAAGTTTGTTATTCGTTTTGTTAATTAGTGGTATTGGCGCCCTTGTTGTTTTATATTCCATATACTATTTAGATAAAACAGAACGGCTTGGTCACTTTTATGTTTATCTCCTTATGTTTATGGCAGCGATGCTCGGTGTCGTATTATCCGATAATGTATTTGTGCTTTACACATTTTGGGAGCTAACATCTATCTCTTCCTTTTTATTAATTGGTTATTGGCATTTTAATGAACGTTCCCGCTATGGGGCATTAAAATCAATGCTTATTACTATTTTTGGTGGTTTGAGTATGTTCGGTGGATTTGTCTTACTATCTGTTGTTACTGGTACGACGAGTATCCAATCAATGATCGAACAAAAAGATGTTATTTTAAACAGTACCTATTTACCATTAATTCTTGGGTTTATTCTGCTCGGTGCATTTACCAAATCAGCGCAATTTCCGTTTCATATTTGGCTACCGGATGCAATGGAAGCACCTACACCTGTTAGTGCTTACCTGCATTCGGCAACAATGGTAAAAGCAGGACTATTTTTAGTTGCCCGGTTTTCACCTATTTTCTCTAGTTATGAATGGTTCTTTATTATTGTCAGCCTTGCAGGGATTGTGACATTATGCTGGGGATCATACATGGCAGTAAGACAAACGGATTTAAAAGCAATCTTAGCATTTTCTACCATTAGTCAATTAGGTATGATTATGGCCATGCTTGGATTTGGCACAAAAGTAGCCGTATTTGCAGCGGTATTTCATATTTTAAACCATGCAACATTTAAAGGCAGTCTTTTCATGGTTGCAGGTATTGTTGACCATGAAACAGGAACACGTGATATCCGTAAACTTGGTGGATTAGTAACGTTTATGCCAATCACTGCTACACTAGCCTTGTTTGGAACATTCTCAATGGCAGGAATCCCATTACCATTTTTAAATGGGTTCTATAGTAAGGAATTATTTTTCGAATCAAGCCTTGATCTAGAAGGCGCTACGACATTTGCAAGTGTTCTCGCCCAAGTGATTCCATATCTTGCTGTATTCGGGAGTATCTTTACGTTTGTCTATTCGATTTATTTATTATTTGGGACTTTTGCCGGTAAAAAACATCTTGATTTATTGCCAAAGAAACCGCATGAAGCACCAATTGGCATGTTGCTGTCCCCTTTTATTCTAGTTTTAGGTGTTGTGTTAATCGGACTGTTTCCTAATTTAGTAAACGGAACATTTCTAGCTCACGCAGCGGAGGCAATAAAAGGTGCTGAAATTGATCAGCATATTGCTTTTTGGCACGGATTTAACACACCACTTAAAATGACATTAATCGTTGTTGGTTTAGGTTTTCTATTAGTTTTAACACGTAAAAAATGGGCAGGTGCCTATCGTGTACTACCTGGTAAATTAAGCCTTAACAAACTGTATGATTACATCTTAGAAAAACTAGATATCGTTTCACAAAAAGTAACACAATCTTATATGACGGGATCATTACGGTTATACGTAGCTATTATCTTAGGTGTAACACTTGTTGTAACCTTTATTGTTATGCTGGTAACGGATGGATTCAACATTCAATTCGATAATTTAGCAGATGTAACAATTATTGAGGTATCTGTTGTCGCCATCATGATTGTTGCAGCACTTGCTACTATTTTAGCTAAAAACAATGTGTCTGCTATCCTAATATTAGGTGTTGTTGGTTATGGTGTGGCTATTCTATTTGTTCTTTACCGTGCACCTGACTTGGCATTAACACAGTTAGTAATTGAAACAGTAACAGTTGTCTTGTTTTTGCTTTGTTTCAGACACATGCCAAAACTGCGAAAAAGGAACGAAACAAGTGGAACCAAAATCGTTAATATCGTTATTTCGGTTGGCTTTGGAGCCTTAATGACACTAATTGGAATTTCAGCACACAGCAGTAAATGGTTTGAATCCATCTCAAATTACTTTATCGAAACATCTCTAAAACTAGGGGGCGGTCATAACATCGTAAACGTCATCCTTGTCGATATGCGCGGTTTCGATACATTATTTGAGATCACAGTGTTAGGTATAGCAGCACTCGCTATCTTTAGCCTCATAAAGCTTAAGAGGGGGGCGAAATAAATGGAGATTATTATTCTCATTTTGGCAGGTATCTTATTTGCTGCAGCTATTTATAATTTGCTGCAAAAGCAGTTACTGCGGATCATTATTGGAACCGGACTGCTATCCCATGGGGCACATTTGTTTATTTTGACAATGGGACAACTCAAACGTGGACAACCACCTATTTTAACAGAAGGCAAATCAGACTATGCTGATCCACTACCACAGGCATTGATTTTAACATCGATCGTTATCAGCTTTGGTGTAACGAGCCTGTTATTGGTTTTAGCTTACAGAGCTGCTAATGAAAACAATACAGATGACATGGCACAATTAAGGGGTGACGAAAATGAGTAATTTAGCAGTATTGCCAATTATCATCCCATTGATATCCGGGATAATCCTGGCCTTTTTTCACAATAAAGTAGGCATCTCCCGTTGGTTAAGTAAAATATTCATCTTAATAAACCTCGGGGTGGCATCATATATTGCATGGATTGTTTTCAACAATGGTGCACTTATATTGGAAACTGGCGGTTGGGAAGCACCATATGGAATTATTCTTGTCGCTGATCCGCTAGCAGTAACACTTGTTCTAACAACGAACATCATTGCAACTGCTTGTGCATTCTATGCACCATATTCCATGGATGTAAAACAAGAAACCCATTACTTTTATGCGTTTTTCTTCCTGTTAATTGCTGGTGTTTCTGGAGCCTTTATCACAGGCGATTTATTTAACCTGTATGTATTTTTTGAAGTATTATTAATGGCCTCCTATGCCCTAATCGTTTTAGGTGGAGGAAAAGTTCAATTACGTGAATCCATTAAATATGTATTAATTAATCTCTTTTCTTCGGTATTATTTGTTACAGCCATTGCTTTCCTCTATTCCGTAGTTGGTACAGTAAACATGGCGCAAATTGCCGAACGAGTTCAGGATGTTGATCAAAAAGGTGTTTTAACAACAATCGCTGTATTACTCTTTTTTGTTTTTGCAACAAAAGCAGCATTGTTTCCATTATATTATTGGATGCCTAAATCATATGTTGTACCAAATCCAGTCATTTCCGCATTGTTTGGTGCACTCTTGACCAAAGTTGGAGTCTATTCGATCTTACGTGTGTTTTCCCTAATTTTTATATATAAATTAGATTTAACACACCATGCATTTATTTGGATCGCTGGTCTATCGATGATTTTCGGTATTATTGGGGCATTATCCACTTCCAATATTAAATTAATTATTGCATATAACATTGTCCCTGCTATCGGTTTTATTATGATGGGAATCGGTGTATTCAATCAGGATGCGATTAGCGGATCAATTTATTATTTGGTTCATGACATGATAATAAAATGTGCATTATTCTTGCTTGTTGGGGCCGTAGCGTATGTTGCCGGAACCTCTGATCTGCGCAAGTTTAGTGGATTAATTCACTATTATCCACTGCTTGGCTGGTTATTATTTGTTTCTGCCTTTGTGCTTGCAGGAATACCACCATTCAGCGGATTTATCGGAAAACTATTGTTACTCAAAGGTTCACTATCTGCCAATGAAGTTGCAATTGTTATTCTCGCCTTACTTTCAAGCCTGCTTATTCTTTACTCCATTATGAAAATCTTTATTAATGGGTTTTGGGGTGAAAAGGATGAGTCACTTATCACGGAAAAAAAATCTACCAAAGGCTTGGTTGGACCAATTGTATTTTTGTTAGCATTTTCTGTTATTCTAGGTTTAGGTGCAGAATTTATTTACCCATCAATAGAATCGATCTCAACATATTTACTTGATCCAGAAGTTTATATGGAATCTGTTTTAAAGGAGTAATGGATGATGGCCTTTCAGATAGTCATTAATTTTATTATTGCAATCATGTGGATGTTCCTAAGTGAATCATACACGGCAACTAGTTTTCTTGCAGGATACTTATTGGGACTGCTCTTGTTGTTATTGCTAAATCGTTTTGTTCCCGACACTTTCTACTTAAAACGGGTCTATAAAATAGTGAAGCTGATCCTTTTGTTTATCAAAGAGTTGATCTCGTCAAACATTGATATTGTAAAATTAGTTTATAAACGAAAACCTGAATTTGAACCGGGGATTTTTGCACTGCCGGTTGATCTAAAAAGTAACTGGGGAATAACGTTGCTTGCTAATTTAATTACCTTAACACCGGGAACTTTATCGGTTGCCATTTCATACGATCATTCACATATTTATATTCATGCGATGGATATCGATACAATCGATGATTCCATTAATTCCATTAAAAATACGTTTGAGAAAGCAATTATGGAGGTGACACGATGAACGATCTTTTAGAATTCACGCAAAAACTTATTCATGTGTCTACCGTTATTTGTATTGTTGCTATCTCTGTGTCCCTCCTATTGCTTTTAATTCGGGTGATAATTGGCCCATCGAATGCTGATCGTGCCGTTGCATTAGACGGAATCGGAATTAATTTAATGGGAATTGCAGCATTAATTTCAATTATCATAGTGACAACCAAATTAAACGATGTTGTCTTGTTAATTGGGATCCTACTTTTCATTGGAACACTAGCTATCGCAAAATATTTAGAAAAGGGTGTTATAATTGATCGAGACATGGATTAACATCATCTTAAATATTCTCATTGTTTTTCTTATATTAGCTGGTTCATTTTTCATGCTTTCCGGATCCATTGGGGTAATTCGATTCCCCGATGTATACACCCGGCTCCACGCGGCGACAAAAGCTTCAACACTAGGGATAGCTGGCATTTTAATTGGTGCATTTCTATTTCTATATGTAACACATTCGCTCGTAAGTGGAAAACTACTGTTAGCCATTGTTTTCACACTAATAACAGCACCAGTATCTGGTCATATGATATCAAGGGCGGCACATCGCAGTGGCGTAAAACCAGTTACACATAACCAAAATGATGCCTATGAAGAAGCAATACAAGAATACAATAAACAAATGCAAAAGTGACTTTCTCAACTGAAAGTCACTTTTTATTTTAGTTTTTAATAAGGACAGACACAATATAATCATTCTCCTCATATGGATGTTATATAGGCAAATACCCAGCCAGCATTTTAGGAGGTGCATGTGTTTGTCAGGAATTTTAACCGTGCTTGGATTACTTGTTAAAGAAGCGCTCTTTTTTGTATCCTATGTAAAAAACCACGCCTTTCCACAGCCACTCCCCCCAGATGAAGAAGCAAAGTACATTAGACAAATGCAAGACGGAGATGAAAACGCCCGGAACAAATTAATTGAGCACAATTTACGGCTGGTTGCTCACATTGTCAAAAAGTTTGATAATACCGGTGAAGACATGGAGGATCTAATTTCCATCGGGACTATTGGTCTAATTAAAGGAATTGAGAGTTTTTCTGCTAAAAAGGGAACGAAACTTGCTACCTATGCTGCAAGATGTATTGAAAATGAAATCCTTATGCATTTACGAGCATTAAAAAAGGTGAAAAAAGATGTGTCATTACATGATCCAATTGGGCAGGATAAAGAAGGTAATGAAATAAGTTTAATTGATATACTAGAAGCGGAAAATGCTGATGTTATCGAATATATTCAATTAAACATGGAAATTGACAAAATGAAAGATTACTTGTCTATACTTAACAGCAGAGAAAAAGAAGTTATTCTTTATCGTTACGGCTTAAATGATTCTAAAGAGATGACTCAACGGGAAATTGCCAAAAAGCTAAATATATCCAGAAGTTATGTATCACGGATTGAAAAAAGGGCGTTAATGAAGGTCTTTCATGAGTATTACCGAAGTGAACGTAGAGGTTAAGTTAAAAGGAAAAAGCGCGATGATTTAATTAATCATACGCGCTACTCATTTCCTAACCTTACTTTTCATTTTGCGATACTTCATAATAAGTCCTGCTGCAGCCGTAACCATTCCAAATGAAAGTCCTGTCAATAATCCGCCATCAGCTTTTGGACGGATATACGTATCCATTATGGCACCCATATATAAGTAAATACTAATTATTAATAACGTTATTATAAAACGTTGGTAATCTTTAAGTTTTAACTCAAGTTCTTTTGTCTTTGAATCCACTGAGGTACTCCCCCTTCCCTATGAAGCATCATATCATAGAACAATAGAGAATCTGGGAGGTAAATGATGGATTCCTTATGAAAGCTCCTCAATCATTGTCATGATTAATTTTGATGCATTCGATGCCGCCTTTTCTAAAAAAGTATCAAATGAAACAGAGGATTCCTTTCCAGCAATATCTGAAAGCGCACGGATAATAACAAATGGTTTCGCATATTGATAGCATACTTGTGCAACAGCGGCAGCTTCCATTTCAGCAGCGATCATTGTCGGGAATTTTTCATTTACAAACGCTACTCGATCAGGATCATCCATAAATGAATCACCTGTAGCAATAATTCCTTCTTTTGATGGGATATCCAATCCATTAAGTGCCTTTGTTGCTAAAGTCACTAGTGTTGCATCAGCATCAAACATCGCTGGCATTTTTGGAACTTGTCCATATGCGTAATCGAATGCAGTTGCATCTACATCGTGATGAACAACCTGCGTTGAAATAACAACATCACCGACATCCAAATCAGTATCAAATCCACCAGCTGAACCTGTATTAATAACATATGATGGTGCAAAGCGTTCATGCATTATAGTGGTAGCCATAGCCGCATTTACTTTGCCAATTCCAGATTTCAATAAAACAACATCTTTATCATGTAATTTGCCTTGAACGAACAAGCAATTCGCAATAGTTGTTTGCTGCTGATCTATCATATTTTCTAATAAAATTGCCACTTCTTCGTCCATTGCACCAATAATTCCTATCGTCACAAGAAAGCCCTCTTTTCCATTTTTAGGATATTTCCTTCGTCACCACACTTTTATTCAAAGCGATACTTTTGATCATTTTCTTTTAACACTTCTACTTTTGTTGGTTGCCACCCTTCATTTTCCACCCATGTTAAATACGTTCGATATGTTTGCGTTTCACCATGGTCAGAAACAGTAGCGATTATACCTTGATCCTCATCACGTTCTAACCACCATGTTGTCATATTGCCTTCTTCAAGCCCTGTAGCTAAACGAATCGCTTGTTCTATTTCAATGCGATCCTGTGATCCCTCATCATAATTTGTTGTATGAGTACCCTGTTGTTTCGTTCCTATTGGTTGCCAGTCTCCTGTATATGCTTCGGTCACATTTGCGTCATCCGGTGTTTCAATTTGTTCCGTTTCAACGTTTGTATTACTTTCTGTATCATTTTCCTGCTCATTAGAAGGATTCTCTTCATCCATCGTCATTTCATCATCAGTGTCTTGTGAACCATCTGATTTTGTATCATCACCAGATTCAGTCGCATTTTCCTCATGTTGATTAGTATCATGATCTACTGGTTGGCTGCTCTGTTCATCATCACCACCACCAAATAGCAATATACATATTAGAATAACAATTAGAATACCGCCAACAACAAGTAAAATAGATAATTGCTTCGTATTTTTTCGTCGTTTTTCAAACTTGTTGACTCGTGAATAGTTATTGTAATCGTTCACTCCAAAACACCCTTCCCTTACCTATTATAATATCATAACTTGCATGAGCATTTATAAGCAAAAATATCAAAGTGAATTCACATAGCTATTAGGTCAAAGGTTCGGTTTAAAGTAGTAAAGTAGGAACCGATGCATTGCTTATTTACAAAGGAAATATAGATAATGAACGTTTCGAGAAACATATATATAAAGTAACCCATCTATAAATGTAAAGACTTTTTCGTAACGTTTGTTGCTTTTTTGTTTCGTAGTTGATATAAAATGCGACGTAATGAAGTTCTCTTTGGTGACACTTTCTTCCCGTTCCAATGGTATATGGGTGCTTGGATTCGCTCCGTCAGAATACTCCGCTTTCCATGGGCACGGCCTCAGCCTCCTCGAAAGCAAAGAGCGCTTCCTTGAAAAAGAAAACCACTTTTTCTGCGTGCGATGTAATACCACTGAAGTTTTCCTTGTCCTGCGGGGTCTTCGGACTCGTGCTGGGGCTGCGCTAACTCGCCCCACCGAAGACCATTGTTCCCATAGGACAAGGAATGCTTCGGCAGCATTACATCGCACGCAGAAAATCGAACTGTATTTTCAAGGAGTCTACGTATTCTGACTCCGCTAGTAGAAGTTCCCTAATTTTTGTGTAGATATAGCATGTATATCAAGTAATAGCACATACTAGCGTAGTGTTTTCCCGTAGCGGCTGTCAAAGCTCCGAACTTGATTTCTAGTTATTGCACATAATATATCTATTGTGTCAAAACAACAAATGTTTTCGATGGGGCGAGTAAACGCAGTCCCAATCTTTTACGAAAAGCCTTTGTAAAAAGACAAAAGCGGTAATAAAACCGCTTTTGTCTCCGTTTATTTATTCCACTTTCGTAATTTTAACTTGAATGTCTCCACCTGGTGTTGTCACACTCACCTCTGTGCCAATTTCGTGGCCTAGCAAGCTTTTGGCCATTGGTGAATCATTGGAAATTTTGCCCTCAAAAGGATCCGCTTCAGCACTGCCGACAATTTTGTATGTTTCTTCTTCTCCATCTGGTAATTCCATAAACGTAACCGATTTTCCCATTGATACAATATCAGGATTGTCATTATCATTTTCAATAATAACTGCATTACGAATCATTTTTTCTACTTGTGTAACACGTGATTCAACAAATGCTTGTTCATCTTTTGCTGCATCATACTCCGAGTTCTCAGATAAGTCACCAAATCCACGAGCAACTTTTATTCGTTCTACAACTTCTTGTCGTCTTTCCGTTTTTAAATAATGCAGTTCTTCTTCTAACTTTTCTTTCCCCTCTTGTGTCATGTAATAACTTTTCTCTATAGCCATTTAAAACACTCCTTTTCTTTCTACCATGGAAATACACAAAAATGAGCAACACGCTTATGTAACCTTATGGAATAAACAAAATGTATCGGTTTATTAGCGATGTTCACTTGTCTGCAGTTCAAACAGACATTTTGGAGTTTATAAGATTGTTTATTCAATGTTATGAATTACTATTTATTGTACTAATAAATACTATGGCAGATTCAATTTAAATTTTCAATACTTTTCCTTAATTTGCTTATCACGATTTTTTGACAATATCGTTTCAATTTTTGTTGCCATAATGTCGATTGCTACGTGATTTTGACCGCCTTCAGGAATGATAATATCCGCATAGCGCTTCGTTGGTTCTACAAATTGCAAATGCATTGGCCTAACATTATTAATATACTGATCGATCACTGAATCAAGAGTTCTTCCTCGTTCTTTAATATCTCTTAAGAGCCGACGCATAATCCTAACATCTGCATCTGTATCAACGAACACTTTAATATCCATTAAGTCAACTAATCGGGGGTCTTCTAATATTAAAATGCCTTCCAAAATAATTACTTCTTTTGGTTCGACAGGAATAACCTCATTTGACCGTGTATGAATTTTGTAATCATAGACTGGTTTTTCAATCGTTTTATGGTTCATTAAATCATGTATATGTTGAATTAATAAATCATTATCAAATGCTAACGGATGATCGTAATTTGTATTCAACCGCTCCTCAAATGGTAAATGACTTTGATCTTTATAGTAATAGTCCTGTTCAATAACAAGAATTGTTTTATCAGAAAAACGTTGACAAATAGATCGGGTTACAGTCGTTTTTCCACTACCACTACCTCCTGCAACGCCGATAACAACTGGCTTTTCACGCATGAACTAAAGTGCTCCTTTCTTACTCTTTAATGCTTATCGCAACTCCATCACCTATTGGAACAATCGATGTTGTATAATCGGGGTTTTGCATAAGCCAATCGTTATACTTACGAATTTTCTTTCCAAGTTTCGCATACCTTGGATGTACTTTGTCCGGATCGGCAACATACCCCTTAAATAATACATTATCTGTTATAATTAAGCCACCTTTTGAAATTGCCTGGCTATATAATTCAAAAAAACGTTGATATTGGCCCTTAGCCGCATCAATAAACAACAAATCAAAAGGACCTTTGGCAACTATATCCTCAGCTTTTTCCAGCGCATCTCCAAAAATAACATCGATTTTATCTTGTTTTTGTTGTTTTTCAATATTGTACAGTGCCTGTTTGTAGCGCTGTTCATCCCGTTCAATTGTCAGAACAGTTGCTGCGGGGTTCGCCTGTATCATTCGTAGGGCAGAATAACCAATTGCGGCACCGATTTCTAGAATCGAAGCTGGCTTTCTCAATTTAATTACCTGCATTAAAAAATGAATTCCAACCGGATCCATAATCGGTACGTGATCTTCTTTCGCTTGTTTCTCTAATTCCAGCACCCAATTTTCTTGTTCAGGCAATAATTGTGTTAAATAGCCTGTCAAGTTTTCATCCATGATTTTCAGCCTCTTTTCACATTTCTTGCATTTACTCAATGTATTGCTCTTTTAATTTTAAATGTTCATCATGGGTTTTTGCATAATGAATGTTTCCTTCATCGTCATGTAGAAAATATTTATAATCCGATTCCTCCGGCTCAAGTGTTGCTTTCAATGAATTCTCAGCAAAATTAGAAATTGGACCAACCGGTAATGTATCTATTTGATACGTATTATATGGTGACTCAATCTCTAAATCTTTAAGTAACACCTTATCCTTATGTTTTCCTAATGCATACAAGACAGTTGGATCGGTCTGAAGGGGCATTTCTGCATGTAAACGGTTATAGAAAACCCCAGCTATCTTTTTACGTTGATCCTTTGTCCGTGCCTCGTTTTCAACCAAGGAAGCCATTGTGATCATCTCATGAACAGTAAAGTCTCGAGTCGAAATTTCATCTAAATAAGGGGAAACAACAGCAACAGTTTTCTTTAGCATTTTTTCTATGATTGTTGTTGCACTCGGTTCCTCTTGATAGAATTTATAGGTTGCTGCGAATAAATACCCTTCTAACGGCGTCTTAATGTCCGGATTCAAAATTTCCTCTGATAGAACTTCTGGGTATTTATCGATCAATTTTGAAACATAATCTGGATCATTTACCTTTGATAAAAACTCTTCCTTTTTAATTGGTAACTTTTTTGCATAGATTTGAGCAATTTGATCAATTGTTTTCCCTTCTGGTATGGTGACCTTATAAATTGCTTCTTCCATAACTTTTCCTTTTTTCAAAGAATCAATAATCTCATCCAATGTCATCGATGGTGAAAATTCGTAATCTCCTGCTTGAAAATCTGACTCATTTTGGAATTTTATGTAAAATCGAAAAACACGTGCATCTTTGATTATTCCTTTTTCATCAAGTATCGATGCAATACTCGATGTTGATGAACCCATTGGAATTGTGACATTTACTTCCTTTTTACTATCTGGATCAACCGGGTTCAATGCTGATTTAACATACATATAACCTGAGATACCTCCTACCAGAAGTATCAGGACAAGTGAAATAATGATAATAGCAACGATTTTCCGCACCGTTTTAGCTTCTTCACTGCGAGCTATAAGCTTATCCTTATATTTACCTTTATCCTTCTTCTTAAACATTAAGTATCCCCCTTTCCCATCCGGTATATTATACTAAAAAAAAGATAAACATGCCATGATTCGCTAAATTTTTTAGGTTGCTTTCGCATCGATTGTTGCTATCTGACCCGTATCCCATATACAGTTTCGTTTTCCAGGGTGCCTGAAGAGGTATCTAATCGTGGCTACTGACTCAGGGTCCACTAAACTGGCATGGGATCCATTTACCAATTTACCGCATAAATTCGAAAGGCTGATGTCAAATTGTGACATCAGCCTTATTTTGAAAGTAAAGAAAGTATAACTTAATTAGGCGTGTGGCGTAATAGCAGAATCAGCCACGGCCAGCTCCAGCGCCCAGCGACTAGTTGACTTCCCATACCTCCTTACGATAAGTCAACATCGATTCGCTTACGCTCATCGTGTTTCCTTTATCTCATACGGCACGGTCCAGTCAATACGTCGCTAAACGGGCGCTTGCGCTTTTGTTCTATTAAAGTCATGAATTTATGAATGGTCATCCTCTTCATCTGCTAACGTATTTAGCATTTCTTCAACCATTTCCCACTCTTCTTCCGATTCGATCGGGAATAGTGATAAGTCGTTTTCATCACTATTCTTTTCTTCATAACGAAAAGCATATACTTCTACTTCTTCATCGTCTTTTTGTTCTACTGGCACGACAGCAATATAAGATTGATTTGTTTGATCAACATCAAACGTAAACAATACTTCAAATAGATGCTCTTCCCCATTTTCATCGGGAATAATAATTCGTTCTTTTTCTTCTAGTGCCATATCTTCACTCCTTATATTTTTTGATCAAGATAACCTTGCAGGATCATGACAGCAGCCATTTTATCGATCACTTTTTTCCGCTTTTTTCGACTTACATCCGCTTCCAAAAGTACACGCTCAGCAGCAATTGTTGTAAGGCGCTCATCCCAAAGCACGGTAGGTATTTGATGGATTTTCTCGATATGTTTTGCATATATTTCCGACGCCTGTCCACGTTCACCGATCGTTCCATTCATATTTTTTGGTAAACCAACAACTGCCTTTTCTATCTCATGTTCATGAATGATAGCTTTCAACTCTTCATCTGCAGAATGAATATCCTGCTCATTCCATTTAATTGTTGTTAATCCTTGTGCTGTCCAGCCAAAGGCATCGCTAATAGCGACACCTATAGTTTTGGACCCTACATCTAACCCAATAATTTTCATTTACTCAGCCCTCTTGCTGTTGCTCTAAATAAAATTTCACTAACTCTTCTATCACTTCATCACGCTCAACTTTTCGAATTAAATTTCGCGCATCATTATACCTTGGTATATACGCAGGGTCACCAGATAATAGATAACCAACAATTTGGTTAATCGGATTATACCCTTTTTCCTTCAGCGCTCCATGAACAGTTAGTAAAATCTCTTTAATATCCTGATCAAATGGTTCCTCTGAAAAATTAAATTTCATTGTTTTATCAATAGAGCTCATAGTGACACCTCGTTCCATGTTTTGCCTTATTCATCATTTTAACATGTTTCTAGCTAATATTATATCTTTTTTTAAGAATCGCACGAGTAAACCGATATTTATCATACGACGAGAACCTCACTAGCCACTGATCCTAGTATACTTTAGCTTCCATAGCACACAAAATTGTAATGTTATATCCATCAAGGAAATAGAGTACAGTCTATTTATTCTTTTATCGTATCTGTGACATAAAGACTTGCATTACGTAATGCATCACCTATTTTTTCCGGGTCTTTTCCTCCTGCTTGCGCCATATCGGGACGACCACCACCGCCGCCACCGCATGCTTGAGCAGCTTGTTTAATTAATTTACCAGCATGCAGACCACGCTCAATTAAATCTTTTGATACTCCTGCAGCTAATTGTACCTTTTGCTCATTTTCTGCAGCAAGTAAAATCACACCAGATTCAAGCTTCTGTTTTAATTCGTCAACCATATTTCGTAATTGGTTCATATCTTTAACATTTACCTTTTGAGCAAGTACAGAAACATTTTCTATCTTTTCTACTTTATCTAGTATAGACGAAGCTTCGACATTTGATAATTTCGAACTTAGTGATTCATTTTCTTTTTGCAATGCTTTTATATCTGTATACAAACTATTTATTCGTTCAGGGACCTTTTCATCATTAGCCTTTACTAGTTGTGCAGCTTGATCTAACACTGCTAATTTTTGATTAACAAAATGATAGGCATGTTTACTCGTAACAGCTTCAATCCGTCTTGTGCCAGCACCTATTCCAGTCTCAGCTATAATTTTAAACATTCCAATCTCTGCAGTGTTTGTGACGTGGCAACCACCACAAAGTTCGATACTGTAATCGCCTACTTGAACAACCCGGACGATATCTCCATATTTTTCACCAAATAATGCCATCGCTCCCATTTCTTTTGCCTCATCAATTTTCTTGCTCTCGATAACAACCTGGGTTGATTCCCAAACCTTTTCATTAACAATTTGTTCAATTTTTTTCAACTCTTCGTCACTTATAGATCCAAAATGAGAAAAATCGAACCGGAGTCTGTCTGGTGTTACTAGTGAACCAGCTTGATTTACATGATTGCCTAGTACATCTTTAAGCGCTTGATGCAATAGGTGTGTTGCTGTATGGTTTTTAACTATCATGTTTCGGAAATCGGAATCAACAATTGCCTTAACATTATCACCTAGCTTCAATTCTCCCTCTTTCACGATAACTTGATGAAGGTGTTGACCTTTTGGTGCTTTTTGGACATTTTTAACATATGCTGTTGCATGATCAGAGTAGATCCATCCAGTATCAGCAATCTGTCCACCACTTTCTGCATAAAAAGGAGTTTCCTTCAAAAATAGAACAACTTCGTCATCAACACCAGCAGTAGGAACCATTTCTTTTCCGTTTATTATTTGCTCAATCGTTGTTTCTACCTCTAACTGCTGATAACCAATAAACGTACTTTCCACATCTACCTTACTTAATGTTTCATCCTGAACATGCATCGAATCTACTTTTTGTCGCGCATTACGTGCACGTTCTCGCTGCATTTTCATTTCTTCATCAAATCCAGCTTCATCGATTGTAAAGCCCTCTTCCTCCACGTACTCTTCCGTTAACTCTTTTGGAAAACCGTACGTGTCATATAACCGAAATACTTCTTTACCAGGAAATACAGTACTGCCATTGTTTTTTTCTTTTTTGATAATGGAAGTCAGTATTTCTAATCCATCATTTAATGTTTCATGAAAACGTTCCTCTTCCGTTTTAATAATATTTTCAATATACGATACTTGGTTTGAAACTTCCGGATAAAAGTCCTGCATTATTTGCCCAACAACTGGAACGAGCTTGTACATAAACGGCTCTTCAATGCCAATCTGTTTTGCAAAACGTACCGCACGTCGTAATAACCGTCGTAATACATACCCTCGTCCTTCATTTGAAGGCAACGCACTATCACCAATTGCAAAAGCAACTGTCCGAATATGATCGGCAATTACTTTAAAAGCTGTGTCACTGTTTTTATTCTTCCCATAACTAACATTTGCCAGTTCCTCAATTTTATTAATGATTGGCATAAACAAATCAGTTTCAAAATTTGTTGGTGCATCTTGGATAACAGAAACCATGCGTTCAAGCCCCATACCAGTATCAATATTTTTCTTTGGAAGTGGTGTGTACGTATCATCAGGATTATGATTGTATTGAGAAAAAACTAAATTCCAAATTTCTAAGTAACGTTCATTTTCTCCACCAGGGTATAATTCCGGGTCACTTGGATCATTTCCGTATTTTTCACCACGATCATAAAAAATTTCGGTATTTGGTCCACTCGGTCCCTCCCCGATATCCCAGAAGTTTTCTTCTAAGCGAATAATGCGCTCTTTTGGAAGTTTAATATCATTTAACCAAATATCATATGCTTCATCATCTTCTGGATGGACGGTGACAGACAACAATTCTGGGTCAAAATTTATCCATCTTTCATCTGTAAGAAACTCCCATGCCCACTCAATTGCTTCTTTCTTAAAATAGTCTCCAATAGAAAAGTTTCCAAGCATTTCAAAAAATGTATGATGCCTAGCTGTGAATCCGACATTTTCAATATCATTTGTCCGAATCGCCTTTTGAGCGTTCACGATACGAGGATTATCTGGTATAACACTGCCGTCAAAGTATTTTTTTAAGGTCGCAACCCCACTATTAATCCATAGTAACGTTGGGTCATCTTTCGGTACTAATGATGCACTTGGTTCAACCCGGTGCCCTTTTTCAGTAAAGAAATCTAAAAATAATTGTCTTACCTGCTCTGATTTTAATTGTTTCATGTTACTTCCCTCCAGTATGTTATATCTCATGTCAGATTTTAGCCAATCCATTAAAATCTTAAATAAAGGCTCTTTTCATAATGTTTTTTGCTTATTAAATTTCGTAGTTGATATAAAATGCGACACAGTGAAAATTCTCTTTTGCAACGTTCTCTCTGGTTCTAATGATGACTTAGTGCTTGGATCCGCTCCGTCAGAATACTTCGCTTTCCGCGGGCAGGGCTTCAGCCTTCGAAGCGGAAAACCACCATTGCGGGGTCTTCAGACTCGTGCTGGGGCTGCGCTAACTCGCCCCACCGAAAACCATTGTTCCCGCAGGACAAGGAATGCTTCGGCAGCGTTACATCGCACGCAGAAAATTGATCTGTATTTTCAAGGAGTCTACGTATTCTGCCTCCGCTGGTAGTGGAGCTCTGATTATCGACAGGGGAAAAGCCATGGATTTTAACATTACACGGACTTTTTCTCCCTTGAACAGAAATTCACTAAGCAATAGCTGAATGTAATGAGTTTTTAAATCACAACATCAGTGGAGGAAATACACGGAGACTTCTGCGGGAGAAAAGGCCTAGATGAGACCCCGCAGAGCGATAGCTCGAGGAGGCTCAGCAGCCGCCCGCGGAAAGCGTAGTGTATTTCCGAAACGGTAGGAGAGCAGTTTCTTAGTTATGTCACAGTTTATATCTATTGTGTAAAAAACAATCTTTTAGAAAAACAGCCTAAATAAAAAAATCCCCTCTCTGCGATTGCAGGGACGAGATATTCGCGGTACCACCCTAATTATAAACGAAACTTCATTTATCACTTGTCACAATAACGGTGTGGGTGCCGACAGGGTTTACCTATACTCAAGTTTAGCTTTCCATGATTCTTTATCTAAGAATTTCTTTCAGCTAGCGAAATCCCTCTCTTGTAGATAGGCTATCATGTACTTAGAACTTTCAACGTTTTTCGTATTAAACTAGTTTAGCGATATTATAGAAAATAATTGTAGAAATGTCAATGTTGAACCCTAATTCTGACTAGATGTGTCGTGATAACTTTTAAAATCGTTAAAGTCGGAACAGCTACAATCATCCCAATAACACCACCTAATTCTCCTCCTAGAAGCAAGGCGAAAATGATAGCTATTGGATGAATATCAATACTCTTTCCAACAATATATGGAGATAACAAGTTACTTTCAATTAATTGGATAACGAATATTCCTAGTAATACAAAAATAATTAATTTAGCTGACATTGTTAAAGTAATAGCAACCGCCGGAATAGCACCAATGATTGGTCCGAAATAGGGAATTATATTTGTTAAACCCATGATAATGGCTAACAATAATGCGTATTTAATATGTAGCATCTGAAAAATGATAAACGTCGTTAGACTAACAAACAAACAGACAATAAGTTGCCCACGAATATAATTTCCCAGACTTTCACCGATTGCACGAAACAATTCCCCGTATTGCTCATGATGTTTAGTAGGAATCCATTTTTTGATAGAATTTTTTATTTTCGTGAAATCCTTCAAAAAATAAAAAACAAGAACAGGTATAACCGTAATTGTTACAATCATATCAAATACTCTTGTAAATCCACCAACCAATTTCCCCAATAAGTTTTCCATTGACGTTTCAATTCCAGCTATCAACTGATCCATTTTATCATGAACAACTTCCGGCAAAAATGACGTATATTCATACATTTGATAAATCAAATTTTCATACATCTTAATTAGTTGTGGTAACTGTTCATTTAAATCACTTAACTGGTGAATCACCGCTGGATATACACGGTAGACCAAATAAGCAATTCCGCCAAAAAACAAAATATAGATTAATAAAATTGCTATACTTTTTGGGATATGATAAGTATGTATTTTTTTAACAACTGGGTATAACAAATAGGCAATTAAGCACGCGATGATGAATGGAGCCAATAGACGCCAAAGAAAAGAAAAAACAGCTCCATATAACGGGAACAGTTTAACAAGTAAATAAATAAATAAACATACAAAAATGCCGATAACAATCCAATAGAGAAATAGCAACGGTTTTTTTTGCTTAATCATAACAAGCGCTCCTTCGTACAGAAATAGCGTATATGCAACGAAGAGCTACCATTGTATTCTTCTCTCATCATCCGTAAACAGATCATTTAACGAGCTTAATGAACCATCAGCTTCAATTTGATGTACAGCTAGTTCGTTATTATCAGCAATCGATAATTCAATAAAGCAATTCCAGCAGTAAAATTGTTGAGAGCCGATTTTTCCAATATTTTTCCCTCTACAATTCGGGCATTGTAACATAGATAATGCTCCTTTGTGTTAAAAATTACATTATTATGTTAGCTTAACCGCGAATTGTATAAAATATACATTTGTCACATGAAATCATATGGCGTTAGTTCTTCCTCATCCTCTTCAGATGTCGCCATTTCTTGATTCGTTAATCTCTCCTGTAGCAATTCTTTTAACGACGTAAACCTAATGTTCGTATCCAGTGTCTGCACTCCACGAAGAAAAGCATTAACTTCACCACAAATGATTAAAGATTGTTTACTTCTAGTTATGGCTGTATACAGCAGATTTTTGCGGAGCATGCGATTATACGTTGACACCACTGGCAACAGAACGATTGGAAATTCGCTCCCTTGTGATTTATGAATCGAGATACAGTATGCATGCATAATATTAACATAGTCCTTTCGCTCATAAATAACCTCTTTCCCCTCGTAGGCTATAACCAATTGCTCAACTTGTTCCGTATTCTCATCTTCTTCAAAAATAGCAACAACTTCTCCAATATCTCCATTATAAACATGATCTTCCGGCTGATTAACTAATTGAATCACTTTATCACCGACTCGGTAACAAACATCTTGCAGCTTAACTTCGCGTTTTTGGTTCGTTTTCGGGTTAATCAATTGCTGCAGATGTTTATTGATCATAGTTATTCCCGCTTGCGAGCGATACATTGGTGCAAGTACCTGGATATCTTTTGTATCAAGTCCTTTATTCTTTGCTTTTTCATAAATTTTCACAATCACATCAATCATTTGCTGCTCATGACAGGGGATGAAACTGAAATCCTTATCATTTTGCAACGATTCTACTGTACATATGTCATTTTTGATCTGATGGGCTAATTGAATAATTTTTGACCCTTCTTTTTGACGATACACTTCGCTCAACTGGACATACGGAATGAACGTACTACCTAATAAATCACTTAGTACCTGACCTGGTCCGACTGATGGAAGCTGGTCTTCATCACCAACTAACAATACCTGCATATCATCAGGAATTGCTTTAAATAAACTGTTGGCAAGCCATATGTCTACCATTGAAAATTCATCAATAATAATAAATTTTCCTGCTAGTTGTTCATGTTGGTTTTTCTCGAAGCCGTTTTTGCCATCCCACCCCAGTAACCGATGGATTGTTACCGCTGGAAGACCAGTGGATTCATTAAGACGTTTTGCTGCACGACCTGTTGGCGCAGTTAAAACAAATGGAAAGTCAGTTTCTGTATCATAATCCTTAGGGTCCATGGAAACAGCGTGAATTGCTGCGTACGCTTGTAAAATTCCTTTAATAACCGTTGTTTTTCCTGTGCCTGGGCCACCAGTTACAATGGTTATTTTTGAATCAAGCGACTGATTAATTGCTTTAAACTGTTCTTTTCCATAACTAAGTATTTCCTCTTCTTCAATTTTACCTATTATCGTCATTAATTCTGCTAGCGTTGTTTTTTGTTCAACTGGTTTTGAGATCAATCGTTTTAAATGGGAAGCAAATCCATCCTCCGCATAATAGAGAGAGGGTAAATAAACATGTCCATTTTGTAAAATAATAATCTTTTCTTTGTTTAGTTCTTCCAATCTATCCTGAATGGTTTCAGCTGATAACGTGAAATCTGCGTTATAGAGTAGACGAATAACTTGCTCCACACAACTGTCTAATGGTAAATAAACATGTCCATCTTGAACACTTTTTTGCAAAACATAAATACACCCAGCACCAATTCGATTTGGGTGGGTTAATGATAATCCATTCTGACTAGCTATTTCATCAGCTTTTTGAAAGCCAAATCCTTCAATATCAAACACGTATTGATATGGATCCTCCTCAAGTTGTGTAATGGCATCTTCTTTATATTCCTGATAAATTTTCTGAGCCATTTTTAACCCAATTCCGTATTTGGCCAAATAGACAACAATATGCTCAAATCCTTGATTTTCTTGCAAGTTCTTAACCAATGTATCTGCTTTGTCCTTTTTAAGACCTGGAACTCCATCTAACACAGATGGCTGATTTAAAATCTTAGAAATAGCGTTTTCACCTAAATGGTCAATAATCCGCTTCGCTGTCTTTTTACCAATTCCATGAAATAAATCGCTGGACAGATAGGCAACTAGTCCATCTTTTGTATTTGGGATAACCGTTTGATAGGAGGTTACCTGGTATTGTAGGCCAAATTTAACATGCCGTTCGAATTGACCATAAAAACGATATTTTTTACCGGTTTGCAAATTTGAGAAATAGCCTTTTGCTACAACATCTTTCTCACGATAATCTTCATTTGTGTCTTGAATTTTAATTTTCGCAATCGAAAAGTGTTCTGTTTCATTATGGAAAATCGTGTATAGAAGTTCACCAGTAATATAGCCTTGTTCCTCGTCTTTCATCATGTCCCTTTCATGTGCCATCACAACTACCCCACCATCTTACGCATCGTTATGATTTAACAGTTCTTCCACCATTTTCTTACCATTAGCAGCCAAAACGTGATCGGCTTGAATATTCAATGCTTGATCAAAATGTTTTAATGCTTCTTCAGTTTTGTCATGGTACAAAGCAATTACACCTAAATTATAGTGTGCATCACTATGTTCAGCGTTACGTTTCAATACATTTTCAAAAACAACTTCAGCATCCGAAATTTGATCGGTCTGTGCCAATGATAAACCATATTGGAATAATAATTCAGCATCCTCTTGATCCAGTTCCGTTGCTCGCATGAGGTATGGCAAAGCGAGTTTAAATTGCTCTTGTTGTTGTAACGTCAAGCCTAACATATAGAAGACATCCGCTTCTTCTAAGCCCAATTCAATCGCTCTTTGGAAGTTTTCTTGCGCTTTTTCATAAATAGATTGCTCAAAATATACATTTCCTAAACCATAATAAGCTGTAGCTGCTGATTCGTCCAAGGTGATGGCTTTTTCAAAAAATGCCTTTGCACGTGCTAGTTCGTTTATATGGACTAATAGATTCCCAAAATTAATATAGCCCAACGGATCATCTGGATTCGCTTCAATTAATTCGTTAAACAATTCTGCAGCTTCTTCATACTTTCCTTCTTTCATATACGCTATTGCTTGTTGATTTTCATTCATTTTAAACATCCTTTTTCATTAACTTCCCATTATATTGGTTCTATACGTACAAAAATAAGGACCTTGACTCTCAAGCAACTTGAGAGTGTGATCCTACTTTTTTATCCAACATAATCAAGGTATTGGTCGTCTTTGATTATTTCATCAATTGTTCCTCCGCCAAGGCAAACATCTCCATCGTAAAACACAACGGATTGGCCAGGTGTTATGGCACGCTCGTTCTCGTCAAATACAACACGGACCTTGCCATTTTCAAGCTGACTAACCATGACACTACTATCTTTTTGACGGTAGCGAAATTTCGCTGTACATGTTAATGGGTTGCTTAAATCAACTTGGCTAATCCAATTAACATTAGAGGCAATTAATCCATCTGAGTACAATGAATCATTAGCAAAGCCTTGTTCAACATATAATACATTGTCTTTTACATCTTTTCCAACAACAAACCACGGATCACCAGCACCGCCAATTCCTAGTCCTTGTCGTTGACCAATTGTATAATACATGAGCCCATCATGTGAACCTTTCACTTCTCCTGTTAATGTACTCATTGTACCAGGTTGAGCAGGTAAATACTCGCTCAAAAAATCTTTGAAATTGCGTTCACCGATAAAACATATACCAGTGCTGTCTTTTTTCGTTGCTGTCGCAAGGTCATGCTCTTTCGCAATTTTACGCACCTCTGGTTTAGGCAAGTGGCCCAATGGGAACATTACTTTTGCTAATACATCTTCCGTTAATTGATTCAAGAAATAAGTTTGATCTTTGTTGTCATCTACACCGCGCAGCATTTCATAATGCCCGTCCCGATAACAGACTTGTGCATAATGCCCTGTCGCCAAATAATCAGCCCCAAGTGACATTGCGTGTTCCAAAAATGCTTTAAATTTAATTTCTTTATTACACATGACATCTGGATTTGGTGTTCTTCCCGCTTTATATTCATCAAGGAAATAAGTGAAAACCTTATCCCAATATTGTTTTTCGAAATTAACCGCATAATATGGTATCCCAATCTGATTACAAACACGGACAACATCGTCAAAATCTTCGGTTGCTGTGCATACACCATTTTCATCCGTGTCATCCCAATTTTTCATAAAAATACCAACAACATCATAACCTTGTTCCTTTAACAGTAAGGCAGCTACAGACGAATCAACACCACCACTCATTCCAACAACTACCCTAGTATCTTTTTTATTTTTCATGTTGTTCACCACCTTATTTTCAAGTTAGTCGTTTCACAATTGCTGTCACACGTTTTGCTGCTTCTTTAACATTTTCCGTTGTATTAAAGGACCCAAAACTAAATCGAATCGAGTTCGTAGTTCGGTCGTCTTCACTTCCGTACATCGCAGCTAAAACATGGGAAGGTTCTACAGATCCAGCGGTACATGCACTTCCACTGGAAGCGGCAATCCCTGCTAAATCAAAATTTGTTAATAATGCTTCTACATTTGTTCCTGGAAAACTAATATTTAAAATAGATGCTACCTGAGACTTAGGATCACCATTTAGTTGATAGGTAATTTGTTCCTCATCTAACACTCCGAGAAAAAGCTGTTTAAAATCCGTGTACTGCTTAACACGATGGGCTCTAGTTTCAGTTGCTAGTTCTACTGCTTTTTGAAAACCTACAGCACTTACAACATTCTCTGTTCCTGCACGACGTTTTCTTTCCTGCTCACCGCCAAATTGCAATGCATGTAGTTTCACACCATTATCTACATATAAAAATCCAATTCCTTTTGGTCCGTTAATTTTATGGGAGGACACGGAAAGCAGATCAACCCCTAATTTTTTTACATTTAATTCCATTAATCCATATGCTTGCACCGCATCCGTGTGAAAACAAGCCTGATGGTCATGCAGTAACTGTCCGATTTCCTGAATTGGTTGTTTAACCCCTGTTTCATTGTTAACAGTCATAATGGTGACAAGGATGGTATCGTCTGTCAATGCCTCTCTTAAATCATCTATTGCAATTTTCCCATCTTGATATACTGGCAAATACGTAATACGAAATCCGTTTTTCTCCATATATTCTGCAGTACGCAATGTTGCATGGTGTTCCTGAACAGTTGTAATAATATGGTTACCCTTATCCTTGTTAGCCATTGCAGTACCAATTATCGCCAAATTGTCTGCCTCTGTTCCGCCACTTGTAAAAATGATCTCTTTTTCGTTGGCGCCAATACTACGAGCCATATCCTCCCTGGCCTCATCCAAGTAACGTCTCGCCTTGCGTCCAAATGAATGAATACTGGACGGATTGCCAAACACTTCTTCATATATTGGATACATGGCTTCCATGACGCGTTTATCAACTGGTGTTGTTGCAGCATGATCCAAATAAATATGTTCCATTTTTTACCTTTCCTTCCTATATATTATATATAAAACATATAAGGTTCTTGTTGTTGATCATTTTCATGGTTTTTTAAGTCGGATAATGTGGTTGTATCTAATACATCCTTCACCGCATCCCTAACTCGCAACCACAATGCCTGTTTAGCAGGTTCTTCTTCTTCAATACCTTCAACAAGCGTAATTGGTCCTTCCAAAACACGGATAATATCGCCTGCTGTAATTTCATCCGGCTCCTTCGCCAAAATATAGCCACCATATGCGCCACGAACACTTTTAACTAATCCAGCATTACGCAACGGGGATGCTAATTGTTCTAAATAATGTTCCGATAATTTTTTGTCACGGGCAATTTGTTTTAGAGAAATTGGTCCATCACCAAATTTTCTTGCAAGCTCGATCATGATCGTCAGACCATATCGCCCTTTCGTTGATATTTTCATTTATGACACCTCAATTGATTGCTTTCAAGCCAGTTATCTTATCTTAATACATATAATTATAGCATGAATAGGCTGTTCCTTGCATTTTTACAAGACTACAATTAGGCTTAATTATACAAACCATTATTATATACAAAGGAAGATTAAAATGAAACAGAAACCACTTGCCTATCGGATGCGTCCAACCCATATAGATGAAATAATTGGACAAGCCCACCTTGTTGGTGAGGGTAAAATCGTAAAACGTATGGTTGAAGCGGAGCAACTAGCCTCCATGATTTTGTTTGGCCCTCCAGGTACTGGAAAAACATCGATGGCTGTAGCATTAGCTAAAACACTCGGCATACCTGTTAAGATGCTTAATGCAGTAGTTGATAAAAAGAAAGATATGGAAATCGTTGTGGAAGAAGCAAAAATGACTGGCCAAGTTGTCTTAGTCCTTGATGAAGTACACAGACTGGATAAAGCCAAACAAGACTTCTTATTGCCTTATGTGGAAAGTAATTTGCTTACATTAATTGGTTGTACAACAAGTAACCCATATCACTCTATTAATCCAGCGATCCGCTCAAGATGTCATTTATTTGAATTGCATGGCTTAACGGCTACAGACATTAAAATGGCGTTAAAACGTGCTATTACTGATCAAGTGAATGGTCTTGGCGAACGTGATATTGTTATTACCGATGATGCACTTGATCACTTCGCTTTTGCAGCAAATGGTGACATGAGATCTGCGCTTAACGGGCTGGAATTAGCAGTTTCTTCAACACCTAAAAATGAAAGCCAGCAAATATCTATTACACTGGAAGTTGCAGAAGAGTGTATGCAAAAGAAAAGTTTCTCTCATGACAAAGATGGTGACGCACATTATGACGTCCTTTCAGCTTTCCAAAAATCGATAAGAGGCAGTGATGTCAATGCCGCCCTTCACTATTTAGGTAGATTGATTGAGGCAGGAGATTTAGATAGTATCGCACGAAGAATGATTGTTTGTGCTTATGAAGACATCGGGCTCGCGAACCCCCAAGCTGGACCACGCGCTGTTTATGCAGTTCAGGCTGCTGAGCGTTTAGGCTTTCCTGAAGCCCGCATTCCACTTTCGGTTGCGATTGTTGAGTTATGTTTATCACCAAAATCCAATACCGCTTATAAAGCATTAGATGCAGCATTGGCTGATATTCGTAACGGCAAAACTGGTGATATACCAAAACATTTGAAAGACTCCCACTATCAAGGTGCAAAAAATCTTGGTCGAGGTGTTGATTATAAATATCCACATAACTATGAAAGCGGCTGGATTAGCCAACAGTATTTACCTGATGCGATTAAAAACCGTCACTATTATCAGCCAAAGGATTCAGGAAAGTTCGAACATGCATTAAAACAAGTATATGAAAAAATCCAAAACGACAACAACAATGTAAACTAGTTGGTATAATTCCTTTTTCGAGCGGTCACAATAGATACTAGATAAATAAATCTACGGAATTATGATGATGGTTATTCGAAAAAGGAGATGAACGAATTGGTTAAAGTTAGACAAGACGCTTGGTCACATGAAGATGACTTGTTATTGGCAGAAACGGTTTTACGCCATATTAGAGAAGGAAGTACCCAATTAAACGCATTCGAAGAAGTTGGTGACAAATTAAATCGTACATCGGCGGCATGCGGATTTCGTTGGAACGCAGAAGTAAGACAAAAATACGATCATGCTATTGATCTGGCAAAAAGACAACGAAAAGAAAAGAAACGGGCCATTGCCGCAAATACGGAGAAACAAAAGGAGCCTGTCGTTTCTTTATCCCAACACAATGAGGTAATCGCACAAAGCGATGGAGAATTACTACAAAATATCGTAGACAACAATCCGATAGAAAACAAACCTATTGAAGCAACAATGGAAGAACCGACACTCACAATGGATATGGTCATACGATTTCTCAAGGAAGTTAAAAAAGACTATTATGCTTCTAATCAATCAAAACGAAATCTAGAAGAAACACAAAAAGAAAATACGTTGCTTCGAGATCATGTAAGTGAATTAGAAAAAAAATTAGCTCAAACCGAAGAACAATTAACCACCATTCAAGAAGATTATCAAGTATTCATGCAGATCATGGACCGCGCCCGAAAAATGACGGTCTTTGAAGATCAAGGGACAATGAAACCACCAGCGTTTCGCATGGACAAAAATGGAAACCTACAACAAATCGCTCAAAGCTCTGGTCAATAAGAAAAGCGTAAGCGCCCTTACAGGCTAAGAGCGCGACGTCCTGTCGCAACGCTTGTACTAGCACGTCCTGAGCGTCGTAGCAACGTACAAACTAGAGCATTCTGGGACTGCACTCCGTTCGTCCCACCAAAAGATCTGCTAGTTGCTGGGCGCTGGAGCTGGACATGGCTTAATCTGGGACTGCGATTACTCGTCCCACCGAAAAACTTTTGCTGTAAACATAACAGCGCCTCAAAATTTTATACTTTCTTTAATAAAAAAAACTCTTCCATTACGGAAGAGTTTTTTATTGTTAACCTACATGATCTTTGCAAAAATGCAATCCCAATTGTGCCGTTTAATTCCTGGTTTTGATCCCGCTCCAAGCAGGTGGGTGCCCTGTTCTATACGTTGTACGTCCTCGGGTTAAGTAAGTAGAGGCATGCACGCAGCAAAGAAACGCTAAAAAGCTCCCGTTTATAAAAATGTTCGGTCAAAACGAATATATAAACGCACACATCAGGATTGATAGCAAATCACAAACTAATTTATTCATGTGGAAAAAAGTACGTGTTCTTTATCTGTAAACTAATCATAGCATACACCATAAATTTTTTCAATATTGAACATTATGAAAAACGGATTACAATTTTAACATCTTTACGACATTTCGTTATTTTTATCATTTTTTTCCTGTAGTTGAATAGATAGCTCGTCCAATTGGCCAGAGCTAACTTCACTTGGTGCATCGGTAAGCAAATCTGATGCAGAAGCAGTTTTAGGAAATAGAATCGTATCACGCAAATTCGTTCTGCCTGCTAACAACATGATGATTCGATCTAAACCAAGTGCGATCCCGCCATGTGGTGGTGCCCCGTATTCTAATGCGTCAAGCAGAAAGCCGAATTGTTCTTCTGCAGCTTCTTTTGTAAATCCTAATACTTCAAACATTTTATCCTGCTGTTCTCGTTTGTAATTACGTAGTGAACCGCCACCAAGTTCATAGCCATTCAAGACAAGGTCATAAGCTACTGCACGAACGCTTCCGGGATCAGTCGTTAATTTAGCCATGTCTGCTTCAACTGGCATCGTAAATGGATGATGCGCAGCAAAATATCTTTCTGCATCCTCGTCATACTCCAATAATGGCCAATCCGTAACCCAAAGGAAATTAAACTTACTTTCATCGATAAGTTGCAATTCTTTCCCTAGCTTTAATCTCAATGCTCCTAGGCTGTCATAGACAACTGTAGTCTTATCTGCACAAAATAACAATAGATCGCCATCTGTTGCCTCTGCACGAGTAATCAAACCGTCTTTTTCATCATCCGATAAAAATTTAGCAATTGGTCCTTTTAATTCGCTACCTTCTAGTTTTAACCATGCTAACCCTTTGGCTCCATAAACCTTCACAAAATCTGTTAGCTTATCAATATCTTTTCTGGAAAAGTTAGCCGCCTGATTTTTAACATTTAATAATCCAACATTACCACCAGCTTCGATTGCTCCTTGGAATACTTTAAAAGAAGAATCCTTTACAATATCTGCTACATGAATAAGTTCCATCGCAAATCTTGTATCTGGTTTATCTGATCCATATCGCTTCATTGCTTCATCATAGCGCAACCTTGGTAGTGGCAACGTAATATCGATATCTTTTACCTCTTTCATGACCTTCTTCATCATATTTTCGGTCATTTCCATGATTTCATCACTAGTCATAAATGATGTTTCAATATCAATCTGGGTAAATTCCGGTTGTCTGTCCGCTCGCAAATCTTCATCTCGAAAACAACGGGCAATCTGATAGTATTTCTCAAAGCCTGACATCATAATTAATTGTTTAAATAATTGCGGTGATTGTGGCAATGCGTAAAATTCACCCGCATGCACTCGACTTGGAACAAGGTAATCTCGCGCACCCTCTGGCGTACTTTTGGTCAAGATAGGTGTTTCCATTTCCAAAAACCCATCCTGATTCAAAAAGTTACGAACAGCCTGTGTTGTTTTATGACGAAGTTTAAATGTATCTTGTAAAGTAGCTCTACGCAAATCAATGTAACGGTATTTTAATCGCAAATCCTCACTAACATCTGTTTCATCCTGAATCATGAATGGTGGATTTTTCGACTTGTTTAAAATAGTTAATTCTTCCGCTAACACTTCAATACTGCCTGTTGCCATTGCATCATTTATGGTAGAAGCTTCACGGTGAACCACTTTACCCTTTATTTCTACCACGTATTCACTTCGCACATTTTCAGCGATTGCCAAGGCTGCTTCTGAAATAGTTGGATTAAATACGACCTGGACAATCCCTGATTTATCACGCAAATCAATGAAAATTAATCCACCCAAATCACGGCGTTTTTGTACCCATCCCTTAAGCAAAACATCCTGATCAATCTGGTTTGTTGTTATTGTGCCTGCTAGTATTCGTTTGTTCATCATTCTTTTCCTCCTTGCAGCAAATCTTTCACTTGTTCGGTTACTTCAGTAATTGGGACTTCTCTTTGTTCACCGGTCTCCATCGATTTTATATTAATAACCTGGTTTGCTAGTTCTTCTTCACCCAAAATCAAAACAAATTTAGCTTGTAACCGGTCAGCAGATTTAAATTGTGCCTTCATTTTCCGACCCTGATAATCCTTATCAACCTGTACCCCCTGTTTTCTCAATTCATGGACAAGACGAACAGCTTGTTTTTCTGCTTCTTCACCAACAGCAACGAAATAGCAATCCAGCTTGTCATCAACAGGGATTGTAATATTTTCCACATCCAGCGCCAACATTAATCGTTCAATCCCAAGAGCAAAACCGATTCCCGGAGTATTCGGTCCACCTAATTCTTCTGCAAGACCATTATATCGACCACCGCCAGCAAGTGTCGTAATCGCACCAAATCCTTCTGCATCACTCATAATTTCAAATGCTGTGTGATTATAATAATCTAAACCACGAACCAGATTTTTATCAACGGTAAACGGAATTTCCATCATCGTCAGATATTCTTGAACTTGATTGAAATACGTTCTAGATTCATCATTTAAATAATCTAAAATGGATGGTGCTGTTTGCATTGCTGGGTGTTCACGATCTTTCTTACAATCTAAAATTCGCAATGGGTTTTGTGTAAGCCGCGCTTGACAATCGGTACATAATTCCTCTTTATGCGGTGAAAAGTGCTCAACCAAAGCCTGACGATAGTTTTGCCTGCTTTCATTATCTCCTAGACTATTGATCACAAGCTTTAGTGACTTTAGGCCAAGCTCCTGGTAACATGTCATAGCAAGACCAATTGCTTCAGCATCAACCGCAGGATCCGCACTCCCCAGCACCTCTACACCAAATTGATTTAACTGACGCATGCGACCATGTTGTGGCCGTTCATAACGAAACATCTGACCAAAATAATACAGTTTGACTGGTTGTACCGGTGAACCATACAATTTATTTTGCACAAACGCACGAACCACGGAAGCTGTACCTTCTGGACGAAGTGTTATACTTCTACCTCCACGGTCAAGAAACGTATACATTTCCTTTTGAACAATATCCGTTGAATCACCTACACCCCGTTCGAATAACTCTGTATGTTCGAACAATGGTGTGCGAATTTCTTGATAATGAAAGCGACCGCAAATCTCTTTTAGCATGTTTTCGACATATTGCCATTTCCATGAATCCTTCGGTAAAATATCAACTGTTCCACGTGGTGCCTTGATATTCATCGTAAAACCCCCAAATTGTTAAATGTTTTTAGCATATAAAAAAACTCTCATCCCTTTATAAAAAAGGGACGAGAGTTAACCCGCGTTGCCACCCTAGTTGATGCAAATAGCTGCATCCGCTTTACACAGTTAACGCCTGCAAAACGTCAATACCTACTTATTTAATGATAGAAGCAATTTGGAAAATCCGGCAAATAGCCATTCAAGCTTCTAATCCCTGTTCAGCATCGATCCTAAGGAATGTCTTTCAATAGGTCATAATGTGAAAATGTTCTCAGCCGATGACATCTTCTCTCTTTTCATCAGAATCCTAAATACTTTTTCCCTCAATGGTTTCTTGTGTATAATCATTTACTCGTTTATTGAATGACTATAATCATAATCTGTCTAAAAAAGAATGTCAAGTACGATTGATTTTTTTCTTTAACATTTTCACTTCACCTAAAGAAATGCCTAATTCTTGTGCTATTTCCATATGGTTCGCATGATTCTCAAGTTCCATAAACCGATGTAAATTCACACCAAACACGTCTTTATTTTGCGTAGAATTCCATTGTTTTTCAGTATATCGCATACGATCATTTCCTCCCATAAGCTTATCTTTGCCTAAATAGAGGATTTTTATTAAAATAAGACAAAATGATAGTCGATAATTAGGGGGGATGTTTTGCGTATTTTGCCAACAGCTATATTTATTGTCAGTATGTTTCTCACGCTTTCATCAAGTGTTTACGCAAACAGGGACATAATTAACCCAAAGACCGTCACCATTCCATATGAAAATACACAAATCCGTAGTGGTCCATCAATTGACGATGAAATAATCGATTTCGCCAAAAAAGGTACCACATTTGACGTTCTTGCGGAAACGATAGAATGGTATAAAATTTCCAACGAAAAAATTACTGGATTTGTATACAAACAGCTAGTTGACAAGCAGGAGACTGCAACTAGTAAAGAGATTAACAACAAAACAATTGTAATTGATGCTGGTCACGGCGGTAATGACGTTGGTGCAATCGGAGCATCAGGAATATTTGAGAAAAACCTTACGTATAAAACAGCATTAACCTTACAACAAGGGCTCACAACGCTTGGGGCAAACGTTGTATTAACAAGACAAAAAGATCAATATATCTCATTAGCCAGCCGAACAAGTCTTACTAATGTGACTGACGCAGATGCATTTGTCAGCATTCATTATAATAGTGTCCCTCAGATACCAGAGGCAACTGGAATTGGGACATATTATTATCAAGATTATAATCAATCATTAGCAAACAATATACAGACTGAATTGATAAAAGGAACAAATGCTAATGACAGGAGCACAGATTTTGGTGATTACCAAGTGTTACGACAAAATTTCAAACCAGCAGTGTTAATTGAACTAGGATTTATCTCCAACGAAAAAAAAGAACAATTATTATTATCAGATGCCTATCAGAAACAGTTGGTAAACGGAATCATCAGTGGGCTTACGAAATATTTTTACGAGTAGGATGCTAACCACGCAAACAAGTTTGACCTTTGTAACTAAGTTCGGATAACGTGGGGAAAGCGAAGTGTATTTCCGTAGCGGTAATTAGTGCACAGTTTATATCAATTAAGAATTAAAAAGCAACAAACATTACGAAAATAGCCTATAAAAAACACTAAGGCGCTTATATACCATATAAAATAATAGAGTGCTAAAACTATTGTAATTTAGCACTCTAATTGTTATTTACGGTTTTCTCCAAAATACCGAACTTTTTCTCCTATAGGGTTCTATTATTTATCTTTGCTGTCTACAACCAATGTGACGGGGCCTACATTAGTAAATTGTACATCCATCATTGCACCAAATTCACCTGTTGCAACCGTAACACCTTGCTCTGTTACTAATTTATTAAAATACTGATACAATTTGTTTGCATCGTCTGGCTTTGCAGCTTGAAGAAAGTTCGGCCGCCTTCCTTTTCTTGTATCACCATACAATGTAAATTGCGATATCGACAGCAGCCTACCAGCAACATCTTTTAATGATAAGTTCATTTTGTCATTTTCATCTTCAAAGATTCGCATATGAACAATTTTATTTACCAAGTATGCCGCATCCTCTTCTGTATCATCATGGGTAACCCCAAGCAATACAACCAAACCTTGGTCAATGGCACCGATTGTTTCTCCGCTCACTGATACACTAGCATCACGTGCACGCTGTATAACAGCTTTCATGATATCTCTCCTTCGCGACGCACAAATGGGAGAAGGAAAATCCCCATCCCCATTACATGCATTTCCCTTTATTGCAATGTTCGTGTCACCGTATAGACATCTTTGATTTGCTTAATTCGTTCGACAATTTTTCGTAAATGGCTTGTATTATGAATAAGTATTGTAATATTAATGATTGCCATTTTATTTCGATCTGACCGGCCGTTTACTTGGGTAATATTCGTTTTCGTTTCATTAACGGCCTGTAATACCTCGTTTAATAAACCTCTGCGGTCATAACCCGAGATTTCTAAATCAACATGATATTGTTTTTTCTCAGTTTGATTACTTTCCCATTGGACATGTAAATACCGTTGCTGCGCTTCTTCTGTTTGCACATTTGGGCAGTCAGCACGATGAACCGAGACACCACGGCCTTTTGTAATATAGCCAACAATAGCATCGCCAGGTACAGGATTACAACATTTGGATAATCGAACTAATAAGTTGTCAACACCTTCCACTTTTACACCTGAATCGCGTTTATGTGACTTTTTTTCCTTCACTTCCGTTTTTACTTCCTCAAGCGTTTGCGAAAGTTCCTGTTCCTTTTGTTTCGTCTGTCTTATTTTATCGGTAAGTCGAGTGGCGATTAATGCAGCAGTTATTCCTTGATAGCCAACAGCTGCATACATGTCATCCTCATTCGTGAAATTGAATTTATCAAAAACACGCTGCAGATTTTCTTGTGTCAACACTTCCTTTGGTTCAAGTGCCAGTGCTCGTATTTCCTTATCGACTGATTCTTTCCCTTTAACAATGTTTTCCTCACGACGCTGTTTCTTAAAAAATTGTTTTATTTTGTTTTTAGCCTGTGATGTTTGGGTGATTTTCAGCCAATCCTGTGATGGACCATACGAATGTTTTGACGTCATCATTTCAATAATATCGCCATTCTTAAGTTTATAATCGAGCGGCTCCATTTTGCCATTAATTTTCGCACCAATTGTCTGGTTGCCAATCTCAGTGTGAATTTTATAAGCAAAATCCAGTGGAACAGATCCAGATGGCAGCTCAATCACATCACCTTTAGGAGTAAAAACATAAACCATGTCGGAAAATAAATCGACCTTCAACGACTCCATGAATTCTTCCGCATCATGCGTTTCATTCTGCCACTCAAGTATTTCTCTAAACCAGGTCAATTTCTCTTCAAACGACTTTTTATCCTTATTTAATTGGCGTCCTTCTTTGTACGCCCAGTGTGCAGCAATTCCATATTCAGCAATTTCGTGCATTTCTTTTGTACGAATTTGGACTTCAAGTGGATCTCCTTTGGGTCCAATAACAGTCGTATGCAAAGATTGATAAAGATTAGGTTTAGGCATGGCGATGTAATCTTTAAATCTACCTGGCATTGGTTTCCAGCATGTATGAATGATCCCCAAAACCGCATAACAGTCCTTGATACTATTAACAATAATTCTTACTGCTAATAAATCGTATATTTCATTAAATTGTTTATTCTGTTTAACCATTTTCCTATATATACTGTACAAATGTTTTGGTCTTCCGGAGATATCCGCTTTAATATTAACATCTTTGAGCTGTTCATTAACCTCGTCCATTACATCTTTAATATAGGTCTCACGCTGTTCCCGTTTTTGCTTCATAAGCTGAACAATACGGTAATATTGTTGCGGATTTAAATAGCGTAATGCTGTATCCTCTAATTCCCATTTAATTGTTGAAATACCAAGGCGGTGTGCTAGCGGAGCAAAAATTTCCAGTGTTTCATTGGAAATTCGTCGTTGCTTTTCAGGTTTTAAATGCTTTAATGTTCGCATATTATGTAAACGATCAGCGAGTTTAATTAAAATAACCCGAATATCTTTTGCCATTGCTACAAACATTTTCCGGTGGTTTTCTGCTTGGATAGCTTCTTTTGATTTGTATTTAATTTTACCTAATTTCGTTACACCATCAACAAGCATAGCAACTTCATGGTTAAATTCTGTCTCGATTTGTTCAAGCGTAATGTTCGTATCTTCCACAACATCATGCAAAAAGCCACCAGCGATCGTCTCTGGATCCATCTCAAGTTCTACCAAAATACCCGCAACTTGAATCGGATGGATAATATATGGCTCACCGGATTTTCGAAATTGATCATGATGAGCCCCATTTGCAAATTCATATGCGCGACGAACAAAAGCAGTATCTTCTTTTGAAAGATAAAGGCTAGCCTTGTCTATCACATTTTCAATTGTCATAATAGCTTCCTTTGCCATGTAATCACCTTTATTCGTTGCTTTAGAATTCTATAATAAGTCTATTTTAATACTTTTGTCTAGTATTGAAAATTTTTGTATAAATGTAAAGAAAAAATTTATAATTAATATGAGTCATGCTCAAAAAGTTAGCCTAAATTTATGGTTCCTGAACCAACCTCTATAAATTGAAGATTATTTCTCTATTATATATAAATACATCCCATTTTAACAACCTTTGTGTAACCGATTTTTGATACTTTATTCCCCTTAAGGCCCTTTTCGTATAAATTGTTGCTATTCCCCCCGGGCCTGAGTACAATTCGCGCATCTTGGGGTGATGTGTGAGCATTTTCTCTTAAAGTGTAACAATAGGTCTGACGAAAAATAAACCTCGTCAGACCTACATTCCTGTTATTTATTTCTTTTCGGATTGCTTTATCTTAGTATTGCATTAACGTTAATACATCATAACCGTCAAGTTTATCGCGGCCATTTAAATAAGATAGTTCAATTAAAAATGCGCAACCCACAACGACGCCACCAAGCTCTTCTACTAATTTAATTGTTGCCTCTATTGTACCGCCAGTAGCAAGTAAATCATCGGTAATTAATACACGTTGTCCCGGTTTGATTGCATCTTTATGAAGTGTTAGGATATTTTTACCGTATTCTAAACCATAATCAACTTTTATTACTTCCCGTGGTAATTTACCTTCCTTTCGTACAGGTGCAAACCCAATCTCAAGTGCATAGGATACCGGACAGCCAATAATAAAGCCTCTTGCTTCTGGTCCAACAATAATATCAATATCTTTTTCTTTCGCAAACTCCACTATTTCATCCACTGCCGATTTAAATGCCTTCCCATTGTCCATTAATGGAGTAATATCTTTAAATTGAATTCCTTCTTTTGGCCAATCCTCAACTATTTTAATATAGTTTTTATAGTCCATAGATAACCTCTTCCTCCTTGGGTGCTTCCACATCTTCTTTACATGATGAAAACCACTCTTTTAGTTCTTTATAATTAGAATAGTAAAGTACTTTTTCGATGTCAGCTTGTCTCAATCGTTGCTGATACAACTCAGAATCTTGTAAATCATGTTTGTCAAGATTGGGATTTAATTGCATAACACCGTTCTCTATTTTAACAAATCCTAATTCAAAAAACACGTTAGACATAAAGAGTATTCGATCTTTTGTCCATCCTCTTGCACTCATCAACATATTGATTTCTTGTTTCAAATCAATTACCTTTCGCGTGCGAATTTGTGCATAGAGCCATTTGAAATCATTTCTTGACGGAAAAACTTGCATATACGTGCTATCCTCTACATAGAAACATACATGTATACATGATGGGTTTGTCTTTTTAATAATCGTTTGTAAATGATCAAGTTCAGGTGGTAAATCAAATAAAAACAATGATTCCACTTTGTCAAAAGCAGTTAGATCTGTCTCATAATCAATAGCGGATACCTGCAGTGGAGAGCGATCTGAACCCTGGCTGCAAACGACTAAGTCTGCATTGGAATTTGTTATAAAAGGTACTATATCTACCTGTTTTTTCCCTCGATGATCAAATAACTGCCATTCTTCAATTCGCAGATCCTGGATGACAATCTGTGGCTTTCGAATTCCATTCCACTCATTAATCCCAATTTCACCAACAAGTGATACGTGCGTCTGCTTTGAAATATGGTTATATAAATCACCTAACCCAAATCCAATACCATCCAGTTGTGCGGTTTCCTGTTTGAATTGCATTTTAAGATGCTTCTTATTATTTCCAAGTTGCCGTATGTCTGTTGGAATTTGTTTAATATGAAAAATTGGTTTTGGATTTGCCATCCCAAACGGTGCTAATTGACTAATTTCATCAATCAAAGCTTCGTTAACTTCAGGGACGCCGAGTGTTTTACTAACTTCAATTTCTTGTTTAAAATCTTCATCAGTCAGTTGTTGCTTGATTAATTTGTTTAGTTCATCCTGTAGCAATGGTACATTATCGATTGGTAACGTCATCCCAGCAGCCTGAGCATGTCCGCCAAAATGGGTAAATAGATTTCTAACCTGCATACAGTTTTTAAACAAATCGAATTTAGGGATACTACGTGCTGACCCTTTCACCTGTGTTTCATCTGAATTAATGGCTAATACGATTGCCGGCCGATCATATTTTCGAACTAGCCTTGAGGCAACAATGCCAAGGACTCCTTCGTTCCAACCTTCTTTTGCAACAATGATTACCCTATTTTCAGGTTGAACCATTTTTTCCGCTTCTTTGACAATATTAGCGACAATCTGTTTACGCTCCTCGTTCAATTGCTGTACCATTTGTGCTAACTGTTCCGCTTCCTCTTGGTCATCTGTCAACAATAATTGCACAGCTAAATCAGCATCTTGCAATCGTCCAACAGCATTCAGCCGTGGACCGATTAGAAATCCAATATCTTCCTCGGTAACATTTCCATCGATTTTGCAGATGTTTTTTAATGCTTTCAACCCATGTCTATTAGTGGTTGTCAGTTTCTGCAAACCAAAATAAGCTAGGATTCGATTCTCACTAACAAGTGGGACCAGGTCTGCAATGGTACCGATCACCACTAAATCTAATAACTTCTCAGGAAAATAACCTAGTAAATGTTCAGCAAACTTAAACGCCACCCCAACTCCGGCAAGTTCCTGAAACAAATAGTCTGGTGAGCATTTGGGATGAATAATCGCCAATGCGTCAGGTAATCGTTCTTGCGGCTCATGGTGATCGGTAATAATCAAATCAAGGCCAAGTTCTTTAGCGACCTCAGCTTCTTGAACAGCTGCAATACCATTATCAACGGTAATAATTAATCGATACCCATCTACATATGCTTGTCTAAATGCCGCTTCATTCGGTCCATATCCTTCTGTAAACCGATTGGGAATATAATAATCACAGTCAGCTCCTAACTCTTGCAAAGCTGTCAATAAAACTGTAGTTGAGCTTACCCCATCAGCGTCATAATCCCCATAAACAAGGACCTTTTCATTTTGCTCAATTGCTTTATGTACACGAGCAGATGCTATATCAATTGATGCGAGTTTACTCGGATTTTGTAAATTTGTCAGATCGGGCGATAGAAATTCTGCTGCAGTCTTTGCTGTCGTTATTCCTCGTTGTAATAAAAGCTCTTGCATCACAGGGGACATCGTTATCGTATCATCCATCCATCGCACTGTCTCATCTTGTATTGTTGTAAATTTCCATGTCGCTTTACTTTGTAACATAAGTTCACCCCTGACCAATCTATTATACACACATTGAGTCAAGGGTAGCAATTAGAATTTATTATGTTTGACTTTCTTCATCGTTTTTAGTCGATTTTGTTTTTTCTTGTGTTTGCTTTTTCAATTTGTCTGCTAATCCGTTTTTAACTAACAGATCATGCATTTCTTTATTACTATCCTTTAGTGTACGGATTTCACGTTGCAGTCGGAACATTCTTACTACACCAACAGCTGCTGTTATGATTCCTCCCATTAGTACAGAAAATAAAATAACTAAAATAAGTGGTGCCTCACCTGACCAGAATAAATAATTTACTTCAACTACATCAACGTTGGTCACTGCGAACACAGCTACAACGATAACAAAAATGATAGCAAGAATTACATATGTTTGCCCTCGCATGGACTGCCTCCCTTCCTTATATTTAAATTACCCCGATTTTAAAAAAACAAACCCTTGCTACAAACTTGTAACAAGGGTTTTCTTTTTTAAACTTGCGGTCCTTCTGTTCGTTTTTTCTTAGCAAATACAACCGGTTTTTTCTTAATCATTTTCCCGCGCCAAACTAGCCATAACTGGGAAGCAAGGAATAATGATGAATATGTTCCCGCTATAAGCCCTACTGTTAAGGCAATAGCGAAACCAGTGATTGATTCGGCACCTAAGAACAAGAAGGCCAAAACAGCAATAAGTGTTGTTACTGTTGTATTAATACTACGTGTTAATGTTTGTACCAAGCTCTTGTTCACAACTTTTGCAAGTTCTTTAAAGGACTTGACTCGTTTTTTCTTCTGTAAGTTTTCCCTAATTCGGTCAAAGGTTACAATCGTATCATTTATCGAATAACCGATAATTGTGAGTACCGCGGCAACGATTGTCACATCAAACTCGATTCTGGTAAAGCTAAAAATGGCCAAAACGAAAAATGCATCATGGATTAACGCAATAATTGCTGTAACCGCAAAGAATAGTTCGAATCGAAATGCTACATAAATAATCATCCCGATGGCGGCGATTCCGAGTGCATACAACGCATTTTTAACCAATTCCTGCCCGACAATTGGTGATACAACACTTACACTTGGCTCAATACCATATTTATCGTTGAAATACGATTTAAGTTCAGCAATTTTATCCTTATTTATTACCGTATCGTAACGCACAACGGCAACATTTTGGTTATCACCAGAAAGAACAACTTCCTCCTTTAAATCTAACTCTTCCAGATCATTTTCTATTTCTTCTGTTTTCAAGCTATGATCTGCCATGATTTGAACACGTGATCCACTGGTAAAATCGATCCCCGGGTTTAATTGGAAAATCAACAATGAAGCAATCCCCAAAATAACCATTATTGCAGAAGCGATAAAGAATTTGTTGCGATGCTTAACAATATTCACTTCACGATTAAACACTTTAGGTTCTACTTCTGTTGAATCCTTAATATCCTTAATGTCTCGTTTCTTAACACCAAACCAGCCTGGTCTGTTTTTCAGGAATTTGGTTTTTATCCATAATTGTAATAATAATCTTGATCCATAAACCGCTGTTAAAAAGCTGACCACGATGCTAAGGATCAACATGGTTGCAAACCCTTTAATGGAGCTTGTACCGAAAATAAATAATACAGCAGCAGCTAATATTGTCGTGATATTTGCATCGACAATCGCTCGTAATGAATTGCTTGTACCTGCCTTAAATGCTGCCTGGAGCGATTTACCTTCCCGTAATTCTTCTTTAATTCGTTCAAATGTAATCACGTTCGCATCAACAGCCATACCAACACCTAGTATCAGAGCGGCAATTCCTGGTAACGTAAGCACACCATTCATTAATTCAAAGAACAGTAGTATTAGATAAATATAAACACTTAAATTGACAGCAGCAATAAATCCTGGGAAGCGGTAAACAGCAATAATAAATAAAAAGATAATGCTTACACCGATTATTCCAGCAAATACCGTCTTATCCAATGCTTGTTCCCCAAACTGAGCCCCAACAGACGTCGAGTATTTTTCCGTTAGATTAACTGGAAGGGAACCAGAATTTATGATGTCCGCCAATCGTTGTGCCGACTCAACTGTAAAATTACCTTCTATCATAACATCCGACGTATTCAGTGTCTTTGATACAGCAGGTGAAGAAATATATTTTGGTTCTTCTTTTTTCGTCTCTTCAGCAAATGAATCCCCTTTTTGATAATCCATCCAAATAACAAGCAAATTATCTTGATATGGGGTTTCAGGGTCTTGCATTTGTTTAATTTCACTTGTTACTTTTCCAAATTTGGACGCATCTTTTAATGATAACGTGACAATAGGTTGTTTTGTGTCGGGATGGAAATCTTGCTTTGCACTTCCTTCCTTAACATCTGATCCATTGAGTAATTCATTATCATTCACGTCGCGAAATGAAAGGCGAGCAGATGTGGACAACATTTCTCTCGCTTCATTTTGATTTTTAACGCCAGCCAGCTGTACACGAATTCGATTTGGGTCTTCAATGTCAATGTTGGCTTCACTAATACCAAGTCGATTGACACGCTCACTTAACGTACGTACAGTTGCCTCAAGTAATTCGCGATTGACCTCTTGATCTTCGTTAACGGGGTCAACATCATATAAAACTTCAAACCCACCTTGAAGATCCAATCCTAAATTTATGTCTTTTGTAATTCCGGTTATCGTTGTCCCAATCGTTCCTGCGAACAATAATACAATCAAGAAAAAGGCAACGATTTTGCCTCTGTTTTTCATCTACCAAATGCCTCCCTTTTTACGCTTAAACAATATGTAATTTGTTACTCATCTATTGGCTGCTGATCCCCAGTTAACGCAGCAATAGACGCCATTAAATCATCATCTTGGTAGGCACTCACCGTTAAATAACTCATATATACATTTGATGCAAGATGAAAAATATCCTGCGTTACTTCATATAAACGTTTTGACGGATTACCTTTCCAAACTTTTTGCACTAAACAATTCCAAATGTCGTCATTTGTTACCTGTGAATATCCCAATAGTTTCAATTCACTTGTTTTACTATCCAAAGCTGGTTTCAAAAGCGATTTCCAATCATCAACATTCCGCACAATCTCCAAGTTCTTCCCCCCTGTTAGCACGCAGAAGTTTAAATTCTGTTTCTTGTCATGCTTGGCCAACTGAATTGCATATATATCATTGTATACGAAATTTTATTTTTTGAGAAGGCAGGTCGTACGAAATGACCAAACAAACATTTCTACAAGGTACACTGATATTAATTGCTGCAGGCATGATCTCCCGCTTTTTAGGTTTTATTAACCGAATGGTACTTGCTCGTTTTATGGGAGAAGAAGGTGTTGGTCTTTACATGATGGCACTGCCAACACTATTTCTCATTATGACATTAACACAACTAGGTTTGCCAGTGGCCATATCCAAACGAGTTGCAGAAGCGGAAGCGAGAAATGATCGGGTAAAAGTTAAAAAGATTCTTGTTGTCTCGTTAATTGTTACCGCAATTTCCAGTGTTTTTTTCACGATTGGAATGATTATAGCAGCACCATTTATTGCATCATTAACGGATGAGCGTACATTATATCCATTAATCGCCATAAGTCCAATTATTCCAATTACTGCAATTTCATCTATTCTGAGAGGGTATTTTCAGGGTAAACAAAATATGAAGCCACAAAGTTATACCCTCGTAATTGAGCAAGTAGTGCGGATCACTAGCGTTGCTCTATTCATCAAGCTACTACTACCGTTTGGCGTTGAGTATGCTGCTGCAGGCGCAATGTTTAGCGTGATTCTAGGCGAATTTATCTCCTTACTCGTGATGATTCAAATTTTTAAACATAAAAAGAATATAACGATCCGCTATCGATTTTTCAACTATTTAAAGTCAAGTAAAGACACACTAAAAGAATTATTTTCTATTGCCCTACCAAGTACAGGCAGTCGATTAATAAGTTCATTTTCTAACTTTTTGGAACCAATATTAGTTGCTCAGAGCCTAGCTGCCGCTGGTATTTCTAGCAGTTTAGCAACAAAGCAATATGGAGAACTAACGGGATTCGCTCTACCACTCTTATTTTTACCAACTTTTATTACACAATCCCTATCAATTGCTTTAGTTCCATCCATATCTGAAGCAGAAGCAAATAAACATAACCAGTTAATTCACTATCGGATCCATCAATCCATTCGTATCTCATTCGCTTCGGGAGCGATTGCAACGATTGTCTTGACACTTTTTTCCGTTCCAATTTTAACATATATGTATGGGACAGGAAATGCAAGCAAATTTCTAGTGCTTATGGCCCCTTTTTTCCTGTTGCTTTACATTCAGGCTCCACTGCAATCTGCATTACAAGCATTGGATTTAGCAAAACCTGCTATGTGGAATAGCCTGATTGGAGCAATTTGTAAATTTACCGTACTTATTTTATTGGCATCCAATCCGAAATTCGGTATCATGGGTGCAGCTATAGCAATGTCAGCAAGTGTTGTATTGGTTACATTGCTGCATCTTGCGGCACTGCACAAAGAAATACGTTACTCGATTCCATTAAAAGACATTACTAAAATGATCCTTTTATTAATTATTACTTGGTTAGTTGGCAACTTCTTAAAGAACATTTATGGTTTAATGGATACAAATATTTTTGTCTTCCTATCTATCCTAGTAATCTTATCTGGTATTTACATCATACTACTATTTTTATTAAGATTCATCACAAAAGCAGAACTAAAGCAAATTCCGATACTGCAAAAATGGATTTAAAAAATAACCTGCCACATTGATTCAAACCAATGTGGCAGGTTATTTTGTTAAACAGAAGAATGAAATGAACATCAAAAGCTAGTCTATTTTCTAAAGCTTCTCTCGTAATGTTTCTTTTTTAATTTCGTAGTTGATAGAAACTGCGCAGTAATAGCGTTCAAAATTGTCGCTCCGGAAATACACTTCGCTTTCCGCGGGCGGCGGGAAATGCACGTACTTATAGAAAAGAGCCCAGCAGTTACTTCGCAGTTTCTATCTATTGTGTAAAAAGCAACAGCCCTTTTCAAAAAGCTTGTCCTGTATATGGAATTAGATAGCGTACATAAATGTAAACGGATGAAATTATCAGTGAGAATAACACAAAAGGAATGCCATAAAGCATAAAACGTATAAATGGGACTTTTTCATTTTCCCCTTCCGCAAGACCTGCTACTACAACATTTGCAGATGCGCCAACTAATGTAGCATTCCCGCCTAAACAAGCTCCTAAAGCAAGTGACCACCATATTGGATCCAAATAAACGAGACCATAACTTTCAAACTCCTGAACAACCGGAATCATTGCAGCAACAAATGGAATATTATCAACAATACCAGAAAACAATCCGGCAGCCCACAAAACGAAAATAGCTGTTTTTGAAAAATCTCCATCCGTCGTCAAAATAATAGCCCTTGCTAGTTCATCAATTATTCCAACTTCCTGCAATCCGCCAACAAGGGCGAAAAGTCCAATGAAAAAAAACAGTGTAACCCATTCAACTTTTTCAAATATATGTTCGGTAGCTATTTCCTTCTCTGTTAAGAGTAATAACAAAAGCGCCCCAGATAACGCAATCGCTGTTAATTCGATGTGTAGCAGCGATTGCATTAAAAAACCTATTATCGTCAGCCCTAGTACTATAATAGACTTATATAACATGGGCGTTTTGATTAACTGAGCAGCGGCATCAATGTTTTCAAGTTTTGACTCATTTATATTACCCACTGTTAAAGTTCTACGGAATAATAAAACAATGGATGCTAACATAACCGAAAACACAATCAATGCTAGTGGCGCCAAATGAGTTATAAAGGATAAAAAGGTTAAGTGATCAACAGCTTGACCGATCATAATATTTGGTGGATCACCGATAAGGGTTGCAGCCCCACCTATATTTGAACTAAAAATGATTGCTAGTAAATACGGGAATGATGGAAGGTTTAATAATTTTGTTATTTTTAAAATAATCGGCACGAAAATTAACACCGTTGTAACATTATCCAATAAAGCCGAGCCAATCGCCGTTAAAATACTCGCCCCAACTAACAATGGAATAGGTTTTCCTCGTATCCGTTGAGCAAAACGAATTGCAATGAATGAAAATAATCCAGTTTTCTCTGTTATCGAAATAAGTACCATCATTGAAAACAATAAAGCGATTGTATTCCAATCAATATAATTCATAAATACATCATCAGCCGAATATATCCCACATACTAACAGCAATACACCACCAAATAAAGCTACAACAGCTCGATTGATTTTCTCCGTCATAATGAAGGCATAACTAACAATAAAGATTATAGAAGCAAGTACAACATCCATATCACACCATCCCCCAAACCAGCATTCATCCTACTAGAATGTATGATAAAAGTGACTTTTTAATATCCTCTCCTAAGAATATATGCAGGGGAAAGGAAAATATTTTCCGTCTATTTTTTTATTACGTGAATAAAATGACAATGAATGGACAATCAGGGGGAGGAGAGAATGTCATGAAAAAACAGCAATTTATCGCTTTAATGTATGGCTGGATCGTAATACTCGGTCTAATCCTTTTAACTAGTTTTGTGTTAGGATTGTTGCTTCGGTTCACTAGTATGGACGAAACAACATTGTCGTGGGTGTCACTTGCAGTTGGATTAATCGCTTTATTTATTGGTGGGATCGTTGCTGGAGTTAAAGGAAAGAAAAAAGGCTGGGTTATCGGTGCTATAACTGGCTTAGGATTTACACTTTTTACATTTTTGGTGCAATATTTAGGCTACCAGCAGACATTTTCATTAGAACAGTCCCTACATCACGCAGGCTTTGTAGCAGCAGCGCTTGTCGGAGGAGTAATTGGTGTAAATATTTTTGTCGCTGATAAAAAATCATGAAACGAAAAAAAGCGCAGGCGAATCACGCTTGCGCTTTTATCATTTTTCTATGTATAAGTAAAATTGTCAATCTACCACAAGTGGCTTAAGCAACAGACAGAATACTACTTCTTTAAAGCAATCAGTCTATTGCTTATCCTCCGACACTATCTATACATATGATTTAGCTAGTTGTTTTCACTTCACGAATCGCTGAACGGTCAAAAGTTAGCTTTGTACCATCGCCTGATTCCACAACGATAATGTTTTCATCAATTTGGTGAATCGATCCATGAAACCCACCAATTGTCACAACGTTATCCCCTTTTTTCAAATCCGATTGCATTTGTCTAACTTGCTTTTGTCGTTTTTGTTGTGGACGAATGAGCAAGAAATAGAAAATAACAAACATTAAAATGATTGGTGATAATTGAATAAGCATGTCCATTATGAATTCCTCCTTTCCCTAAAAGTTTTTTGCATTCGGTTGATTAAAACCATACTGTTCAAAGAATGCTTCCTTAAAATCGCCAAGTCGATCCTCGCTTATCGCTGTTCGTACTTGCTCCATTAAGTTTAACAGAAAATATAAATTATGGTAAGTAGTTAGCCTAAATCCAAATGTTTCATTGCATTTAATTAAGTGACGGATATATGCACGTGAATAATTTTTACATACATGACAGTCACAATTTTCATCGATTGGACTAAAGTCACGTGCGTACTTAGCATTTCTTACCACAAGTCTTCCGTTAGATGTCATGCACGTCCCATTTCGAGCAATTCGTGTTGGTAAAACACAATCAAACATGTCAACACCGCGGATTGCGCCATCAATTAAAGAATCCGGTGACCCTACCCCCATCAAATACCTTGGCTTATCGCTTGGCAAAAGTGGTGTAGTAAATTCCAACATCCGATTCATAATCTCTTTTGGCTCTCCAACAGATAAGCCACCAATCGCGTATCCAGGAAAATCCAATGATGTTAAATCCTGTGCACTTTGTTTTCTAAGATCCTCATATTCACCACCTTGGATAATTCCAAATAAGCCTTGATCATTTTTACGACCATGTGCCCGGAGACAACGTTCTGCCCAGCGTGATGTTCGCTCAACGGATGTTTTCATGTAGTCGTAGGTTGCTGGGTATGGTGGACACTCATCAAAAGCCATCATAATGTCCGAACCAAGCGCATTCTGAATTTGCATCGATTTTTCCGGTGACAAAAATAATTTTTCTCCGTTTAAATGGTTACGGAAATGAACCCCTTCTTCTTTAATTTTACGCATGTCGCTTAAACTAAATACTTGGAATCCACCCGAATCAGTTAAAATTGCCCCATCCCAGTTCATAAATTGATGTAATCCACCAGCTTCTTGAATGATATCCTCACCAGGACGTAACCACAAATGGTACGTGTTGGAAAGAATAATTTTAGCATTCATCTCTGTAAGTTCTTCCGGGCTCATCGTTTTTACCGTTGCAAGTGTACCAACAGGCATAAACGTTGGCGTATCAAACGAACCATGTGGTGTATGCACCTTTCCGAGTCTCGCGCCAGTTTGTTTACATGTTTTAATTAATTCATATGTTATTGGTTGCATTTTCATTCGTTCCTCTTCTATATGATTAGCATCGCATCACCAAAACTGAAAAAGCGATACCGTTCTTTCACAGCTTCATCGTATGCCCGTAGAATCGTTTCTCGGTCTGCCAAGGCACTTACCATCATGATTAAAGTAGACTTTGGTAAGTGAAAATTCGTAATTAAGCCATCAATAGCCTGAAACGTATAGGGTGGATAAATAAAAATATCTGTCCAGCCACTAGCTTCAGCGAACTCTCCATTATTATCGCGAACAATTGTCTCAAGTGTACGCGTTGATGTTGTGCCAACCGAAATGATTCTACCATTATTCTCCCGGATATTTGTAAGCGTCTCTGCCGTTTCCTTTGTCATATGATAAAATTCAGAATGCATTTTATGATCATCAATATTGTCTACACTCACAGGGCGAAATGTTCCTAAACCAACATGTAGCGTAATAAATGCAATCGTTACACCCATAGCACGTATTTCATCTAATAGGTCATTTGTAAAGTGCAATCCTGCTGTAGGAGCTGCCGCTGATCCTTCTTCCTTCGCGTATACTGTTTGATAGCGTTCTTTTTCCGACAGTTGTTCTTTAATATACGGTGGCAATGGCATTTCACCTAGTTCATCTAAAACTTCATAAAAAATCCCTTCATAATGAAATTCAAGAATTCGTCCGCCATGGTCCAATATATCCATACACGTTGCCTTAAGCTTACCATCGCCAAAAATAAGCTCTGTGCCTACTTTTATTTTTTTAGCTGGTTTTGCTAGTACTTCCCAATTGTCTTTTTCCTGTTGATGCAAAAGCAATATTTCAATCTTTGCCCCAGTGTCCTCTTTGATCCCATACAATCTCGCAGGTAATACTCGTGTATCATTTAATACCAAACAATCGCCTTTATTGAGATACTGTTTTATATCGGCAAAATGCTTATGGTCTATTTTATTCTTTTCACGATCCAATACTAATAATCGTGAGGCTGTCCGATCTTTTAACGGTGTTTGCGCAATTAATTCCTCTGGTAAGTCAAAATCAAAGTCTTCTATATTCATGATGTATCCCCTTACTATACGTTAACGAAATTTTCCTAGTAATGTGCGTGTTCAAAAAGGAGGATAAAAAAGACCGAGAAGTTCGAGACGGCGTAGCTTTGAGTACCGGAACGTATGTTTTTAATACGTGAGGAACGGAAAAGCAAGCCAACGAAGAAATTCGACGTGTCATTTTTACCGGACTTTTTGAACAACCTCTAGCACGTAAAAAATGATTGATAAAATTATACTGACCACAATCGACGTCATAATTGGAAAATGAAAGGAGAAGTTTCCTTTTTTGAAGCTTATATCTCCAGGTAGTCTCCCGATAAACGTCCAAATGATGCCAATAATAACGAATGTGATCCCCAAAATGATAAAGAGTTTCCCAATACTCATTCCATTTCTTTCCCTTGTATGCCAAAATGCTGATAAGCTTTTGGTGTTACGATTCTGCCTCTTGGTGTACGTTGGATAAAACCAATTTGTAGTAAATACGGTTCATATACATCTTCAATTGTCTGTGACTCTTCACCGATCGTTGCTGCAATAGTATCTAACCCAACCGGTCCACCTTGAAATCCTTCAATAATACCTTTTAACAGTTTATGATCGATATGGTCTAACCCTACATCATCTACCTGTAACATTTGTAAAGCAAGTTCTGTTGTTTCCAGACTAATCGCTACTTCACCTTTAACTTGAGAAATATCACGAATTCGTTTTAGCAATCGATTAGCAATACGTGGTGTTCCCCTTGATCGTCTAGCCACTTCAACAGCCGCATCTTTTGTAATGGTTGTTTGAAATATCTCTGCAGTACGTTCGACAATGGAACATAGAGCGTCTGCATCATAATATTCCAAGCGGCTTAGGACTCCAAATCGATCGCGTAATGGCGCGGATAAAAGACCTGCCCTTGTTGTTGCTCCAACTAATGTGAATGGCGGTAAGTCTATACGAACAGACCTCGCACTTGGTCCTGTGCCAATGACGATATCAATAAAAAAGTCCTCCATCGCAGCGTATAGCACTTCTTCTACTGATCTTGGCAAGCGATGAACCTCATCGATAAACAATACATCACCAGGCTCTAACGAAGAAAGGATTGCCGCCAGATCACCAGCCCGTTCGATTGCTGGGCCTGAAGTCGACCGAAATTGAACACCCATTTCGTTCGCAATGATTGCTGCAAGCGTTGTTTTTCCCAATCCTGGTGGACCATATAGTAAAACATGATCGAGGGGCTCTTCCCGCATTTTTGCTGCTTGGATGAAAATACTCAGATTATCTTTTACTTTTTGTTGACCGATATATTGATTTAAAGTTGTGGGGCGAAGACTAAGCTCAACAGTCGAATCTTCTGCTTGTAATTCACCTGTAACCATGCGCTCATCCATCCTATAATCCCCCTAATTTTTCACCAATAATCCCAATGCTTTGCGAATGATCTCATCGGTATTCTCGATCGCTTCATTTTGTAATTTTGGCATTATCGCTTTTATTTCCCGATCAGAATATCCTAATGTTTTTAATGCTTCTTGCGCCTCTTGCATCTCTTGGTTGCTTGAAGCTGTTTTACTCGTTTCTGTGATTTCCGGCTGTGCTTCCAGTGAAAGCATCGTTGTTAATTTTCCTTTTAGATCTAATATTACTTGTCTTGCTGTTTTTTTACCAACTCCAGGAAAGCTAGTTAAAAATTTGTCATCCTCACGTTCAACCGCTGCAACAAAATCACCAACATTAACAGATCCTAAGATCGCTAGCGCTCCTTTAGGTCCGATGCCTGACACTTGGAGTAGCTTCGTAAAAAGTGATTTTTCATCTTGGTGTTTAAACCCATATAATACTTGTGCATCCTCACGAACGTGATGATAAGTATAGATAAGCGTTTCCTGATTTAGTAATGTCTGAAACACAAAAGGATTGGCACACATTATTTCGTACCCAACCCCTTGAACATCCATTATAACAGAATCATCATGTATATATGTAACAATACCTTTTATATATGCAATCATGTGACCTTCTCCTTTTACAATCCTTACACTATTCTAACACATCTATACCTAAAGCAAATTAAAAACACCAATTTGTTTATTTAATTGGTGTTTTTCTGTTTCACTTTGTTCGTTAATCTGTCTCTTCCAAGTTATGATGGATGTCCTGAACGTCCTCATTATCTTCCAAAGCATCAATTAAATTCATCATTTTCTCTTGATCTTCTTCGGGTAGTGTATTATATGTTTGGGGAAATAGTGTAATCTCTGCATCGGCTAATTCATAGTCATTATTACGCAGATAGTCACAAACAGCATCATAATTATCAGGTGTTGTGTATATTTCATATGCACCATCTTCAACAACAATATCATCAGCACCTGCTTCAATTGCTTCTAAGGTGATTTCGTCTTCATCGATCGATCCATCTTCATTTTCGATTACAATGTAACCCTTACGATCAAACATGAAAGATACACTTCCATTTTCACCTAGGTTACCACCATTTTTCTTAAAGGCATGCCGAACTTCTGCTGCGGTTCTATTTTTGTTATCTGTTAAAATGTTTACAATAACTGCTACTCCACCAGGGCCATAACCTTCATACGTAATTTCCTCATAGTTGGCACCATCAAGCGTTCCGGTTGCCTTTTTAATAGCGCGATCAATATTATCATTTGGCATATTATCTGCCTTTGCTTTATCTATTGTCAGGCGTAGTGTAGCATTTGTAGTCGGATCCCCACCACCTGCTTTTGCGGCCAAATAAATATCCTTCGCATGACGCATGAAAATTTTTCCTTTTTTCGCATCCTGAGCATTTTTTCTTCGTTGTATATTTTTCCACTTAGAATGACCAGCCATAGGACATTCTCCTCTCTAGAAATTTCCTTTCTTACTATATCAAAAATCGAGCTATTTATAAAGTGTGGTCATAAAAAAACCTCTGCTATCAAGCAAAGGTTAATCATTCATGTTAAATAAATCTTTAATTTCATCTTTTACATTTTCTGCTGCGTTTTTAGGTCCTAAACGGGCTTTTAAATTATTTACTCGATCCCAATGAATATCATCTGTGTACACAACAATCTGTTTATTTGGTACGATTTTTTGCGTTTCTTGTTCAATCATATCCCGAATATTATGGTCGGTATGATCATTTAACATCACCGCGACAACAACTTTATCATCCACCGAAGCAACTTGTGCCTGTTTTATTTCCTTCCGTTTAATGAGCTGATTATAGATTTTATCCGACTCATCATTAACAAAAATATCGGAGTAATTACGGTTCCCTTTTGCTGCATTTGTATCACTCTGATCACTCTGTGGGTATCCATCTTTGTCATCCCGTTCACCTAATCGACTTTCCTGTTCATTGTCTGTTTCATAATTCACGGATTGCGTATTTAGGTCATCGCTTTGGGCATCTTCATTTGAATTGGTACATCCGACCAACAATGTTGCTGTGAAAAGCAAAGAAACAATTAATTTATCCATAAAAAACACCTCCCTATCCATTAGGTTGTATAGAAGAGGTGTTTTTAAACAGTTAATTTATCCCTTTATGACGAAGTGCTTTGCTCCATTTCGTTTATGCTCAGTACGTTTATGCAATTTTTCGATCGTTTCTTTATCTGCTTCTGGTATTTCCTGACCCTGTAAGTAGGCATCAATAATATCATACGTTGTACCCATTTCAGCTTCGTCTGTTTGCCCTTCCCATAAATCAGCACTTGGTTTTTTATCGATAATTTGTTCTGGAACACCTAGATAGCTTGCCATTTCGCGAACTTCCTGTTTCGTGAATTCAACAATTGGAAGAATATCAACGCCGCCATCACCATATTTTGTAAAATAACCAGTATACCACTCAGCAGCATTATCTGTACCAACAACTAAATAATTATAGTTCGTTGCAAGTGTATATAATGTACTCATGCGTAATCGGGCACGAAGGTTTGCATCTGCTAATTGATCATTCGCTTCTTGCCATTCTCCTTTTTGTCTAACTTGTTGTTGAATACCGTTATAAAGTACTTGATGTGTTTCTGTTAAATCAACTGTTACTGTATTTATCTCACAGCTTTCTGAAACATCCTGGGCGTGATTTATATCAGTCGGATTACTTTTACAAGGCATAATGACACCTAGTGAATGATCAGGTACAGCTCGCTTGATTAAATGAGCCACGACGGCTGAATCAAGTCCTCCGCTTACTCCAACCAAAAGACCATTTACACCCGTTTCCTGCACCTGTTGTTGTAACCACTGTACAATTTTATCTACTGTTTCTTCCATTGCAATCGCTCCTTCTCAGATACCTATCTAGATTGATTTTAGCATTGATTGTGCTTTTTTCAAAAAAGATTGTCGTTTTATCCAGTCCTTCTCCAATCCGGCCAAGTAATGATAAACAGAAGTAGAATTTTTACGATTAAGAAAATGCAGCCATTCCCGCATTACATCAGCAGGTACAACCATAGCGCTAATCCATAATTTCAATTGCTTTTCTTTTACCATTCTATAATCAAGTAACTTGTCGAAATCCCAATCCAAGTATGGTAAAAAACGCTGTCCTAATTGAATGTAATCATGAAGCATTGGTGAGCACGCAAGTAAATCAAAATCAATCATATGCACTTCTTTGTTACGAATAAAATTGTGTCCAGCGACGTCACCGTGAATCCATTCGGAATCCCTTTCAACATTCTGCTCCAATGATTTCCAAGGTAGTTGGTGCGCATAACGTAAAGATACCTCAGATGTTTGTACGATATCCTTAAATAATGTTTCAAAACCATTTTTAGCAAAAAAGTGTGCTGTTTTCTTAAAAGATGCTAATCGGTTGGCCCAACGAACATAAAAAAGTTGCCGTTTGACTGGGTTCGGGACTGTAATTGACCGAGCATGTTCATGAAATTGTCGCAATGTGTTCAAACAAGATTTCCGGTCAGCCTCGATCCCATAATTTAGCTTCCTTCCTTGAATAAATGGAGCAAGTGTCCAAATGTGTTGATTGTGTTTGATATATTTTTTCCCATTTGGAAACCTTTCATAAGCGTTAACAGTTGATAGGTTGATTTCTTCAAAGAAATTCCATTGTTGTTCAATCACTCGAAAATTACGGTGTTTTTTTACAATTTTCTCTACTCCCTGGTGTGTCGTTACATGAAAAACATAAGCTTTAATCGGGATAATTTTTGCACACTCTAATTTTCCTTTTTGATATAAAAAAGAAGAGAGACGATCAACTTGCATCTCGTCTCTTCGCTTAAAATTATTCACTTTCCGAGTCATCCTCTTCTGAACGATAGTCAAATTCAGAAAATGGCGGATATCCTGGTGGTGTCGGGTACGGACTTTTATTTGTTGGAGGCATGAACTGTGGAGGATATGTTTGTTTATTGGTCAGATATTCCGGTTGTGTTTGTTGCGGGTTAAATCCTGGATACTGTTGATATCCGCTCGGAAAACCGCCGCCATATATTGGTGGTTGATTCTGATGATGCCCCATTTGATGCGGTGGTAATGGATCCTTACCTTGACACCCACAGTCTTGATCCCCTGCTACTTGTTTTGGTTTCACGGGCATCTCCGCTGTTGACATTCCCAATGTTGGCATTTTCATTGTTGGTATTTCCATTGTTGGCGACTCCATCTGACTTCCGTAATGATGATATGGATGGGAATTTTCACCATGATGCATTGCTACATTAGGTTGCATATGTCCACCAGCAAATGTACCCATTACCGGAAAAAAGTCATGTGGCATTGGTGGGCCACACGGATGAATCACATGACAACACATCGGTACCATCTGCATTGGTTGTGGCTGTGGTAACGGTTGTGGTTGTGGCATCGGCTTTGGTTTTTCTTGTTTTACTGGTTCTTCTTTTGCCTCCGGATAGTGTGGCATCTGCGGCAAATTAATCGTCGTGTAATTTTGTAGTTCTTGTTCCATTATTGGCATTTGAATCATTGGTTGCATTGGCTGCGTTGGTGTGTGTGGTTGCATCGGCATTTCTGGTTTCTGTGGCATTTCCGGTTGTTTCGGTATTTGTTGCTCTTTTGGCATATGTGGTTGCATTGGCATTTGCTGCTCCTTTGGCATATGCGGTTGCATTTGCTTTTGCTTCTCCTTTTCATCCTCCTTAATTACTGGTATCGGTTTAGGCGATATGTCCTTGTATGGCTGATTGACTTGTGGCTGTTGCGTCTCTTTCATTTTCATGCTTTCCTTTTGTACGGTTTTTGTTGAACTAGGTATTTTTATTTTCATACCTGGCATAATCATATCCGGGCTCGATAATTGTGAGTTGAGTTGTTTTAATTCTTCAAAATCAACCCCATATTTTTTAGCTAATTCCCACAATGTATCGCCTTTTTGAACGACGTGAATTTTCAAGTTAAACCAAACTCCCTTCATTTCAAGTTACAATTGGGCTAATCACTCATTATCAACATATGCACCAACTTAAGAAAAGTTGAAAACTAAATTCTTCAACAACACAAAAACCGTCTATCCTGTTCAAAATAGACGGTTTTTTCTTTTGTTGCCCATTATATATTCAGTTGGTAGACCGGATATGTACCCAAAAACGTAACATTGCATCCCAAAGCCTCTAATTCAGCTTTCACACCTGGGAACAAGACACCATCATATGGCTGGTTAACATCCACAATAAAGAAATAATTGCCCAATCCAGTTTTCATCGGTCTTGATTCGATTTTTGAAAGGTTCATTTTTCGCCAGGCAAATGCTGCAAGGACTTGATGCAGTGCACCTGCATAATCACTAGGCAATGTAATTAAAAGGCTAGTTTTCTCCGCATCAATTTCATGTTTCACCTTAACAATTTCTTCATTTTTTGCTAAAACAGCAAAACGTGTATGGTTATTTGGATAATCATGAATGTCTTCTTGGTAGATCGATAAACCATATTCTTTGGCCGCAAGCTTATTGCCAATAGCAGCTATGGATTCGTTGCTAGTGCTGACGATTTCAGCCGCTCTTCCTGTTGAAGAGGTAAAACGAATCGTCGCATTCGGTATGTATTGATGAATGTACTGATGACATTGTGCAATCGCATGGCTATGTGAATGAATTTCTTTAAGCTCGGATATATCCCCAGAAAAATCTGGTCGAACAAGCAAATGCTGCTGAATTGGAACAACAATTTCAGCAACAATTGGCAAGCGCACTTGGTGAACAAGATAATCGACGGTTAATTGCACTGTCCCCTCGATCGCATTCTCTAATGGGACAACTCCAATATCTATTTGATTTGCATCAACCGCATCGATGCATTCTGGTATTGTTTCAAAGCTTTGTTTCATTTCACCATTAAATGCTGCATCAACAGCTAGTTTGGTAAATGTTCCTTTTGGTCCTAAATATCCTATTTTTAACGTCAAGCAAACCTTCCCCCTTATCATCCAGTCCTTAGCTACATAAATCAATAAGCATCCGATTACTCAATAAACTCAAACTCATAATCCAATAATCTTATGGTGTCACCATCTTTTGCTCCACGTTTTCGTAATTCTTCATCGACCCCCATCCCTCTTAGTTGACGGGCAAAACGCTGAACAGCTTCATCTCGATTAAAGTCGGTCATTTTAAATAATTTTTCAATTTTTATACCTGATAGTACAAAAGCACCGTCATCATCACGGGATATGTCAAAGGAAGCTTGTGGTCGTTGATAGCGATAAACAACTTCTTCTTCCGTCTCTTCAACCTTAGGAGCAACTTTTGGTATTTTCTCCAATGTATCTGCAATCCCAAACAAAATATCCCTAAGCCCCTCTTTTGTGAGCGATGATATTGGATAAACCGGATAATCTTCCGTAAGTTTATCTTTAAAAATCTTTATATTTTCTTCTGCACCTGGCATGTCCATTTTATTTGCTGCAATAATTTGTGGACGATCCATGAGCTTGTTATCATATTCTTTTAATTCTTGATTAATCTTCACAAAATCATCGTATGGATCGCGCCCCTCCGTTCCAGCCATATCAATAACATGGACAATTACTCTTGTTCGTTCGACATGTCGCAAAAATTGATGACCTAAACCAACGCCAGAATGGGCTCCTTCAATCAAACCAGGTAGGTCAGCCATCACAAAACTTCGATGGTCACTTGTGTCAACCACACCTAAATTAGGTGATAATGTCGTAAAATGATAATCGGCAATCTTCGGTTTAGCAGCACTCACAACCGAAATAAAAGTAGATTTCCCGACACTAGGAAAGCCGACAAGCCCAACATCCGCAATAAGTTTTAATTCTACTTTAATATTTCTTTCTTGTCCTGGTTCACCATTTTCGGCAAACTCAGGTGCTGGGTTTCTTGGTGTGGCAAAACGGGAATTTCCACGTCCACCTCTGCCACCATGTGCGATAATTGCCTGCTGTTTATGATGTGTTAAATCAGCAATAATTTCATTCGTTTCTTCATCTACAACAGTTGTACCTGGAGGAACTGGTACAACTAATGGTGTAGCATTTTTACCATGCTGATTTTTACTCATCCCATTTTCTCCACGTTTTGCTTTAAAATGGCGATTATACCGAAAGTCCATTAATGTATTCAAACCTTCGTCCACCTCAAAAATCACATCACCGCCATTTCCACCATCGCCTCCAGCAGGTCCGCCTTTTGGCACGTATTTCTCTCGACGGTATGCAACAAGACCATTACCACCGTCACCAGCTTTTATGTATACACTAACCTGATCTACAAACATTACTGCTCACCTCATTTAGTAAAACGGTATGGAAACATGACATGTCACTCCATTTTCCGCTTTACAGAAATTCATTTTATCCATGTATTTTTCATTCAACTCTAAAATGGTCTGTGCTTGAAAATTTCCAGTTAACGATAAGTTTATCTCAATTGCAGACGAGGTATGGCCCAACACCATTTTACCGTCATATAGTTCCTCATCATCAAGCAATTGCTCTAGCGACTTAATCGCCAATTGACATTGATTTAACAATGTATTATCAATACCCGATAATGTTTTATTTTCAACGTTTATATAGTATGATAATCGAATATTTGCATGTATGGAATTAAATTGAATTAGCCATAAAGCAAATTTGGCAGCGCTCAAACTCATTAACTTTCTTTCTTCATGAAACCGATCCATACACTCCGTAACTTTTGTTTGAACGCGATCAATTTTTCCCATTGAAGCATATCCCTGAACAATCTGCAAATCATTCATTAGGTCATGCCTGTATAATCGTAGTAAATCTACCATCGCTTTCTCATCCAACTTAAATCCCCCCACTAATAACAAGAGTATAGCAGAAACACGAAAAAACGTCATGCCTGCATGTATTATAAGATATAAAAAAGCTCCAACCAATGAATTGGCTGAAGCTTTTTTAATAAGCTTTTACGCTTCTTGAGCTATTGGATAAACACTTACTTTTTTACGATCGCGACCATAGCGTTCAAATTTAACAACACCATCAGTCTTGGCAAAAAGAGTGTCATCCCCACCGCGGCCTACGTTTTCACCCGGATAAATCTTTGTTCCGCGTTGACGGAATATAATAGATCCACCAGTTACAAACTGTCCATCTGCGCGTTTCGCACCAAGACGTTTTGATTCAGAATCACGACCGTTCTTAGTACTACCTACACCCTTTTTCTGTGAGAAAAACTGTAAATCTAGACGTAACATTGAGCTGCACCTCCTTATTTACATTTTATCGTAATAAACTGACTATACTCACTTGCTATCGTCTTTAATGAAATAATCATGCCTTCAAACAAGAGCTGCATTTTTTCCTTTGACGTGTTATCCAACGTGTCAGGAAGCGCAACATGAAGGTATCCACCTTCACTCCCCTGTTCAATATCAAGGTCGATTTCACACAATTCAAGAACTGCATTAACTGCACCAAATGATACAGCCGACACCCCAGCACACACTAAATCATAACCGTACGGACCACTATCAGCATGTCCAGAAAGTTCAAATGCTGTTATTTGATTATTTGAGCGATAAACAGTTACATGAATCATAGACAAAAACCTTTACGCATTGATTTTTTCAACTACTAATTTCGTATATGGTTGACGATGACCTTGTTTACGATGGTAGTTTTTCTTAGGCTTGAATTTGAATACAGTAACCTTTTTTTGACGACCATGCTTTTCAACTTTAGCAGTCACCGTTGCACCATCAACATATGGAGCACCGACTTTTACATCTTCGCCGCCAACGAAAAGTACTTTATCAAAAGTTACAGATTCATTTGTATCTGCAACAACTTTTTCAACGTAAATTTCTTGACCTTCTGAAACTTTAATTTGTTTACCACCAGTTTCAATAATTGCGTACATAACTTGCACCTCCTTAGTGAACTCAGACTCGCCATTTAGGTACCCTTTCAAAAAAGAGTTTAGCAACCTATTCTGCGCGGTTGTAGCATGTGGTGCTACGATGAATAACGTATTGATGATAGCATGATTAATGAACAATTGTCAAGAACTCAGATATCACTTTCTAGTATTGAACAAGTTCCCCAATTGTCTTATTATACTGTCTTTCGTAAAAAAACTGCTGTAAACAATCATTTTCCTCAATGGATTTTCGCTCATTTTCCGAAAATTGAATATAAATGGAATGCCTTTTTTCCCGATGAAATTGTGCAAACACATCCATTAAAGAACTTTGATGTGGGACTACTATGGATCGAACACCTTTCACAGTTGAATCACCTTGATAACGTTTTAATAAAAAACGGATAAATACATAATACCGCTCTTTCCATTCCAATCTGTTTTCCTTTAGTAGAAAAAGTATGATTAAAAAGGAGCTTAAGGTAAATGGAAAAACAAACAATTGAAGCAATAAAATGCTAATACAAGCAAGCAACGAAATAATGATGACAGAATGATATGCCTGTCGATATGGTATAAAAGAAGATAGCAATAAAAATAAAAACTTTCCACCGTCCAGCGGCCATATTGGTACTAAATTAAACAAGAGAATTAGTGTATTATAATGAAACATTAATTCAATTAACGATGATGGAACAAACTCACCAGCAGAAATAAAAAATATAATGCCATAAATAAAAAGATGTTGCAATGGCCCCGCTATCGTAACAAGCATTTCTTCATGGATTGGCCTATTTCCATGTTCATCTGTATCCATGACACCGCCAAAAACCCATAACATGATACTTCTAATACGCCATTTAAAGATAGTTGCCATCAAATAATGTCCTAGTTCATGAATAAATACAATAGCTAGGATAATAAACAGTTCCACAAAGGTGCCTGTCAACAGAGAAATCGCTATAAACAACAGGAGAATAGGATGAATATGGACAGGAGGAATATATTTATGGAACATCATCGACTTTAATTACCTGAACAGGATCAACATATTTATTGTCTTTCTCAATCGCAAAAAATACTGTTTTATCTGTCTCGTTTGGTTCAAATTCTCCAAGTCGTTGATTATAAGCAACCGATTGATATAAATGGACGTCAATAGAATTTAAATAGCCATAAGTTGATTTACTTCCATCCGCATGCTGTACAATCACCGTTTTATCCGTCTCACGATCATTTCCAGCAAAAATAACGACACCTTTATCCAATGAAACAATGTCAGCTTTATCTTGTGGTGCAATCATAATACCTGAACCATTTGCCTGAAAAGACTCTGACACCTTTCCATTAACTGGAAGTGCTAATGCCTGCTCATTACTTGTTTGCTGCTTTTCTTGTGGTGCTAATGCCATGGGTGTGCCAAATGTTTCCTGATACCATTGATTCACCCGAGCAAATGGAAATTCTTTCGTTAATGCATTGCTTGTCCAGGTCATTGGCTTACTTAAAAAGGTAGTATCGGTTTGATATAAAAACGCCACACCAAAAAACAAGATAACCGATAAAACCCCTTTCAACACAATACTTGAAACCAATCGACCTTGCTGTTTCACTGGACGTTGTTGTTTTTGTGGATCGTCAGGAAAAATCGGATAGTAACCATGCTTTTCTTCCTCTTGGGGAAAGGCGGGTGTCAGCTTCTTTCTCGTTTCTTTCCCGGAGTTTAGAGAGCGTAAATTCTTCCGCTGCGCAATTGATTTACGAACTTTTTTTACACCTTTATTCATATCCTCACATTCCTTCATCAGACTTTTTTACAAGTGTATGTGCAGGATAGACAAGTTATGTTAAGAGTTAAAAATAAAAAAAGCAATGATGATTTTTATCAATTCATTGCTTTTTAATACTATTAATCATTACGAACGTAAACCAAAGAACTTCTTAACCTTTTGAAACATTCCTTTTTCATCCTCAAGGGATTGTAATGGAACGGTTTCGCCTAAAATTCTTCTGGCAATATTTCGATAACTGATCGAAGCCTTTGAATTTGGATGAAAGGCGACCGGCTCACCTTTATTCGCAGCTTTGATAACCTCATCATCGTCGATAACAATTCCAATTAAATCGATCGATAAAACTTGGATAATTTCATCAATATCTAGCATATCTCCACTTTTCATCATATGATTTCGAATTCGATTAATGATCAGACTAGGTGCTTCCATTTCCTCTTTTTCTAATAGACCAATAATCCGATCTGCATCTCTTACACTTGATTTTTCAGGGGTGGTGACGACAATTGCTTTATCAGCTCCCGCGATAGCATTTTGAAATCCTTGTTCTATCCCTGCTGGGCAATCGATAATAATATAATCATAATCTTGTTTTAGCTCTGCAATAATCTTTTTCATATTTTCCGTTGTCCCAATAGATTTATCACTAGTCTGTGATGCCGGTAACAAAGATAAATATTCAAAGCGTTTATCTTTTATCAGTGCTTGTTTTAATTTGCAACGCTCTTCAATGACATCAACAATATCGTATATAATCCGGTTTTCTAGCCCCATTACAACATCAAGGTTGCGCAAGCCAATATCAGTATCAATTAAACAAACTTTTTTCTCCATTAAAGCTAGAGCCGTACCAATGTTTGCGGTTGTCGTTGTTTTTCCAACCCCGCCTTTTCCGGAAGTTATTACGATTGCCTCACCCATTTAGCATTCTCCTTTCAAACCTACTTAAATCTTTTCGTTTATGTGAAAGAACCTGCAATCGGTCAATAATAATTTTATCCTTTTCTTCATCAATGAGACCACATTCCATATACACACCATCAGATTCGTAATCTGGGGCGCGGCTGATATAATCAGCTATCCGGAGTTGACTGGGCTTCATATAAGATGCAGCAATGATTGCATTTCGATCGCCACCCGATCCTGCATGTGCAATACCTCGTAGGTTTCCCATAACATAAATATTACCTGTTGAAACTACTTTGCCACTTGGATTTACATCACCAATTAATAGTAAATCGCCTTTCACTTCCAATACTTGTCCAGACCTTATTATTCTATTAATTGCTTTAACTTCACTTTCTTCCTTTAACATCAAGGCCTCTTCTTTTGGGATCACATTTGATTCAAAAGATTGGACAAAGAAATGACTGTCCTTGCTAATTAATGATCGTAATCGCTCTGTTTGTTCCCTGTCCAAATAGCGATTACCCAATTTCACGGTCACTGATACCATAGGCTCTTCTTTGTTGGAATGGTTTTCAATTAGTTTTTCGTTCAATTCGATGAACGCATCTTCAAATGAGCACGAATCGTCGATAAACAGTGTAAGTCCATCTCTTGTTCCTTTAATTGTTATCAATTGCTTCTTCTCACGCACGATATGCTCACCTCATTAATTCCTATACCTTAAGATAAATTACTATTTCTGTTCATTTTTATCGGCAAAATCAGCCAGGCAACTACTCATCTCTCCATTTTATAAGAGGTCTCCTTACCAATGGGTATAAAATTAGTAAAAACAGCAAATTTGCTAGAACTGTTGGAAGAAGTCGATATATTATATAATGTTGCCAGGCAATTTCGGTAATACCAATTACAGAGAAAATAATATAAATTGTAAAATCACCCAATATTATACCAAAAATACCCAGTAAAATCGTTACATAAATATTAGCATGCAACAATTTTTTTAAGCCTTGAACAATGTAAATGACAAAAGCATATGTAAACATGTACACACCAAGAACTCCGGTATATACAATATCAATCAACATACCAAACATTATCCCATAAAATACGGAGGAATACGTATTTTCCTTATCATAAAACATCGAAACGTAAACTAAAAACACAAGTGCCCAATGAGGAATAATTAAAAAGTCACCTGTTACAAGACGAGTTGGTAATAATTCCAGTGCAACACCTTCCAAAATGACAACTAAGAAAAGAATCAGTGGTATAAATAATCGTTTCATTACTCTTTATCCTCCTGATCATTTTCCTCATTGTCGGTCAGCTTACGATCAACAACAATCACATGATTAATTTCATACATATTGGCTGCCGGTTTCACTAGAGCAGTACGAGTCAATCCATATTGATCTGGTACAACTTCTTTGACTGTCCCAATCGGTAAACCAGCTGGAAAAACACCGCCCATTCCAGATGAAACGACTAATTCACCTTTTTTTAAGTCTTTATCTGACTCTTCAATGATTTTAAATAATAATGAATTACTCTCTTCATCAAATTCTTCAATTAAGCCAAATATGTCTTTCCCTTCCTCACGGGAAATTGTCGCTGATATACGATTGAATTGATCAAAACCCGTAAGCAATTGAACAGTAGACGTGAACTGCGATCTAGTCTGTATTTTTCCAATCATCCCATCCGCAGTAATAACAGCCATATTTTTTTCAACGCCATCTTGTTTTCCTTTATTGATCGTTACTTGATCAACCCAACGTTCAGGTGTTCGTGACATAACTGTCGCTTGGATAGGATCGAAATCTCTAATAGATTCTGTCTTGTCTAATGTTTTACGTAGTTCTTCATTTTCTGTTTTAATTTCCTGAACCTCATAAATAAGTCCTTTATACTGTGATAATTTTTCTTTTAACAACTGATTTTCCTTATACGTATCCTTGAGATCATCAATATTCGTAAAAATGTTCGTTAAAAATTTAACCGGTGTGTGTATAACGCTCTGCGCCCATCCAACGGAGTCTTTGATAAATTGTTCAGGTGTAGATAAATTTTCTCTATCCCGAAGTGAATAACCGATTAAAGCAACAAGAATAATGATACCAATCAAGATAATAAATAATCGTTTTTTTCGAAAAGACGGCATAAAAACACAACCTATTCAATAGTAGGACGAGATGACACATTCGGATGGCTGCGGAAATGTTGAATGTATTCTAATGATTTACCTGTACCAATTGCCACACTATCAAGCGCATCTTCCGTTACAAATACAGGCATTTTTGTCTCATCACTTATGACTTGATCTAAATTCCGTAATAATGATCCTCCACCGGTAAGGACAATCCCGCGATCCATAATATCGGCTGCGAGTTCTGGCGGTGTTTTCTCCAGTGTGCTTTTCACAGCATTCACGATTTCCTCAACCGTATCAGCTAATGAGCCAGCAATTTCCTGAGCCGTAATGGAAATGGTCTTTGGCAAACCCGTTAACATATCCCGCCCGCGTATATCCATTTCTTCATTGTCTAGAACCTCGCCAGCTGTTCCCACGTCCAGTTTAATTGATTCGGCAGATCGCTCACCGATCATTAAATTATACGTTTTTCGAATATATTGAATAATTGCTTCATCCATATCATCACCAGCGGTACGAATAGATTGGCTTGTAACAATCCCACCTAAGGAAATAACGGCAACCTCGGTCGTACCACCACCAATATCGACAATCATACTGCCAGTAGGTTCCCAAACAGGTAATCCTGATCCGATTGCTGCAGCAAATGGTTCAGCAATTGGGAAGGCATCTTTTGCACCTGCTTGTTTTGTAGCATCAATAACCGCTCGTTCTTCAACCATCGTAATACCTGATGGCACGCAAATCATCACGTTTGGCTTTTTAGCAAACATGGAGCGATTTCGCATGGCCTTTTTTATATAATATTTCATCATGACAGCTGTTGTATCATAATCGGCAATCACCCCGTCTTTCATCGGGCGAATCACAGAAATATTTCCAGGTGTTCTGCCGATCATATTGCGTGCCGAACTTCCCACCGCTTCTATTTCACCTGTTTCAATGTTCTTTGCTACAACTGATGGTTCTCTTAAAACAACACCTTTACCTTTTACAAAAACAAGTGTGTTTGCTGTTCCCAAATCTATTCCTAAATCCTGTGAAAAACTGAATCGTCCCAAAAAAATCTCCCTTTCCAAACAAGCCATTCATTAGTTGTATGTAGCTTCAACTATAGCGATTAATTTAACGTTTTGCAATGTAGACTAACCTTTATTTTAACACGTAATAATCGTGTTTAGTACATTTTTTTAATCATAATAAGCGCCAATTTCAACAACCAGATTGAAAAATGGCGCCTATTTGCGTAGTGTCTATCATATTATACGAAAAAAAACAAAAAATAGATAGTGTTATAGTAGTGAGTGTTTAAAATCCTCTAATAGGAATTCACCTACAAATAACCTTTTTCTTTTAATGACACAAACTTTCGATCTCCAATAACGATGTGGTCTAAAAGCTCAATCCCAATCATTTTTCCTGATTCAACCAATCGTCTTGTTACATGAATATCCTCTTGGGAAGGACTGGGGTCTCCGGAAGGGTGGTTATGTGCACAAATTATGGAAGCTGCTGAACGTTTAACCGCTTCCCGATAAACTTCTCTGGGGTGTACGATAGAGGCATTGAGGCTGCCGATAAAAATGGTCTGTCTATGGATAATCTGATTCTTCGTATTAAGGAATAAAACAACAAAATGTTCCTGATTTAACCCGCGCATTTCCTCCATAATGTAATCTGCCCCATCTTCTGGTGAACGGATGACATACCGATCGCTTGGCTTATATTGATTCAATCTGTTTCCTATTTCAATTGCAGAAAGAAGCAAAACACCCTTAGCTGTACCAATCCCTTTAATTGCAGTTAGTTCTTCTATCGTTGCATCCTTTAATAAACTCAATCCTTCAAAATGCATCAATAACCGTTGTGATAGGGCCATTACAGACTCTTCTCTTGTTCCACTGCCGAGTAAAATCGCAAACAATTCCTGATTGGATAGATGGCTTGCCCCAAGCTTCAATAAGCGCTCTCTTGGTCTATCTTCTTTTGGTACATCTTTAATCATAATCGATGAAGTTGTCATCATTTTTCCCCCTTATATTTAATAATCCTATATTAGCGATTATGAGGAGTTTCAACAACTTGGTAAAATTGTGATTTCATGAGGGTTTCAGCCAATAAAATCGGAATATCTACCAAGGGGAAATGACATTTTGCATCAGGCTTTATTCCCGAAAATACAAAAACAGGTATTTGCTAAAAATGTCTGTTCAAAAAGTCAGCAAATCAACGATTAAGTTAACTAGGTTCCTAGTCATCAACGGAAAGATCTGCCGTTTATCATTTGGTGATTTTTTGAACATCTTTTTTATACCTGCTTTTGTAACCATATTAATTTAACACATGCAATTCAAATTGACGCCATTGGTCTATGAGGAAAATTTGCTCATTTGCCATATTCGTACCCTCAAATTTTTTGCGCGAATCACTTATTTGCTCAAAGAACGGTGACAATTTTTCTGCCTGTTTCGGGTAACCATCAAGCAAATTTTGCCATGCTTCTGCCGATACAGTTTCTTGAGCACTTATGGTTTTTAATGATTCATGCCACAATTCAGCAAATGACGAGATCCATTCATTCCCTGGCTGAGTAAACTGTTTTTCCGTTTCCTTCGTATTCCACTCTTTTACATAAATATCAAAATCAGCAAAATTTGCTTTTAGCGACTCCGCTTGTTTCTTCGTCTCGGCAATACCTGCTAGTAAGAAAAATTGATCATCTCTTTGCCAAATAGTAGTTGGAAACCCGGCTTTCTGGTATTTTTCAGACCACTGCGATGCATTTGCTTCGGTCGAAAAAACACCTGCCTGTAACACAAAGGCATGAATTGGTTGTAACGTAATGCTAGATAAAGTTTGCTCTGAATCCTGTGTATTTGTATCCGTATTTGAAGCCGTTGTATGTTCTATTTCACTATTAGTCCCGTCATCAATTCCATCAAACATATTCAACATAATAATCCCTAAGCAAATACCAATTACAACAGCAGAAACTGCTGCAACAATAATCGGCTTAACGTTTCCCAGCTTTTTTATATTTGCTGCGTATTTTCTATCATATTCATCAAGGGAATGGTTTCTATCAAATGTCGGAATTCGTTCGTTTTTATCTGAATCTTCCAATGCGGAGGCATGTTCATGGTGAATCATACTCTTTTTCTTCAAGTCATTGTTCCTGTTTGTTTTTGTCTTTTTACCGTTCATCCGTATGATTGGTGGCTTTTTTTCAGTCATTTACTCCCCTCACTTTGCTACTTTTTTACACTCTAGCATAGGTCTGTTAAAAAGTAAGGCGAGTTTTGTCAGTCTTGTTTAAAAATGTTCAACATAAATTTGCAAAAAGCAAGAAAAGGCTAGAATAATAGAGATTTCTGCTTACAATGTCTGCAATTCTTCGTAAACAGCTACTTTATTGCGACCCTTCCGCTTTGCTCCAATATACATCGCTCGATCAGCGTGACGAATTAACTCACTGTGGGATTCACAATGTAATGGGTATGTAGCGACACCGAGACTTGCGGTAATTGATACTTCAGTACTATTATTATAGTCTAAAATATGCTCTCTAAGAATAAATGGGATCGAAGCAATATTGACACGTAATGATTCTGCAAGTTGGACTGCCTCCGTTAAATCAGTTTCCGGAAGAAAAACAACAAACTCCTCACCTCCGTAACGTGCTATTATTGCATGCTCATAAAACAATTCAGTTAGCCGATTTGCAATTTGACAAAGTATTTCATTTCCTGATTCATGACCATAGCTGTCGTTTATTGTTTTAAAATGATCAATATCCAAAATGATTAGAGAAGCTATTTCACTTTGATCTAAGGGTAGCACTTGATAATAATGTTCCATTTGATTCTCTAAATATCGATAATTATAGAGGCCTGTTAAGCTATCTCGTTCACTTTTTGATTTGGTTTCTTCATAGTTTTTAGCATTTTCAATCGCCACTCCCAAATAGTTTGTTAGGATGTCCAAAATTCGGAAATGGTATTTCTCAAATGCCTTTTTCTGTTTTGAAACAAGGGTTACGACACCAATTACGTCATTGTCATATTCCACAGGTAATGACAAAACGCTTTCTATATGTAATGGTATTTTTTCATTGTTAATCGTTGACCATTCCTTCGCCTTCCCAAAAGTAATTGGCCTTTCTATTGACCAAACCTTTCCACTAAAGACCTCGTCTCGGTCCACTCGTTCGTAATCAGCGGTTATATTCACTTTTTTATTGCCGTCATACAGCCGTTCTAATTTCAGGTATTCATTATTATTTGTTACATAAATATATGCATAGTCTACCTGTATTAAATTACCTAATTCTTGTATAAATACATCATAAACTTCTTCTATCTCTAATCGTTTTGTTAATTGGTGACCAATTTGTCCTGTTCGCTCCAAATACCTGTTAATTTGCTGATAGGAATAGAGCAGTCTTAATATAACGGAAATACTTACAATAGGGATCCCCATATAAAAAATCGCTGCCATCCCAATCTCCGTATACAACACTGCTAAAACTAATCCCACGGGTATAACAAGCAATGAAGATGTAAGTTCCCATACTAGCCCTTTATCAAAAAACCTCATTTTTTGTTTAAATAAAAAGCGACGAAATAATTTAATAATAGATTGGTTAACGATAAAAGTTGAAATAGCATATCCAAAAACAGCTATGATATCTGTACTATCACGATAATCAAATGTTTGATGATTCCCTCCAAGCAACCAAAATACTGCCGCGGATGTCACGGAGACAGCCAAAAACATAATCATATTTAATGGAATACGATAGAGTTCTTTTTTATCTACTTTTAACACTAATAAAACTGCTATTTGCGTTAAGATAATTTCTACAAACAGTCCAAATGACAGGAATACGACAATACTAATCCCATTAACGAAAAATACGGGTTGATTGTTGATTATGATAGGAAACAAAGAAACAACACACATAAAAATGGCAAATAAAATTATATCTGTCAGATGACCTTCCATATTTAAAAAATAATATTCATGTGACAACCATAATACCAACGGCCATAGTATAAGGCAAAAACCCCAGAGCATAATTGTACTTTTTCTTGTTACCATATTCGCCATGCAACTCCTATCAAGGACTGATAATCCATTTTCTCTACTAGGTATATATACTTATTAAATGAAAAATTTCTGATAATAAAAATATATCATAATGCCTAGTTTTTTACAAAATATTTCCTAACTAACGAAATAAAATGAAATGACCCAGTAATAAAATAGCAGGCATTAGAAGGTTTATTACTTATATCAGCAATTGCATTAAGCCAGTCCTTGTTTATTAATTTGTTCTTAAACGAAGCGGAATGATATAAAGCCTCCACAGATTCTGCCCTAGAATGGTCAAATGTCGTTAACGTAATTTGTGTAAAATGCGCACTCAACTGATTTAACATCCGATCCAATTCTTTATCTCTGAAACCCGCAAAAATTAAATACCTTTCTCTGTCTGCATAATTTTGTAATACAGTTTGAATAAATGATTGAATTCCCGCTGTATTATGTGCAGCATCAATAATGATCGTTGGGTTATGATGTACCAATTCAAATCTACCAGGCAGTTGTGATTGATGAATTCCAGCTAGGGCCTTATCCCAGTTAATCGAATAATCATACCTCTCTACTAATACCAATGCCATCATTGCCAGAGACGCATTCATTTGTTGGTGGTTACCATTCATGTTTAACGATACATTCATTTTGGTTGTTGTGTTGGTCCATTCAAAACGTTGTCCATAGGCTGATTGTTCAAGAGATTTCATCTTAAATTCTTTGGCAAATTGATAAAATGGTGCATGAAGTGACATCGCCTTATGCTTCATTACAGCTAATGCTTCCTGATCCATTTCACCAACAATGACAGGAATATTTCTTTTTATGATTCCTGCTTTATGATGGGCAATCTCTTTTATCGTGTCTCCTAAAAAAGCAATATGATCCCTCGCTACATTTGTTATAATGGATAACATGGGAGTGAAACAATTTGTCGTATCTTGCAAGCCTCCCATCCCTGTTTCAATTAAGGCAAAGTCAACTCGATCAACAAAATAAACAAATGCAAGTGCCGTGATAATTTCAAATTCAGTAGGATGATTATTTGCATTATCCAACTCTTGTATGGCAGGATACATTTCCTCTACTAAAGAAATAAACGTTTTTTCCGGAATTGCCTGATCATCTAATAAAACATGTCCGGTTAAACCATCAAGGCTCGGAGATGTAAAAACGCCAACATGGTAACCATTAAACCTTAATGCATCCTTTACATAATTAATGGTTGAACCTTTCCCATTAGTCCCAGCAACATGAATCGCATTCAGTTTATTTTGTGGATTGTCGAGTAATTGTAACAAACGCTTCATTCTATCAAGACCTGGTTTTATACCGAACTTTTTCCTGTTCGCAAAAAAATTTTGTACTTGCTGAAAGTTTTCAAACATATGTACACCGCTTTTCCGATAAATTATCAAATCGTATATTAAGTATACCAAAAACAATCCAATGTATAGAAAGGAAAATAATTGTTGAACAAAAACGGATGGATCATTTATAACGGACAATTGACTGGAACTAAATTTCTTGATTTTGCCAAGTGGCTACAAAGCGCGGCATCAAAACAAGGGATCAAAACGACGATATACAAAAACAGTGAACTTTTTTCCTATTTAGGAGACAACAAACTCACTATTATCGGCGAACGGTTGTTACCCGACTTTGTTATTTTTACCGATAAAGACATTTATTTAGCTAAACAATTAGAATTACTAGGTATTCGGGTTTTTAATTGTGCCAAAACAATTGAAATAAGTGACAACAAAATTGCAACGTACCAAATTTTGGCGCAACATCATTTGCCAATTCCGAAAACAATTATAGCCCCAAAACGATTTCCGGGTTCAGGAGATTTGGAACTAGACAATTTCCAACAGGTAATCGACGAATTCGGGTTTCCGATGATCCTCAAAGAAGCTTACGGATCATTTGGTGAACAAGTTTATTTGGTGCATACAAAAGCGGAAATGGTTGCTAAAATAAAAGAAATAGACGATAAGCCATTTGTCTTTCAAGAATTAATCACCACAAGTTATGGCAAGGATATGCGCTTACACGTAGTTGGCGATGAAGTTGTCGCAGCAATGACCCGACATGCGTCAGATGATTTTAGAGCGAATGTAACAGCGGGTGGTACGATGCAAGCTTATCAACCGGCTGAACGGGAAAAAGAAATAGCTGTAGCTGCAACAAAGGCGATAGGTGCCGATTTTGCAGGAGTTGATTTATTATTTGGACCAGATAATAATCCAATCATTTGTGAAATCAACTCTAATGCGCATATTCGTAATATGTATAACTGCACAAACATTGATGTTGCTGATTATATTATTAGTTATATCAAGAATACCTTTTAAAGTCCGAAAACTATTCCCGGAAACTGACTCTTTCCCATAAGCTCTTTTCAAAATGTTAATTGCTTTTTAATTTCGTAGTTGATAGAAACTGCGACGTAGAATAGGATGACGGACTGTCGTTCCGGAAATACACTTCGCTTTCCGGAACGGCGGATGAGCAATTTCTTAGTTACATCGCATTTTATTTTTTTTGTGTAAAAAACATCAATCTTTTTGAAAACATACTTTAAAAAGCCAAATGTAAAAAAAAGCGAGGCTGATTAATCGTGGAACAGACTGGTTGGCTAGTATATAGCGAAACAGATGCAGAACAGAATAGAGACTATATTAATTGGTTTATAGAAGAGGCACGCTTACAAGAAATACATCTTGAATTAATATTACGTGAGGATCTTACAATCGGTATTTTCCAAAATCAACGGGTGATACACCATAAAAATAAAACTGTTCGCTTGCCTGAGTTTACGGTGGTTCGCACTATTGACCAATTATTACGTTTGCATTTAGAAGCATGTGGAGTGACAGTATTTAACTCCTCTCATACAGCTAGAATCTGTAATAATAAGGCATTAACACATCACCATGTCATCAATCTTCATATCCCTATGGTAGATACAATATTTAGCAAAAAACATACGTTATCAACAAATCCACCTGCTTCCTTTCCTTTTGTCCTAAAAGAAACTGGTGGAAGGGGTGGAAAGCAAGTGTATTATATTCGTAATATAGAAGATTGGAAAACTAGTCTAGCTGCCCTCTCTACAGATGAAGTAATCATCCAATCCTGTGACGTTTCACTTGGAAAAGATGTACGTGTATTTGTTGTTGGCAACGAAATTGTTGGTGCTGTATTACGGGAAAACACCAATGATTTCCGTGCAAATTATAAATTAGGCGGTTCAGCAACTTGGTATATGCTAAAACCCCACGAAATTGCGTTGATCAACAAAATCATTCATTCCTTTGACTTTGGTATGGTTGGGATTGACTTTTTAATAGCCAAAGATGGCAGCCTGCTATTTAATGAAATTGAAGATGTAGTTGGATCGCGGACACTCAGTGTAGTCAGTGATATCAATATACTGAAAATCTATATAAAACACATTAAGACTAAATTAGAACAAAAGCGGAATCCCCTATAATATGAGAATTCCGCTTCTTCTTATCCTTTTAATTCAGTTAATCGTGCTTTAACTTTCGCCTGCTTTTCCAGATAATCTTGTTCTTTTTGTTTTTCTTCATCTACAACCGCTTGTGGTGCCTTGCTAACAAACCCTTTGTTTGCCAGTTTTTTCTGCACTCGTTCGACTTCCTTATTCCATTTTTCCAGTTCGCTTTCCAACCGCTTTATTTCTTTATCAAAGTCAATTAACCCTTCAAGCGGTAAAAATAATTCTGCACCGGTAACAACAGCCGACATTGCTTTTTCCGGAACATTCACATTGAGGGCAATCTGTAGTTCACTTGGATTACAGAAACGCTCTAAATAATCGCGTTCACCTTCCAGTTCTGCCAAAACGGCTTCATTCTCCGTTTGAATCAACAGACTGATTTGTTTTGACATTGGTGTATTTACTTCTGCTCGGATGTTTCTCACAGCTTTAATAATCGACACAAGTCGTTTCATTTCATCAGCAGCTTTTTCATCGTGTAGACCTGAGCGAGCTTCCGGCCATTTTGCAATGGTAATCGATGCTCCTTGATGAGGTAGTGCCTGCCATATCTCTTCGGTAATGAATGGCATATATGGGTGTAACATACGCATCGTGTTATCTAGTACATATGCTAGAACAGATCTTGTCGTTTGCTTTTTCGATTCATCATCCCCATACAATGGAATCTTGGCCATTTCAATATACCAATCACATAATTCATCCCAAATAAAATTATACAAATGGCGCCCAGCTTCACCAAATTCATACTTATTCGTATTCCTTGTTACTTGTTCAATCGTTTCATTCAATCTTGTTAAAATCCATTTATCGGCTAATGATTTTTCACCAGTTAAATCAATATCTTCATAGGAGAAATCTTCCATATTCATTAATGAAAAGCGGGATGCGTTCCATACCTTATTAGCAAAGTTCCATGTTGATTCTACTTTATCCCAATGGAAACGCAAATCCTGGCCTGGCGATGAGCCTGTCAATAAGAAATACCTTAATGAATCAGCCCCATACTTTTCAATCACATCCATTGGATCGACTCCATTACCGAGCGATTTACTCATTTTTCTTCCTTCAGCATCACGAATTAAACCATGAATTAGCACATCTTTAAATGGCCGTTTACCAGTAAATTCTTTTGATTGAAAAATCATTCGTGCAACCCAAAAGAAAATAATATCATAACCAGTCACAAGTGCATCTGTTGGAAAATATCGTTTAAAATCTTCTGCCTCTGTATCTGGCCAACCCATTGTGGAAAAAGGCCATAGCGCAGATGAAAACCATGTATCTAATACATCCTCATCCTGCTCCCAATTCTCTATATCTTCTGGTGCTTCTTTACTAACGTAAAGCTCGCCAGTTTCTTTATGATACCATGCTGGAATACGATGCCCCCACCATAATTGACGAGAAATACACCAATCGCGAATATTTTCCATCCAATGTAAATAGGTCCGTTCAAAACGCTCTGGAACAAAATTAACTTTTTCATCACTTTGTTGTAACTCAATTGCTGCATCTGCTAATGGTTGCATATTTACAAACCATTGCGTGGACAAATATGGTTCGACAACTGCTCCACTTCGCTCGGAATGTCCAACCTGATGTGTATGGTCTTCAATTTTAAATAGTACACCTAATTCTTGAAGATCTTCCACAATTTGTTTACGGCAATCGAAACGATCTAGTCCTTCGTATTTGCCAGCATTCCCATTCATTGTCCCATCTTCATGCATCACAAGAATTCGTTTTAAGTTATGCCTGTTACCAACCTCAAAGTCATTCGGATCATGTGCTGGTGTGATTTTGACGGCGCCTGAACCAAATTCCATATCTACATACTCATCAGCAACGATTTCGATTTCGCGGCCGACAATTGGCAGAATTACTTTACGGCCAATTAAATGCTTGTAACGGTCATCTTTTGGATGTACAGCAATAGCAGTATCGCCAAGCATCGTTTCCGGGCGCGTTGTAGCAATCTCAATAAATTCGTCGCTATCTTTCAATGGATAACGCAAGTGGTAAAAGTGCCCTTGCAGTTCCTGATATATAACTTCAATATCGGAAAGAGCTGTTTTGGTTTGCGGATCCCAGTTAATTATATATTCCCCGCGGTAAATGAGTCCCTTTTCATAAAGGGTAACAAAAACTTCACGAACTGCTTTTGATAGCCCTTCATCCATCGTAAAACGCTCCCGAGAATAATCAAGACCAAGACCTAACTTCTCCCATTGTTTTCGGATGAAATCGGCATATTCTTCTTTCCAATCCCACACTGTCTCCAGAAATTTTTCACGGCCCAAATCATGACGATTTTTACCTTGCTCTCTCAATTTCGCTTCAACTTTAGCCTGAGTTGCAATTCCTGCATGATCCATTCCAGGCAGCCACAACACATCATAGCCTTGCATTCGTTTCATTCGGGAAATGGTATCTTGCATGGTCGTATCCCATGCGTGACCAAGGTGTAGTTTTCCCGTTACATTTGGCGGTGGAATAACGATTGTATATGGCTCCTTGTTTTCATCACCTGTTGCCTCAAAAAACTTCCCATCAACCCAAAATTGATAACGTCCCTTTTCAATCTCCTGGGGGTTATATTTTGAAGGTAGTGACGACTTTGGTTTTTCACTCATAAGAAATCCTCCTTTTGGTAACAAAAAAATCCTTTTCATCCAATAAAGGACGAAAAGGATATATTTCCGTGGTACCACCTTTGTTTACAAGCTGTATTACACTCGTACACTCATGCTTGATAACGGACAAGATCCGGCTTTTTCTAATTCATTCAAAAAAGCTGCATCAAGGGCGACCTTCCAAATAATCTATCCTAGGAAATTCTCAGCTCATGATTTCCCTCTCTTTAGGTGATTCATCTGTACTCTTCCCAATCATCGCATTTCATTTCATTATTAACTATTCTAGCGATAATGAATAAAAAAATCAACAATTAATATACGCATTGCACAAAACAGCTTGATTTATTCATATCATATTAAGAAGGTACTAAAAAGTGATAAGAAGAAGGTGAGTAAGTTGGCTCGTTATTATCGTTATCGGCTCCCACCATGGGCAAGGCATTGTCTTTTTGTCGTTGAAAAATGCACCCTTCCAATCTTAATTTTTCAATTAGTTCGTACCCTGTTTTTCCCAACAACATTAGACGTGTTTTTATTAGGAATACTTGTCGGGCTATTTATTGCTTTTTATTTAGAATGGATTTAACTTTCCGATTCATCAATTGACTCGGTAATTGTGTCAGTATACGCTGTCCATTTTACTGCATATGATAGCTGTCGATGACAATGCTGCAATTGTTTTATCTGATCAACTTCTGAATATGCAGTTGTGTTCTTGATATATTGCTCAACTATCGTTATGTATTTTGTAGGATCTAATAAATGAATGGATAGCAAACAGAGTTCAGTCTCTGTTAACTTATTTTCTTCTATATAAGCGAAAAACATATCCACGAGATGTTCAGCTGGATCGTCATATTGTTTGGTTACATTATGAAATAATCCAGCTAAATCAACAGCTGCATTATTAAAATGGGATTTTTCCCAATTTATAATGTGTGTGTGATGGTCATAAATAATATGGGAGAAGTCAAGCTGACCATGGCATAGAGAATAATACCAAACGGATTGATTTTGTAGATCGTATACAAATTGCTCGATTCGATTCATTAATTCATCAAAAACAAACTCAAGATCACGATATTGGGTACAAACTAACAGTTCAACAGGTGACATATACCGATTCTTTTCAAATTTCTCCACATATTGTAATAGGATTAACCTATTTTTCTTAAGTTGTGCCTGATATCTTTCAAAACTATTAATAACCTTTTCGCTGTCCATAGCTAAAGACTGCCTTGTTTGAGTATGAATCGTACCAATACTTCGGTACATCCGTTCAATTTGTTGCTTGGGTTCGATTGGATTGGACGAAAGCCATGGTGTCAGATAATAGAACGTATCATTAATCTTTTCGTGTGATTTTCCTTGTTCTGTTAAGTAGACTGGTAAAATACTTGATATGTTTTGTTTATATGACTGGTGATAGACATTTTCCCAATTGACAATGGTTTCACTAGTTAATTTACTTATTTTCAAGGCATAAGAATGGTGGGAATCTGATATTTTCAACAGATTATCTGTTATATGATCTATTGTTACTGCATTAATCCGATACGACGCTAACACTTTTCTAATATTATCCATTTCTTATCGTTCCACCTTTTGACAAACTAGATACCCCTTGACATAAGAAAAGCACAAGCGCCCGGTTAGCAACGTACAAACTGGAGCACTCTGGGACTGCACTCCGTTCGCCCCACCAAAAAGACTCGCTGTGAGCTAAAGGAAACATGCCCCTTCATAGGGGTATGCCGACGTTGGACGCAAAGTCCGGTCTTAGTCGGCCTTCCTTATTATAACAGCCGATGTCGACTTATCGTAGTGGAGGAGCGTGAAGTTTGCTAGTTGCTGGGCGCTGAAGCTGGACATGGCCTACTTTGATATGAGCATAAAAGCACCTCGAATTTTACACTTTCTTATACTTGAACAAAAACGCAAGGGGTACAACGATTATAGATGTTAGATTGACAGCATATTATTCTTTGTTTTTCTTAAAAGGAATATATAATAATTGACCTTCCGATAATGTATCATTAGCTAATCGATTTTGTTTTGCCAATTGAGGTGCCGAAAGCTTATAACGATCAGCAATTGTTTCAAGCGTGTCATTTTCCTGAACAATACACACCCGCATTCTAGAAAAGTGCTCTTCATCATCTCTAAACATGTCAGATAAATAACCAACGTCTTCTAATTCATCTTGATTATCACGATTTTCGTCGCTTTCTAACTGGTTACTAGATTCATCGCTGTCCTGGTTTTCTTGATCTTGGTTGCTTTTTAGCTGAATTCCAGATTCTTCACTTTCACGACTTTCATATAAATCCTGTGAATCCACATAGTCATTAACATCTGGTGATGCATGATAGGAATCAGCAGTTGAGCTTTCCACATAAGGAGGATCAGGTTCTGATTCAGGATCCTTTTTGAAAAATTCGGCAAAACTTTGTGACTTTTTATTTTTCCAGCGGTCTGGTGAATCTGTTTCAGCCAATCCGTCCGATAATGTCGGTGTGTTAGAGTAGTCGACTGATTCTGACTTCGTTTGCATATCCAAATCTTGACTCTCTTTTATATCAAATTCGAATGTTTGATCAGTTTCTAGCTGGTAGTCTGTCTCCTCATTTTCATCTCTCGGACTTTCTTCCTGCTCACTAATTCCATGAATTGCAATGGTAGAAATAAATTTAAGTTGATTAGAATCAGGTAATTCGTAATCGAACGAATCGATACTAACTGTCACCTCATCCAAATCACCTACACGATATGTTGGAACGGATATCTCAACAGGAAATCGATGCGAAAATTCCGTTTCCCCGTCCTCTGTATCCACTACCCTCTCAACAAATCGCCTCGCATGATAATCATCTAATTCATCCACACTATCAGCCTGTTCATCCATGTCCGCTTTTACATATTCCCCTTGAAGCTCGATTACTCCTCTAATCGAAATGTACTCATGAAAAGCTTGAATCGAAATTTCTGGATCCAAGGATATCCCCATCAGCTCGCTAACTTCCTGTCCTCTTTCAAAATAGAGAGACTCGTTTAACTCAAAACTAAAAACAGCTTGATCATTTGACAAGTGATTTCCTCCCTTCAACATATATAGCCCATCTACTTATATGCCTTATCTAACTATATGAAAACAGAATAAATTATATGCTAAATAAAAAAGCTACCCAATAATGGATAGCTAAGTAACTTACTTTTCAATTTTTGCAAATGCATTTCGTACCGCTTGGATCGTTTTTTCAATGTCTTCATCCGTATGTGCAGTCGATAAGAACAATCCTTCAAATTGAGAAGGTGGTAAAAAGATGCCTTCCTCAATCATCGCCCGATAATACTGGGCAAAGTAGTCCAAGTTAGACTGTCTGGCCGTATCATAATTAATAACCGGTTCATTCGTGAAAAAGACACCAACCATGGAACCAGCACGGTTAATATGGAGCGGAATAGCAAAATCAATTGCGGCCTGTTTGTAACCTTCAACTAGACGATCTATTTTTTGATTTAATAATTCATAGGAATTTTCATCCATTGCGCTTAATGTCTCATACCCAGCAGTCATTGCCAATGGATTCCCAGATAACGTTCCTGCCTGATAGATGGTTCCAGTTGGTGCAATGCTTTCCATGATTTCCCTTTTACCGCCAAATGCGCCAACTGGTAATCCACCGCCAATTACTTTTCCTAGACAAGTTAAATCTGGTGTTACACCAAAATAACCTTGCGCACAATTATAACCAACACGGAATCCCGTCATTACCTCGTCAAAAATTAGCAATGTCCCGTTATCCTCGGTCATCTTTCTAAGATTTTGCAAAAAGTTCTCTTGCGGAGGGACAACACCCATATTTCCTGAGACAGGCTCAACGATAACTGCAGCAATTTCCTCACCATAATTAGCGAATGCCAAACGGAGACTTTCCTCATCGTTATATGGCACCGTAATTGTATTTTTGGCAATTGATTCCGGAACACCAGGAGAATCAGGCAAACCTAATGTCGCAACACCTGACCCAGCCTTAATAAGCAGTGAGTCACCATGTCCATGATAACAGCCTTCAAATTTCAAAATTTTATCCCGTCCTGTGTAACCTCTTGCTAACCGTAAAGCACTCATTGTTGCTTCTGTTCCTGAATTCACCATGCGGACAAGTTCAATCGATGGTACACGTTCTACTACAAGTTGTGCTAATTTATTTTCCATCAATGTTGGCGCACCGAAACTTGTTCCTTTTTCAGCTGTTTCCTTCAACCTATTAACAACCCGATCATCAGCATGTCCTAAGATAAGAGGTCCCCAACTTAATACATAATCAATGTACTCATTGCCGTCAATATCTGTTAGTTTCGATCCCTTTCCATGATCCATAAAAATAGGCGACATCCCGACTGATTTAAATGCCCGTACTGGTGAATTCACACCACCTGGCATAAGATCCACTGCTTCCTTGTATGCATCCACTGATTTATCGAAACGTTTCACTTTTCATCACCTCATATGTTTATTTACTCATTCAACCACTTTGCTACATCTTTGGAAAAGTACGTGATAATTAATTCTGCTCCAGCACGTTTCATTGCTGTTAATTTTTCCATCACTAGCTCACGTTCATTAATCCAACCATTTTGCGCAGCAGCTTTCACCATCGCGTATTCACCACTAACATTATAAGCAACAATCGGTGCTTTAAAATTATTACGAACATCGCGAACAATATCAAGGTAGGACATTGCTGGTTTAACAATCAAAAAGTCTGCACCCTCATCCATATCTGATTCTGCTTCACGCAATGCCTCCAATCGATTGGCAGGATCCATTTGATAGGTTTTGCGATCGCCAAACTGTGGTGTACTATTTGCCGCATCACGGAATGGGCCATAGAATGCTGATGCATATTTAACCGCGTAAGACATAATTGGTATATTTATGAATCCAGCTTCATCTAAAGCTTGACGAATTGCAATTACAAAACCGTCCATCATATTGGATGGTGCAATAATATCTGCACCAGCTTCAGCCTGTGATACAGCCGTCTTTGCCAATAATTTAAGTGATTCATCATTATCAACGTCCCCATCGTGAATTACACCACAATGACCGTGAGAGGTGAATTCGCATAGGCATGTATCGGCGATAACAAGCATTTCGGGTGTTTTATTTTTTATTTCGCGAGTCGCCTTCTGCACAATACCATGATCATGAAATGCACCTGTTCCTACTTCATCTTTCTCATTTGGTACACCAAAAAGAATAACTGCTTTTATTCCAAGTGCTTGTAATTCATTCATTTCCTCCTCTAAATAATCAAGGGAAATATGGTAAACACCAGGCATCGATGGTACTTCATTCTTCACCTTTTCACCTTCAACAACAAATAGGGGATAAATTAAATCTTCTTTGTTTACTTGATTTTCTCTTACTAATGAACGCATCGCATTTGATGAACGTAAGCGACGATGGCGTTTAAAGTTCAATGTATTTGTCATCTTCATCTATCCTTCCTGAACGATGTAATTACTAATTCTTTCTAGCATTCCTTCGATTGTAAACTGTGTTGGAATTAAGGTATTGGCAAATCCCAGTGCTTCCGCTTTTTGTTGTGTAGTTGTCCCAATACAAACACATGGCAGTCGCTTAATTTTCTCCACATGTTTCAAGTTCATTTCCATAAATGCTTCCACTGTTGACGGACTTGTAAACGTGATAAAATCAATGATCTGTTCTGAAAGCAAGCTTTGCAGTTTTGAACTGATTGCCACATTATACGTGGTTTCATATACTTCGATTGTATCAAAGGTAATATTGTTTTTATGAAACGCATCAGGCAACACGTCACGTGATCGGTTTCCCCTAACTAGTAAAACCGTTTTGTCAGCGGTAAAACTAGCTAAAAACTCTTCCGCCATGACTTCTGCATTATACGTGGAAGGAATGAAATCAGCTTCATATCCAAATTCTTTAAGTGCAACTTCTGTTTTATGACCAACAGCAGCCAACATACTTGTTGCGAGCTGTTTATCGGCGATATTATTTTCTTTCATAATTTGAAAAAAACAACGTACACCATTTGCGCTCGTGAAAAATATCCATTGATACGTATTCAATTTTTTCAATATCGTTTGATTTCCTACTGCATTCTTACACGTAATTTTCAAAAGTGGTGCCTCTACTGGTTTTCCGCCATGTTGCTTGATCATTTCGGAAAATTCCTTTGCCTGATTCTTCTCTCTTGTTATCAGGATACTTTTACCGTGTAAAGCACAGTTCATTACTCGTCAAGCTCCTCTTTCACTTCATCGACGATATCTTTTGCTCCCCGTTTAATCAGTTTTTCAGATGCTTCTCTACCAACTGCAACGGGATCTGTTCCACGAACAACTTCTTTTAATACAGTTTTACCATTTGATGTAGCAACTAATGCCGTTAAAATAACTTCATCGCCCTCTAGATAGGCATGACCGGCGATTGGAATCTGACAGCCACCCTCCAATAAATGCAGGAACGTTCGCTCTGCTGTAACCGTTTTGGTTGTATATGCATCATTTAGTTCAGTCAACAGTGCATTAACCTCTTGATCATCTTCACGGCATTCAATCGCTAAAGCACCTTGTCCTACAGCTGGAACACAAACTTCCGGATCTAAAAACTCGGTGATAAGGTCTTCGCTCCAGCCCATCCGTTTTAGACCAGCCGTTGCTAAAATAATGGCATCATAGTCCTCTTCTTCAAGCTTGCGTAACCTTGTTTCAATATTCCCTCTTACCGATTTGATTGTAACATCTGGACGCGCTGCTAAAATTTGGGCAGCTCGACGTAAACTACTTGTACCAACAATCGCCCCTTCAGGTAAGTCTTTCAGGGCTTTATGATCTTTTGCAATATATGCGTCCCGATGGTCTTCACGTTCAGGAATCGAACCAATTGTAAGTCCCTCTGGTATAATAGCAGGCATGTCTTTCATACTATGAACAGCAAAATCAATTTCTTTATCATACATTGCCTGTTCAATTTCCTTAACAAAAAGACCTTTACCACCGACTTTTGACAATGTTACATCAAGAATTCGGTCGCCTCTAGTCACTATTTTCTTTATTTCAAATTCATTCTGTATCCCTTTTTTCTTTAATTGGTCAATAACCCATTCAGTTTGTGTTACTGCCAGATTACTTTTTCTAGTTCCAACAACAATTTTACGCATTTGACAACCTCCTTAAGTATGTTAGATATGAAAATTTGATAAGAAATTAAATAAAAAGAAGTTTATTAATAAAATTAAAAACGCAGCCGTATTGTATAAAGAAATTGACTTCCCTTGATAACCCTTCATAATCCTCAAAAATAAATATACGATATATGCACCTAATACAATCAACGAGCCAATCGTTTTTAAATCGAACCAATAGAATTCTGCATTGGCAACTTCTGCCCACACAAAGCCTAATATAATGGCAATTAAAAGCAGTGGTACACCTAGTGTAATTGCCATAAAAGAATAGGTATCAAGTCGTTTTAAATCACCAAATCGCCATATCCACTTAAAGCCTTTTTTCTGTTTTAAAAAACGGTATTGCACGATATACATGATGGACAGAAGAAAAGAGATGGTAAAGAACCCGTATGACACGATGGCAAGTGTTATATGGGTAATTAACAGTTCGTTAACTATCTCAATTCCACGTTGTTGCATGCCTTCCTCTACTTTAGTTGATAGATAGAATAATAAAATAAAAAAACCAAAAACATTGGTAAAAAACACGATAAAGTGTATGGAGAATAATTTATTGATAATCAGTGAAAAAGTTACAAGTACCCATGAATAAAAGAATAGACTATCATAAATTGTAAAGACTGGAAAAGCTGCTTCAAAAAATACTTCACTTAACAAAAAAGCGGTTTGTATAACCCAAACCATACTAAGTAACCAGAAGGCAATTTGATTCACCCTCCGGTTATGTTGTATAAAGTCGATAAAGTATCCAATCAAACTTAAACCATAAATGATAAGTATGATCTCATAAAGCCATTTTGATTCAGTCATAAAGGGAATCCTTTCATCTTACTGCGCATTCAACGTTTTTAGGTTCGGAAAGGATACATTTTCATTTTGCTCTACATTATTATTTTTTTTTGCCTGTTTTTCAATCTCAGTTTTCACGTCATCTTCTATTCCAAAAATATTCATGAATAATGCCAATGTTTCATCCGCTTTTTCACTTGCAGCCATTTCTTTTGCTTGTGTAACGGGCTCTTTGAGCAATTGATTAATAATACTTTTTGTATGTTTATTCAGTACTTTTTTCTCGCGAGCTGTTAAGTCAGGCATTTTCCGCTCAATGCTTTCCATTGTACCAGCTTGAATAGCCAATGCTTTTTTCCTTAATGCTGATATGACAGGAACTACTCCTAACGTCTTTAGCCATTCATTAAATGTGACAATTTCTGCTTCTAACATTACTTCAATTGCTTCCGCTTCCGCTTTACGTGATGCCATATTTTCATCTACAATGTGTTGCAGATCATCAATATCATATAAGAAAACACTGTCTAATTCACTCAACCGTGAATCTAGATCTCTTGGAACAGCAATATCAACAAGAAATAACGGGCTGCCTTTTCGTCTTTTCTGAATCGGTTCTAAATCTTCTTTTGTTAGTACAACAGAATTCGATCCTGTTGAGCTGATTAAGATGTCAGCATCCTTCATGACTTCCAACAGGTGATCCGACTGTTCTGCCTTTGCCTGAAATTTTTCAGCCAAATGCTCAGCTTTTTCAAGAGTCCGGTTGATTACCGTTATTTCGGTTGCCCCTGAGCCATGAAGATTTTCAGCCGCTAATTCACCCATTTTACCCGCACCAAGAATGACAACATGCTTATTCTGTAAATTGCCAAAGATTTTCTTGGCTAACTCTACAGCTGCATAACTGACAGAAACTGCCTGTTCGCCAATTGCAGTTTCTTTATGTGACCGTTTAGCAAACGTGATTGCCTGTTTAAACAGCTCATTAAAAATGGTTCCTGTTGTTTGTACCTCCTGAGCAGTTAAGAATGCCTGTTTTACCTGCCCAAGGATTTGTGTTTCTCCAAGAACCATGGAATCAAGGCCAGATGCTACACGAAAAAGATGCTCAATCGCACCATCACTTTCCGCAATTCGCAAATAAGAAGAAAATTCCTCCTTATCAACTTGAAACCATTCTTCTAAAAAATGTTTTATATAATAGCGTCCTGTGTGAACTTGATCAACGACCGCATAAATTTCCGTTCGGTTACATGTCGAAACAATTACATTTTCTAAAATACTTTTCTGATCTTTTAATCGCAACATGGCACGACCAATTTCTTGTTCAGGAAATTGTAGCTTTTCCCTGATTTCAACTGGGGCTGACTTATAATTAAATCCAACCTTTATGATATGCACTTTATTACCCCCACAAAACTTAAAAAGGATATTCAAACATAATCGTTTGCATACACTTTTCTAATCTAAATCTTATTATAACATGAAAAACCCACCATATTTTTTAAAAATGTGAACAGATTTTGAAACAATATGATAGGATAAAACGTATATTCATTTAAACTCGTTTGTACTTTATCATAACTATAATAACGAAGCAAGAAATCAATCTCCGTTACTGGAAGGGAAGCATATTATGAAAAAACA